>JAFVAX010000052.1 GCA_017480285.1 Paludibacteraceae bacterium | reverse complement strand
GGGACGACATTTATCTGATAAAAACAAAAACTGCAAATCAAACCGAAACATATACATATCTGCCACACATTGGCATAAAAACAAAAACCGATGCAAGAGGTATAACAACATATTACGACTACGATGAAAACGGTAAACTCACCGAAATATATCAACTAAATAATGGTAAAAAGGAAGTATTAAAATTCTATATATACAATACAAAAACAACTTTATAAACATATATTACAAATGAGATACAGTATAAAACAAGTTAGCGAGATGCTTGGGTTGCCTTATTCTACCCTACACTACTGGGAAGAGACAGTTCCGCAATTCAAGCCTATTCGTACCGCAACCAACCGACGGTACTATACCGACGAGCATATACAGTTGGCAAAACGAATAAAGTATATGCGTGAGAAACAAGACCTTTCACTCGACCGTATAGTTACACTCTTGCAAAACGAAAACAAAGCCGTTGATCGGCGTCAGAAAGCAGTGGAATACTTACAGGAAGTGAGAAACGAACTACAAAATATAATTAAACAACTATAAAATAAAATTATACTTATATGATTAAAAACATTAACTTAAAGCAAATTGGCATTTCTGCCGGTATAATAGCCGTTTTTGTGATTATAGCGACAGTGTTTTTCTTTCCTGCCGTAGAGGGCAAACTGATTTATTCAAGCGACTATGTACATGCCACAAGTGCTGCCAAAGCACCAAATAACTACCGCGAGGCAACAGGCGACATCAGTTTCTGGACCGACGGTATGTTTTCAGGTATGCCGGACTACCAGATAGGCGGTCATCGGATGCTTCATCAAAAACTGCTACGCCCACTGTTTTTCATAGCCTACTTTGGCAACCATAATGCCGCCTTCCACTTGTTCTTCTATCTATTGGCATTTTACCTCTTGCTCCGCACATACGAGATTGACAAACTCACAAGTCTTGCCGGTGCGCTTGCAATGGCATTCTCGTCATATTTCATAATCATCATAGGTGCATCTCACAATTCCAAAGTGATAGCCATCACTTGGATGATGATGATTTTTATTGGTTTCCTGCTTATTTTCCGACAGCGATATCTGTGGGGAGCCTTCCTTATTATGCTTTTTACACCGCTTGCACTATATCAGCACCCGCAGATGGCATATTACATACTTATGATGGTGGGACTTTTGTATATCGCCTATCTCTACGACTTCATACGCGACAAACGATATAAAGAACTTCTCAAAAGCAGTGGTTGTTTTCTTGTGGCAATGCTCGTTGGTATGGCTATAGGCGGACCAAACCTTCTTGCCAATAGAGAATACACAAAAGAGACAATGCGTGGTGGACATTCGGATTTAGTAAAAGAAGAAACGGCTGATACTAAAGTAGATAAAGGTCTGAACCTTGACTATGCCACACAATGGAGTTATGGTGTTACAGAAACACTCACTCTATACATTCCTAATGCCAAAGGCGGAGCATCAGGAATGAATGTCGGAACAAAATCAGTACTCTATAAAGAGATGCGCGAATTGGGCGTTCCGGAAAAAACAGCCCGCCAATTCTGCGAGCAAGCACCAGTCTATTGGGGCGACCAACCTTTCACCGTCGGACCGGTGTATGTAGGGGCTATAATCTATCTGCTGTTTTGGTTAGGACTGTTTATCGTTCCGGGTAGTAAAAAGTGGGCACTGCTCATTGCCACACTTTTCTCCATAGCCCTCAGTTTAGGGCATAATATGATGTGGCTAACTGAGTTCTTCTTCCGTTATTTCCCCATGTACAGCAAGTTCCGTGCTGTATCAAGCATTCTCATTGTGGCAGAAATAGCGATGCCATTGTTGGGATTTTTGGCAGTTCGACAATTATACATAGACAGAAACGACGAAAAGAAAAACAAGTATAACACAACTATGCTTATAGCAAGTATCATCTTTACAGGTTTGCTTTGCTTGGTGTTTGCCCTGTTTGGAGGTAGCATGTTCGACTTCACCTCGCCAAACGATGCTGCATTCAAGTCCCAACTGCCCAAAGAGATATACGATGCTATTATCAATCAGCGTATTAGTATGCTCAAATCTGATGCTTTGAGAAGTTTGATGTTTATCATCTTGTCGGGATGCGTGTTGTTAGCCTTCTTGAAAACAAAAATGCAGCCTTGGTTAGTAAGTTGCCTTCTTGCTGTTTTGGTAGGTTGCGATATGATACCTGTAGCAAAACGCTATTGCCCTGACAGTTTATTTGTTACGCAACAACAGATGAATCAGACTTTCAAGATGCAGCCTTACGAAAAACAGATACTGCAGGACGATGGCTATTTCCGTGTAATGAACCTGACGGTCAATACCTTCAACGATGCCCGCACATCGTATTATCTGCGTTCTGTAGGCGGTTATTCGGCTGCCAAACTGCGTCGTTATCAAGACTTGATTGACGAACACCTGAGCAAAATGAATTTAGAGGTGCTCAATATGCTCAATACCAAATATATCATTCAGCGTGGCGAAAACGGCAAACCTGTAGTAAGGCTCAACCCGTACGCTTTCGGTCCGGCTTGGTTTGTAGATGAGTTGCATTATGCTCAAACAGCAAACGAGGAAAACGAGGGACTAAACACATTAGACTTACAAAGCATTGCTATTGCAGACAAGTGCTTTGAACATATAGGTAAACTGCCACCTCAAGACAGAGATACCGATGCTACCATTACACTACTTAGCCATACCCCGAAGCAACTTGTATATAAGACCAACAGTACGACCGAACAGTTAGCCGTATTTTCTGAAATATATTATCCATACGGTTGGAAAGCAAGTATCGACGGCAAGCCTGTTGAGCATTTCAGGGCAGACTATACGCTTCGGGCATTAAACATCCCTGCCGGAGAGCACGAGATAACATTCTTATTCGACCCGGATAGTCTCAAGAAAGGCAACATACTCTGTATCATAGGTTTTATACTAATGATAATCACCTTCCTAATAGCCGTATATAAGACGGTTATCAGGAAGGCGAAACAATAATAGTTAATATTTAATAGTTAATAATTAATATTGCATCGTAGATTTTACGCTGACCAAAATCAATCCTCACCCTGAACTCGTTTCAGAGTGAGGATTTGCAATTCATAATTTCTTCGTACACTTCGGTGACATTTTTGCCACCGCAACCCCATACAACGAAATATCAAATATCAACTGTCAAATATCAACTATAACATAATTTTGCAGGTTGCTGTTTTTGTTACAACGATATACATACCCTTTGAGAGCGATCCGTTGAGAGCAGTAACATCTTGACCTAAAGCGTTGATGATACGAACCAAGTCTGTGGCTATAATCGCAGAACCGCAAACACTTATATTAGCATTTGAAATATCGTCAAGAGCGTCTGTCTTACCACCCGGGTTGTCGCCCGGATTTTCTCCGTTTCCACCACCTTGGTTGGCACCCATAAGTGTGCGACCGGGAAGTTCGGTAATAGACAAAGTAACAGTACCTTCTGTTAAGCCTTTGTAGAGATAAAGTTTCTCTGTTCCGGGAGGCACAAGCATCTTATCACCTGCATCCCACTGTTTGAAGTCGGCAGGGCTTTCAGGCGAGGTGCCTTGCTGAATAGTCATATATTGTTGTCCTGGCTGTCCGTGAACCTGATATACAAGCATCACATTGCAGAATACATCTGAACTAATCATATTGGCAATACCACCAGTGAAGGCTGTTTCCTCCGAAGGCTCAACATCTTTCTGATTGATCCAACCTTTGTAGTACCAAACGCCACCGTCTTGATCTTGAGAACCGCCATTACCACCGTTGTTTCCGCCATTGCCATCGCATTCACCATCGGTACCGATATAGAGGCGGTCGTCCTCAAATTTCTGTTTCCACCAGAAGTTGTAGCACCCTGCTACATTGCAGACAGCACTCTCACCTGAAACAGCGAAGTTTGCGCTACCGTCAACATCACCACCTGTCTCAATGTTTGTCGGGAACCAACGAGCATCGCAACTTGTGTTGCAAAATTGAACAACATCGCCTTCTGCAAGTTGTGCCGTTGCGTGAAGTTGGGGAAGTTCATCAGGCGACATCCCGGCATCTTCGAATGTAGAAACCGAAGCACCATTGACATAGAGGGCATAGGGACCATTTTGACATTCGCCACCATTGTCGCCGCCATTACCACCGTTGTCGCCACCATTATCACCACCATTATCACCACACTCGCCGTCGGTACCGATATAGAGGCGGTCGTCCTCAAATTTCTGTTTCCACCAGAAGTTG
>JAFVAX010000007.1 GCA_017480285.1 Paludibacteraceae bacterium | reverse complement strand
TCCCGTAGCTGCAGCCCAAGAACCGGCATCCACACCATATCGAGCAGTGAATGTCGGATTACCGGTAATGGTAGTTTCACCGCCGAAGCAGCGAACAGCATATTGACCATTATCCACTGTAAACGTACCTCCTGAGATATTCAGCTTTGTCTCAGCACCGGTATAGCACCTAACACCATTACTATTGTCACTTTTCTTTACCGACTTGACATTAAACGTACCGCCTTCTATATTTACCGTTCCGTTATTATAGGCGTATGCACCAAAACTTTCGATGGATTCAGCTCCTTCCAGATTCGTTGTAAATGAACCATCTTTAACAGTTACTATACCATTGTTTTGCGCACGAACGCCGACTGCTGTATTACCTGTAGTAGATGTTACATTAAAAGTGCCGCCTTCTATGGTAGCATAGACTTTGTCAGAACCATCACCATCTACAAGGACGCCAAAATTACCTGTTGGTGAAGAAACGGTAAATGTCGGGTTGCCGCTGACGGTAGCCTGACCAAGATTAGTCCCTGATTTAATTATATATATACCGCGGGCATTGCTTGTCGTGGCGGTTGCCCTATAGGTTCCACCCTGAATATCTACTGTACCATAGCCATGAACAGTCCATGCTCCGGTTTTTGCATTTGCTTCCACTGTCAGCCCCTCTTCCAAAACGGTTGATGCGTTATTGCGGAACACATATACACCTACCGCATTTGCTTTGGCATTAGTAGCTCGGATAGTACCGCCGGAGAGGTTGGCATTAGAATAGCAATAGACTCCTGAAGCCGTGCCGCCGGTAACGGCATCCCCGTCTTTCTTCGATTCTACAATACCACCCGTCATGGTGAACACACCGCCATTGGCTTGTACGCCAATGGCATTATTAGTGGCATTGGTGTTGCAACATTTTAGACCGCCACATTGCAAAATCAATTCGCCGCCTGTAACATTAGCACAAATCAGGTTTCCGGCATAGTCATGCTTGTTCATCAGGTAGCCGTTGCCTGCGGCTGAGTTGTCAGTAACGATAAGTTTGCAGTTTGCTTTTGAAGGAGCTACATTGAGAAATATATTTTTATTATATGCATCCAAAACACCATCTGTTTTATGATTACCCATGGTCCAGATATGTCCGTTGAGGTCAAGGGTGATGATAGAACCTTCGTTAGCCGGATTGAATACCAACTCTGTCATATTACCAACATTGGCTTCACTACCGAGGTTTGACAGGATTCGGATAGTTGCCTGCTTGTGCTTCATGGCTTCCGTCCATGCTTTCTGAGCTGAATTATATCGCGTTGTCGTACCGTCAGCTGTTACGTCGGCATAGATGGCCTGACAAGCAGCGTAGTAGGTAACATCAGATGCCGCAATAGCGGGCAAAGGTGTGCCATTAACGTATTGAGTTCCTTGATTCCATGTGCCTGTCGCCCAGCCAATCCATTCGCGTTCTGATGTCGCATCTTTATAGTCAGGACGCTCGCCTGTCCATACCGGCACTTTGCCACTCTCTACTTGTGTCGTGGCAAGCGTCGTTGCACCGTTAAAGCTCATCCATGTCACGGTATATTCATTACCGGCAATTTTCTTTACATATCCGGCATCGTAGATGGCTTGCTCTTTTGCTCTAACAACGTCCTTCACCGACTTGCCGGCAGCGATACAAGTACCTGTCCCTAATCCCGCACTTGCATCAGGCTCTTTGCTGTAATAGCCTCCGGCAAGAGACAGCTGCGTTGCCACGCCATCGGCTTCAATCTGATCAATGTAAGCATAAGAGGCAGTTGTGGCAGTAACCTTGAATTTGCCGCCATTGACTGTGCATTTAGGATTAGTTTTATATAAATATATGCCATAGGCTGCTTTGCTCGAGCCTGTGGCTTTCACAATAAACTCACCGCCATTGATAGTGGTTGTGCCACTCGTACCACTGAGTCCGCGTGCGTTACTTGCTGTTGTAGCATTTATAGTGCCGTTTTTTACATCTAATGTGCTGGCAGCTGTGTTGGTGGCAATACCATACGCATTTTTCGTTGATGCAGTAGCACTGATGGTGCCGGTAGAATTAATCACCATTTTTCCCCTATTAAGTACACCAGTTGCAGTTTTCGGAGTAGTCGCTTGTATCTCTCCTGAATTGATATCTGTTTGCCCATAGGAGATTACACCATACGCCGTGCTGCTTGTTGCAGTAGCTTCGATATTACCTCCATTAAGGTTGACTATTGATCCGGAAGTTTTGATATAAACACCGACAGAATTAATTGTTGCAGAGCTGCTAATGTTACCGGCATTGACTGAAAGAGTACTATTTGCTTCCAAACGAATTCCTTGTGCAAGTGTATCAGCCGTAGCAGTGAGTGTACCTGCGTTGACATTAATAGTGCCTCCCAAGCTATGTATGCCGTTGGCACCTCTATTAGTATTACCTACAGTGGTGGATGTTGAGGTCGTTTCTATCGTTCCACCATTGATAGTTACTACAGAAGTAGTCGTTGATTCGGTATTTACACCCCAAGATACTCCTACTGATTTAACTTCAAGTTTACCGCCGTTCATGGTGAATTTATGTCCGGTCTTGATAACTACGCCGCAAGCGCCTTGCGAAGCATGGGTGTTCTCCACATGTACAGTACCGCTATTGATAATCAGATGACCTTTAGTTACATTTAGTCCGTACACCTTATCGTCGCTGCGCGAGAACTTGGATAGTATCTTACCTGTTCCGGCGCCGCTTTGGTCTTTGACGATGAAAGTAGCCGAAGCGTTATTGATGGTAATCATACTGGTTACCTTACCGGTGAGAGTATGTCCGTTGAGGTCAAGACCGCAGTTGTTAGCGCCGTCGTAGGTGAAAGCAGAGGTGATGGTCAGGTCTTTGAGCAGTCGGATTGTTACATTAGTGCCGCCTGCTTTAGCTTTGGTTTTTGCTGTTTCAAGTGCATAGACTTGTTCTATTCCGGCAGAGGTAACGACTTCAGCCACAGGAGTGGCAAGTGCCCATGCACCGCTTACATACTCATAATAGATTTTGACGTTGGTGCCGCTCAGCGAATAATACAGCCCGACGGTAGCATCGTTCTGCACGGCAAGCCAGTCGCCGCTGTACCATATATACACCGTGCCATCCACGGTATAGGCTTTCTCTTTGCCCGAGACCTTGGTTGCCGGATGCCATACGCAGCCGTCGAAACAGATATAATACGTAGTGGCGGCGTCCGACTTATGGTATGCTTCGTCCTCGGTGTTCTTCACTACCGCTATGAAACTGCCGTTCACAAGCGCTTTCTTCACGCCGCCTATTGTATAGAGACAGTTGGCATCGATGGTTCCTTCGGGCGCAATGTCGCACCCCTGCTTGTTGTAAATCTTTCCGTCAGAGCCGGCATAGCTTTCTATCGGGTCTTCCCCTTCGCTTCCTGCGGTAGTGCCGGTCTTGATATACTGATGCCAAGCGTTGTTGAGCGTCCAGTTATACAGATGAGCATCGTCTATTCCATCCCACCAGTCGTCGCAGGTGCCGGCTTTGACGTTAGCCCATTTGTCGCTCAGCTCGAGTCCGGTCTTGTCTTTGGAATATACAGCGCTGACGGTCTTGGTGGAGCCAGCTGAGCCATATACGTCGCCCGACGAGATATATGTGAAGTCGTAGGTATGGTTGGCTTTCGCCGTGCTTGCAGCATTGGTGAACCAACGGCCGTTGACGTTCTTGTAGGTAGTGGAAGCGGCAGCACGGGTGTAGGTGCCGTTCTCGTTGTGCATGTTAGCCGAGCGGATGTTGACCGACACAGCGTCGCTCAATGTTTTACACTGCGTCATGGTGGTATTGGTGCGCAGAGTGCCGTATTTGAGTGTGCCGCCGCCATTACCGATAATGCTTGCGCCATGAGCCGTGGTATAGAGACATTGATTGGCTATGTTTACCGTACCGTCCACTATCAGCGTGGCATCTTCCAGATTGGTCTTCGAAGTACCGGTACCGCGGTCGTAATGCGAAGTGAGGTTTTTGTAGGTGCGGTAGTAATATGCGTACATACAGTAAGTATCCCAGTCGTCCGCATCATACATATATACTTTCGCATTGATATTCAGTGTTGCGCCGGATTTCACTTCCACCACCGCACCTGCATGTGCCGTCATCGGTTTGCTTATGGTCAAAGTATTGCCACTTTTCAGGATGATATGCATATTCGCCGGTATAGGCAGGTTGTAGTCAGCAGATGAAACAGATTCGCCTAATACATTGAGGTTAAGAGCATCGACTGAAGCGCCACCGCCCAACTCATAGCATACGCGGTCGGTGGTAGGGTCGTACCACTTGCGGAGGGTACCACCTGACGCCAATTTGAAGAGAGATGAGTCGGTATTTTTTGCCACTAAGGGGAAGGTAACGGTGAATGTAGAGCCGTTACCGAATATAGCCCAGTGGCATTGGAGTTTAGAGCCATAGGCATAGTTAACGGGAGCTTCGACATTCTGTATGGTATAGCTTTGGAAGGGGAAGAATCTCCAACTACCTTTGTTGCTATATATTGTAGAAGAAGCCGTACCGCCGCGCCATTCGCCGCATTGGAAGTCCTCCCAAACAGTAGCGCCTGACGCAGCATTGATAACACCAACGCCCGAAGCATCGGTGTTGTTGCCCTGCTCCATATCCTGACCCTTCACAAAGCCCCAAGCATACAGTTTACTGCCACTTTTCATATTTATTGTTCCGCCTTGCGACAAGTCCAACACACCAACAGGACCGCAAACTAACGAAGTAGGATTACCTCCGTTCACGGCAGTCTGCTGACCACCAATACATATATTTCCTGAACAATTGATTATAGCATCCGAGGCTAATGCAAACCGACGGAAGGCCGACAATTTAGGAGCAGCACCGGCAGAGGTATAGTGCTTAACCTCAGGTATAGTCATCAGTTTGAAAGACTCGTTATGCGGTATAAGCAACGTTACACCCGATTTAATAGTATATGTACCTGCACCTAAAATACCATCGCTCACTACAACCAACACATGACCTGACGATGCCTCATTATTGGCAGTATTAAGGTCGCTATATATCTTCTTCGACGTAGCATTATAGAAGGTTGCCTTACCATCGTCAGGCGTAAAGTCAGCACCGATAGTAACATTCGATGTGAAGTTAGGCTCACAAGTGTTGCCAAAAGCGAAATAACTTTTCGTGGCACCACCGTTAGTAGTGGTGTACCAACCCTTCAGTTTGTAGCCATCATCGGGATGAGCGGTGAGTACCACTTTACCATCTACAGTAATAGATGCATAGTTAGACACTGCATCACCATTATGAGAAATCTCAAACGAACCATTGGTTGGCACTATAAAACTCATCTGTATGATTTTGATGAACGCCGCATGCATGTCAAGGTAGGCGTGCGTGTCGCTACTGCCTGCTGTACCCGAAGTAACGGATGCACTGATATGTTCTGCGCCTGAGCCTTGCAGTGCACCGGTGGAGCTATACCAGCCGATGAACTTATATCCCGCATTGGCTTGTGCCCAGAAATGGTAAGTGGTTTTTGTTTTCTCTCCCTTCACCTGAGCCGAAGCAGACGGCGTCGTTGTCTCGCTTGTCTGAACAGTATTACAAACCTTATAAGCACTTGCCGCAGGTGTAGATCCATTTGTACTGACATACACCTTACCTGCATTCGTAGGCGAACCCTGACGCAGATATGCACGGCCATCGGAATAAGCCGTTCCGGCAAGGGCAGAACTTACCCAAACAAATAAAATTGCTAATAACGCAAAAAAGCGTAAAGATTTCAGTTTCATAATTTATATGATTTTTATTATTATCTAATTTTTTTCAGATTATTCTGATCATTCTGAATACTCTGATTACTCCGAATAATCTTCATAATCCGATTACTCTGTTTCAGGCAGACTACTGCCATCGACAGTGCAAGCACCAAATGAGCATACTCCACCAAACGGTGTGGTGCAAGCATCATCGCCACTGCCCAAAGAGCCACCACAACGGCATACCACAAAGCCCATTTCTCTCTCCATTTCCAACATATAGCAAGCAACGGATTAAAAGGCACGATAAGCCAGCTCCATTCCGAACCGGCAAGTGGCATCACAAGCAACCACAGCATCAAACAACCCAAAACAGTCTGCAAGGCAAGTACACACCAATCAATATACGGCTTTTGCCAAAACAAACTTATCAGTGCCAACAACAGCACGACGAGCGATGCATGCAAAGGAGTGAATGTCTCACCATTATACTTATGTTGCAATGGTTGCAGCACTGTCGCTTCCTCGGTTATTATTGGAATGTCATTTATATTTGTCTGTTTCCAAACCCTCACAAGGTCGCTTGGAATAATCAGTTTATCCTTTTTTCTAAGGTCAGGGTTATCAACTTGTCCGCCTACCAAGGTCATACCAAAAAAGCGTTGCCAGCCTTCAGGGGAGTTGTCATACACAAACTCGCGCAGTGTGCGATCAAAACCTTCGTCCCATTGTGGATACAGAAGTTTATACACCGGCTTATCGTAAAACTTATTAGCTGAAGCAACAGCCTTGTCCAAATTTTCAACTATCGAAATAGTGCAACCTCTTTTAATGTAATCGTACTCAAGGTTTTTGCCTTCATTAACTCTTTCGTCAAGAACTCGCCACAGTTCCGTTTCCACTTCGGCAGGCAGATTGAGTTTATACTCTACAACTCCGCGCCCTTCCAGACGATTATCATCTAAGTACTCTTCAGGCGAGATATAATACATACCCATCTTTAAGTCGTTAAGCAAGAAACGCACAACCCTACCCCGTACTTGTTCGCTTTCATAACTATACATATAATCAAGGTCATAGTACGGACAGCGAAGACGCAGACAGGCATGCCCAAGAATGGTATATAACACTTCCCCGCGCTCTGCCACCACAAGACTGACGCTTATAAAATCGTCAGCCATACGATCAGGCTCTGTTTGTGAGAAGCTTGCAGTCTGTGCAACACTTGCAGAAACAAACACAATCAACAATAATATAACAAATAAAATTCGTTTCATCAATCAATCTTCGTTGGAATGAGGTGCGTCCTCATCCTGCTCGTTTACGATGTCCTCATCCTGCACGGCTTGCCGATGCGTAGCCTCATCCTGCACGGCTTGCCGATGCGTAGCCTCATCCTGAACTTGTTTCAGGATCTCACTCTTTGAGATTCTGACCTGCGTCAGAATGAGGGAACACCTCATCCTGCACGACTTGCCGATGCGTAGCCTCATCCTGAACTTGTTTCAGGATCTCACTCTTTGAGACCCTGACCTCCGTCAGGGTGAGGTTCACCTAAATTCCAAATTTTGAGAAGAAAAAAAGTGGCAGTAGGAGATGGAAGTGTGAAAGTGTATATGTATGTGAGAAATTTTGCACCTGATACCACCACTTTTTTCTACTCAAACAGCATTTTCAAATAACAATTATTTACCGCAATTAAAGGTATTTATTTACCGCAGTTACAGCAACTCTCACATTTATTTACAGCAGGTTTTAACTATCATACAGTAGGTATAGCAAAATCGCCAACTCTATGAAAATCAGCGCAGTATCACACCCTAAAAATCACCTGACGCAAATAAACCAACATTTAATTACAGCAGTATGGGTGCGCTGTAAAAAAATAATGTTTATTTTGTAATTTTTAGGCTTACGTTAGCTAAAAAAACAGTTATAGAAATCCGAAATAATAAGATTGTAAAGTAAATGATTGTTTTACAAAGATATACGATGAGAAAAAAGACGCAATTTAAGTGATTATTATAGGTTGTTTGAACACAAAAATTGCGTTGCATTAAGGTCGAAATATAAGATGATGAGATAAAAAAACTGCTGTAATTAAATGTTCGTTTAATTACAGCAGATAATCCCCAAAATATATACCAATGTTATGATTTTATATACATTTTTTTAGAAATATCTAAAAAACATAACAATTAGTTGCAAATATAATAAAAATAAGTGAAATAGACAAATTTTTCAAAAAAATCGTACATATAATACAAAAAACAAACACCCTGACATGAAATCAAGGTGTTTGCTTGCTTTGTATTAAGAATAAACTTATTATTCTGCTTTTGCTTCTTCAGCCTTAGGGGCTTCTGCCTCTTCGGCTTTGGGAGCGTCAGCTTTAGCTTTACGGCTACGACGAGTCGATTTCTTTTGAGTAGCCTTAGCCTCTTTGAGCATGTTCTCGTTGTAGTCAACAAGCTCTATGATGCACATCTCGGCAGCATCTCCAAGACGGAAACCGGTGCGGAGGATACGAGTATAACCACCCGGACGGTTAGCAATCTTCTCTGCTACATTCTTGAACAACTCGGTAACAGCTTCTTTCTGTTTCAGTTCAGAGAACACCAAACGGCGGTTAGCCATAGTGTCTTCTTTGGCTTTGGTCAGTAGCGGCTCAATATAAACACGCAACGCCTTAGCCTTTGCGGTGGTCGTACTGATATGCTTATGCATAATAAGTGAACAAGCCATATTACTCAACATCGCATTGCGGTGAGCAGCCTTACGACCAAGATGATTGAATTTTTTATTATGTCTCATTGTGATAATTTTTTACTATTGATTCTACAATCAGTCGCTCAAATTATTGTTGTTGAAATAACGAGCAACATCCATACCGAAAGTAAGGTGGTGATGTTCCAAGAGGTCGTCGAGTTCGGTGAGCGACTTCTTACCGAAGTTACGGAACTTCAAAAGATCGTTGCGGTGGAACTTAACGAGTTGTCCGAGCGTATCAACCTCAGCGGCTTTCAAGCAGTTGAGAGCACGAACCGACAAATCCATATCTGACAAGCGGGTTGAGAGCAACTGACGCATACGGTTGTATTCCTCATCAACATCCTTAATAGGCTCAACCTTGATTTCCTCCTCTATGATACGCTCATCGGAGAAGAGCATAAAGTGGAAAATCAAAATTTTAGCAGCCTCTGTAAGGGCGTCTTTTGGAGATATAGAACCGTCGGTAAGAATCTCGATGGTGAGTTTCTCAAAGTCGGTGCGTTGCTCAACGCGGTATTGGTCGATTGAATAGCGCACATTGCGGATAGGGGTATATATACTATCTACTGGTATAACACCTATTGCATCATTTGGAGTGCGGTTCTCATCAGCCGGCACATAGCCGCGTCCCTTGTTAATATGAATCTCCATCTCAAACTTTGCAGACTTGTCAAGCTCGGCAATAACGAGATTTGTGTTCAAAACCTCGAAGTTTTGAAGCACCTCGTTGAAATCTCCGGCAAGCAGTTGTGTCTTTCCGCCATTAACCTTGACGGTAAACACTTCCTGATCGGCATCGTGGTCTTCCTTGCGACGGAAGCGCACCTGCTTGAGATTAAGAATGATATTTGTTACATCATCAATTACTCCGGGAATGGTTGCAAATTCATGTTCAATACCACTGATTTTGATAGAACAGATAGCATATCCCTCAAGTGAAGAGATAAGAATTCTGCGGAGCGCGTTTCCGATGGTAATGCCATAACCCGGTTCGAGCGGACGAAATTCGAATAAACCTTTTGTCTCGTTCGATTCAAGCATTACCACTTTGTCGGGTTTTTGAAAATCTAATATTGCCATGAATTTATTTTTTATTTAGAATACAATTCAACTATGAGTTGTTCTTTAATGTTTTCGGGAATATCCTCTCTTACAGGGATATTCAAGAGTTTGCCTGCGAGCAGGTTCTGATCCCATTCCAACCACGGATATTTCTGGTGGTTGAAACCTTGAAGCGAGTTTGCAATAACTTCAAGTGATTTGCTCTTTTCACGAACTGCTACTATCTGACCGGGTTTAACCTGATAAGATGGTATGTTCACTACTTTGCCGTCAACTGTTATATGACGGTGTGAAACGAGCTGACGGGCAGCTGCACGAGTAGGAGCTATTCCAAGACGATAAACGATGTTGTCCAAGCGAGTCTCAAGAAGTTGGAGAAGTATCTCACCGGTAATACCTTTCGAGCGAGATGCCTGTGCGAAAAGCAGGCGGAACTGACGCTCAAGAACACCGTATGTATATTTTGCCTTTTGTTTTTCAGCCAACTGAACGCCGTACTCCGACTTTTTACCGCGGTGGTTCACACCGTGTTGTCCGGGAGCATAGTTGCGTTTTTGAAGAGCCTTGTCCGGACCAAAGATAGGTTCTCCAAAGCGGCGGGCAATACGAGATTTGGGTCCGATATATCTTGCCATAATCTTTTAGTTTAATGGTTAATTTTAAATTGTTTATTATACGCGACGGCGTTTTGGAGGACGGCAACCGTTGTGTGGAAGTGGAGTAACATCAACTATCTCTGCCACCTCTATACCGGCTGCTACACAAGCACGAATAGCCGATTCGCGACCATTACCGGGACCTTTGACATAAGCCTTTACTTTTCTAAGGCCCAAATCATACGCCACTTTAGCTGAGTCTTGCGCTGCCATCTGTGCAGCGTAGGGAGTATTCTTTTTAGAGCCACGGAAGCCCATCTTTCCTGCTGAAGACCAAGAGATAACTTGACCTGCACCATTTGCGAAAGTAACAATAACATTGTTGAAAGAAGATTGAACATGCAATTGTCCAACGCCGTCAATCTTTACGACACGCTTCTTGGCTGCAACTGTTTTCTTTGCCATGATTCTTTGATGTTTTGGTTGTTAATTACTTAGTTGCCTTTTTCTTGTTTGCAACCGTTTTCTTACGACCCTTGCGAGTACGGGCGTTGTTTTTGGTACTTTGACCGCGGACGGGCAGTCCCAGACGGTGGCGAACACCACGATAACAACCAATGTCCATCAAGCGCTTGATGTTCAATTGTGTTTCCGAACGAAGGTCACCTTCTACACGATAGTTCTTACCGATGACCTCACGGATTTTAGCTGCTTGGTCGTCTGTCCAGTCTTGAACTTTGAGACTTGGGTCAACGCCTGCCTCTGCCAAGATCTTGCGCGCACTGCTACGACCTATTCCGTAGATGTAAGTCAAACCGACCTCCCCGATTTTGTTCTGGGGTAAATCTACACCAACAATTCTTATAGCCATAATTGATTAAAAACTTTAAGGATAAATAACTAATTACAAGCCCAAACAACTATCCTTGACGCTGTTTGAACTTTGGATTTTTTTTGTTAATAACATACAAGCGACCTTTACGACGAACTATCTTGCAGTCCTCGTTGCGCTTTTTTACAGATGCTCTTACTTTCATTGAAGTGAGATTTTAAGGATTATTTGTATCTGAAAGATATGCGCCCCTTGGTAAGGTCATAAGGAGTCATCTCCACCTTGACCTTGTCGCCGGGCAGTATCTTTATATAATGCATACGCATCTTGCCGGAGATATGGGCGGTTATTACATGACCATTCTCCAGCTGAACATGAAACATCGCATTGGACAAAGCCTCTGTGATAACACCGTCTTGCTCTATGGATGATTGTTTCGACATATTACGAAAATATAAAAATTCTTAGTTAAAATGCAAAAACTGCAAAAAAGTATGCAAATATACAAATTTTATTTCAAAATAGCAAATTTTGACGCAAATTATTTCACAATTAGCATTTTAGAGTAACAGAAAACACTAAATATACCTGTCGCCAAGTACTTCTTTGATGTATTCAAAAGTTGAAAGCACATCGGCCTTACCTTTGTTTATTGCCACAGATAGTTCGTAGTGAGCAGCGGGTTTGCGATCAGCCGTATGATTCGACCAACCATCTTCCTCAAAAATGACATTGTTCTTGCCAAGAGCAATCATCGGCTCAATGGCAATAACCATACCTCTTTTAAGAACAATACCGTTTCCGCGTCTGCCATAGTTGGGCACCTCGGGACTCTCGTGCATCTCGCGACCTATACCGTGCCCGACAAAGTCGCGTACAACGGAGAAACCTGCTTTCTCGGCATTGCTCTGTATGGCAAAACTTACATCACCCAAGCGTTTTCCCACAATAGCCTGCTCTATTCCGTTATAGAGGCATTGTTTGGTAGTGCGAAGAAGTCGCATCACTTCCTGAGACACCTCGCCAACAGGGAAAGTGTAGGCAGAGTCGCCATGGAAACCGTTTTTCAGAACGCAAGTGTCAATTGTTATGATATCACCGTCTTTAAGTACAACCTTATCGGAAGGGATACCGTGAACAATCTGTTCGTTGACTGAAGTGCAGAGTGTGGCAGGAAAACCTTCGTAACCAAGACAGCTCGGTATGGCACCATTGTCAAGAATAAAGTCGTGGGCAATCTTGTCCAATTGTTTGGTTGTTACTCCCGGGCGAATGGCCTTGGCAACTTCTGCCAAGGTCATTCCCAAGATTCTGTTACTCTCTCTTAAGAGTTCTATTTCTTCTTCTGTTTTAAGAAAAACCATAAGACTTAATAAGCAGAAGCACCGTATCTGCCTTTTATTTTCATACCGTTATCAAAGAAGCCGTCGTAGTGGCGCATCTTCAAATGTCCTTCAATCTGTTGCAGAGTGTCAAGAATAACACCTACCAAGATAAGAAGTGAGGTTCCACCAAAGAACTGTGCAAATCCTTGACTTACACCAAACAGGCGAGCAAAAGCAGGCAGTATGGCAACGATAGCCAAGAAAATGGAGCCGGGCAGTGTTATACGCGACATTACTGAGTCAATATAGTCAGCGGTTTTCTTGCCGGGTTTAACACCGGGGATGAAACCGTTGTCGCGTTTCAAGTACTCTGCCATCTGTTGGGGGTTGATAATGATAGCGGTGTAGAAATAAGTAAATACAATGATAAGAAGAGCAAATACCAAGTTATACCAGAAAGTGTTGTTATCCGTAAAGTTGCGGGTAAACCAGTTGCCACCGTCAGAGGTGAAACCGATTATTGCAACAGGGATAAACATGATAGCCTGTGCAAAGATAATAGGCATCACATTGGCAGCATTAACTTTGAGTGGTATATACTGGCGCATACCTCCGTATTGGCGGTTTCCAACCATGCGTTTAGCATATTGAACGGGAATGTTGCGGGTAGCTTGAACAAGTGCTATAGCAGCGGCAAAAACGAGAATCAAAACTACTATCTCTGCCAAGAACAGCACCAGACCACCACCGGCATCGTTCAAACGCGACATAAACTCTTGAATAAGCGCTTCGGGAAGGCGGGCGATGATACCAATCATAATGATGAAACTGATACCGTTGCCGATACCCTTGTCAGTAATACGCTCACCAAGCCACATAACGAACATTGAGCCGGCGCAGAGGATGATTGTCGAAACGATAGTAAACGAGTTAAAACCGAGCGAAATCATCTGTCCTGCCTGAGCCATCTGTACTTGCAAGTTAGCAAGATACGAAGGACCTTGGAAAAGCAGGATTGCAACCGTCAGATAACGGGTTATCTGGTTGAGTTTATTTCGTCCGCTCTCGCCTTCCTTCTGCAACTTCTGGAAGTATGGTATTGCCATACCCAAAAGTTGAACTATGATAGAAGCCGAGATGTAGGGCATTATACCAAGCGCAAAAATGGATGCGTTGGAGAATGCACCACCGGAGAACATATCAAGCAATGCCATCAGACCGCCAGCCGTTTGCGCATGCAATGCGGTGAGGGCATCGGGGTTGATACCCGGAAGCACAACAAACGAACCGAAACGATAGATAAGCACGAACAGGAATGTTATGCCTATACGAATTCGGAGATCCTCAATCTTCCAGATATTGCTGATTGTTTGAAAAAATTTCTTCATTTTTATTAAAGTGTTACTGCTTGCCCACCGGCTGCCTCAATAGCTGCAACGGCAGCTTTCGAGAATGCATTAGCCTCAACTGTCAGTTTGGCTTTCAGTTCGCCAGATGCAAGGATTTTAACAAGAGCGGATTTTGAGATGAGACCTGCCTCATGAAGTTCTGTAAGACCAATTTTCTCAAGATTCTTAGCTTCAGCAAGTGCTTGAAGTACCGAGAGGTTGATAGCCTTGTACTCAACACGGTTGATATTTTTGAAGCCACCTTTCGGCAGACGGCGTTGCATAGGCATCTGACCGCCTTCAAAACCGATTTTCTTGCTGTAGCCTGAGCGTGATTTAGCACCCTTATGACCGCGTGTGGATGTGCCACCCAAGCCTGAGCCTGCACCACGACCGATGCGTTTGCGGGTCTTAACAGAACCTTCCGCCGGTTTAAGATTATGTAATTCCATACTTATTAGCGTTGATTTAGTTAATTACTTTAACGAGGTGTTTAACTTTGTCCACCATACCCAATATAGAGGGTGTGGCTTCGTGTTCAACCACTTGGTTCATTTTGCGCAAACCAAGAGCTGCCATCGTTTCTTTCTGGACTTTAGGGCAGTCGATAATACTGCGAACTTGTTGAATTTTTATTGTTGCCATTTCAGTACGATTTATTAGCCGTTGAACACTTTACTTAATTGTACGCCTCTTTGGTGAGCCACAGTGTTAGCGTCGCGCAGTTCTGCGAGAGCCTTGATAGTAGCTTTAACGAGGTTGTGAGGGTTAGACGAACCTTTAGCTTTTGCAAGCACGTCCTTCACGCCTACAGACTCAAGCACGGCACGCATAGCACCACCTGCCTTCACACCGGTAACTTGAGATGCCGGTTGCAGATATACTTGTGCACCGCCGAACTTTGCGTATTGCTCGTGAGGGATAGTACCTTTCAAAACAGGCACTTTGATAAGGTTTTTCTTTGCAGCGTCAGTTCCTTTCTGGATTGCTGCTGTTACTTCTCCCGCTTTACCGAGTCCCCAACCGATGATACCGTTTTCATCGCCAACCACTACGATGGCAGCGAAAGTAAAGGTACGTCCACCTTTGGTTACTTTCGTAACACGGTTAACTGCTACCAAACGATCCTTCAGTTCCAGATCGTTAGTTGTTTTAACACGATTTAGTATTGTTGCCATAGTGTAATTAGAATTTGAGTCCGGCTTCGCGTGCTGCATCAGCCAGTTGTTTAACACGACCATGATAGAGGTAGCCGTTACGGTCGAAAACGACTTGTTCTACCCCGGCCTCTTTAGCGGCAACGGCGATAGCCTTACCTACTTGAGCGGCTTTCTCGGTCTTAGTAATTTTGTCTTTGATTGAAAGCGACGAAGCTGAAGCGAGAGTAACGCCTTTTCTGTCGTCGATAACTTGAGCGTAAATTTGCGCATTAGAGCGGAAAACGCTCAAACGCGGACGCTCAGCAGTACCTGCAACGCGTGTGCGGATATGTGCTTTGATGCGTATTCTTCTTTTTATTTTCTGATTCATAATCGTAAGCGTTTAAGCGTTATTTACCGGCGGTCTTACCAGCCTTGCGACGGAGAACTTCGCCTTGGAACTTAATACCTTTACCCTTGTAAGGCTCAGGTTTACGGAAACTGCGTATCTTGGCGCAAATCTGACCAAGCAACTGTTTGTCTGCACATTCGAGCATAACAAGAGGGTTCTGATTACGCTCACTCTTTGTCTCAACTTTCACTTCTTTAGGAAGTTGCAGATAGATGGGGTGAGTATAACCGAGCGAGAAGTTGAGTATCTGACCTTGTGCTTCAACACGGTAACCGACACCTACAAGTTCAAGAACTTTCTTATAGCCTTCCGATACACCAACAACCATGTTGTGCAGAAGAGCACGATAAAGACCATGTTTTGAGCGCATCTCTTTTTCGTCGTTCGGACGACTTACACTGAGATGACCGTCTTCGAGTGTTACTTTGATTTCGGGGTCCAATGTTTGGGTCAGTTCGCCCTTAGGACCTTTCACTGTAACAACATTATCTTTTACTGTAACTGTTACACCGGCAGGAACAGCGATAGGTAATTTACCAATTCGTGACATAACTTTTCCTCCTTTTTTTAATAGATGTAACAAATTACTTCACCACCAAGTTTCTCTTGGAGAGCCTGTTTGTTGGTCATCACTCCCTTACTTGTAGAAAGCACGGCGATACCGAGTCCGTTAAGAACGCGCGGCATCTCGCGGTAGCCTACATAGCGACGCAAACCCGGGGTTGATACGCGCTGGAGCGATTTGATAGCATTAACTTTGGTCTGCGGGTCGTACTTCAAAGCGATTTTGATAGTACCTTGCGGACCGTCTTCTACGAACTTGTACGAAAGGATATACCCTTGCTCGAAGAGTATCCTTGTCAGTTCCTTTTTGAGATTGCTTGCAGGTACTTCAACTACACGGTGTCCTGCTTTGATAGCGTTGCGCAATCTCGTCAGATAATCTGCGATTGGATCTGTCATAGTTTTAAATTAATCCCGCCTGTCGGGACAATATTTAATAAATTATGTTTAGTCGCCACCTCAATGTGACTGACTTTTTTTTAAGTGTAACTAACCTACCCTCTTCCGCCGAGCGGAAAAGGATAGGATACATGTTTTTACCAACTTGCTTTCTTTACGCCCGGTATAAGACCTTTTGAAGCCATCTCGCGGAATTGGATACGAGAGAGACCGAATTGGCGCATATAACCTTTCGGACGTCCGGTAATTTTGCAACGGTTGTGCAATCTTACAGGCGATGCATTGCGTGGCAGGTTCTGCAGAGCGTCATAGTCGCCGTCTTTGAGGAGTTGGGCGCGTTTAGCTGCATACTTCTGGCACATACGAGCGCGTTTAACATCGCGAGCGATCATACTTTCTTTTGCCATAGCGATTACTTTTTGAATGGTAAACCAAATTCACGAAGCAGAGCAAAACCTTCCTCATCAGTGTTGGCTGATGTAACGAAAGTGATGTTCATACCAAGCAGTTTGGTAATGTTATCAATGTTAATTTCGGGGAAAATAATCTGTTCGGTAATACCGAGAGTATAATTACCACGACCGTCCATTTTATTTTCAATACCTTTGAAGTCGCGGATACGGGGCAGAGCCACGCGAACCAAACGCTCAAGGAACTCGTACATACGCTCGCCGCGGAGGGTTACGCGCACGCCGATAGGCATTTTCTTACGAACCTTGAAGTTTGATATATCCTTCTTCGAAAGTGTTGCAACAGCTTTCTGACCGGTAATCGTTGTAAGCTCTTGTTGAGCAACATCAATGATTTTCTTGTCAGCAACTGCTTCACCGAGACCTTGGTTAAGGACGATTTTCTGCAGTTTTGGGCACTGCATAACGGTGGTATAACCAAATTCCTTCATCAGGATAGGAACGATACGCTCCTTGTAGTCCTGTTTCAAACTTGCTGTATTCATCGTTAAATCTCCTTTCCTGTCTTTTTAGACACGCGTACAAGCTTGCCTTCAGCGTTGCGAACACGACCGACGCGAACCGGACGACCATTCTCAACAACATTAAGGTTAGAGATATGTACGGGTGCTTCTTTTTTAACTATACCCCCTTGAGGGTTCTTTGCATTGGGCTTTTCAGCCTTTGATACCATATTCACGCCTTCGACGATAGCGCGTTGTTTGTCAACAAGCACTTCCAGTACGCGACCTGTTTTACCTTTACTCGCGCCCGCATTAACGAAGACGGTATCACCTTTTTTGATATGTAATTTTGCCATTACTGTAAAAAATTTAAGTGATTAAAGCACTTCTGGTGCGAGTGAAATGATTTTCATATTAGTTGCACGCAATTCACGGGCAACCGGACCAAATATACGGCTTCCGCGAAGTTCGCCGGCGTTGTTGATAAGCACGCAAGCGTTGTCGTCGAAGCGGATATAACTGCCATCTGCACGGCGTACTTCTTTCTTTAAGCGAACAACGATAGCGCGTGAAACGGTACCGTCTTTCATTTCAGAAGAAGGGATAACGCCTTTAACGGCTACTACGATAGTGTCACCGAGGGATGCGTAACGCTTTTTGGTTCCACCCAAAACGCGGATGCACAGTGCTTCCTTGGCACCTGAGTTGTCCGCTACAATAAGTCTTGATTCTTGTTGTATCATATTACTTAGCCCTTTCGATGATTTGAGTTAGACGCCAGCGTTTTGTTTTGCTGGTAGGACGTGTTTCCATAATGCGAACGGTATCGCCGATGTGGCAATCGTTATTCTCGTCGTGCACATGGAACTTTTTCGTTTTGTTTACAAATTTGCCGTAGATGGGGTGTTTCTCTTTCCATTTTACAGCCACGGTGATGGTTTTGTCCATCTTGTCGCTTGTAACTACCCCAACACGCTCTTTACGAAGATTTCTTGTTTCCATTGTCTTCAAAGGTTTTTTACTTGTTAAGTTCGCGCTTGCGCTGTTCAGTAAGCATACGAGCTATTGAACGGCGTTGATCTCTCAGACGCAACGGGTTGTCAAGCGGCGAAATACTATGGTTGAGTTTCATGCGCACGAGTTCTTCTTGTGCCACCTGCAGACGTTCCTGCAACTCAACATCGGTTAATTCTTGGATTTCTCGATTTTTCATTGCGTTTAGATGTTTTGAGTTGGATCATAGTCGTGACGAACCACGAATTTAGTTGTGATAGGCAGTTTTTGCGCAGCAAGACGCAAAGCCTCTTTAGCTGTTTCGAAGGGTACACCATCAATTTCAATGATGATACGCCCCGGCTCGAGCGGAACGACGAAGCCTTCCGGCGCACCTTTACCTTTACCCATACGAACATCGAGAGGTTTCTTGGTAATAGGTTTGTCAGGGAAGACGCGTATCCAAACTTGTCCTTGACGTTGCATATAACGGGTAACGGCAACACGGGCCGCTTCGATTTGTCGTCCGGTAAGCCAGATTGTCCCGAGGCTCTTTATTCCAAACGAGCCGAATGCCAATTCATGGCCGCGTTGGGCATTGCCTTTGATACGGCCTTTTTGAGAACGGCGGAATTTAGTTTTTTTCGGTTGTAACATAATTACATTCTGCTAATCGGTTAAACAATTATTTATTGTTTCTACGGAATCCACGGCGTTCACCGTCACGGCGTTCACCGCGTCCTTGCGGACGACCTTGATTTTCCTGCTTGCCACCGAATTGTGGAGCGAGATCGGCTTTTCCATAGACTTCTCCGCGACAAATCCAGACCTTTACGCCGATAAGTCCCACCTTAGTGATGGCACCTACGTGGCAGTAGTCGATATCAGCACGGAGTGTGTGTAGAGGAGTACGCCCTTCTTTATACATTTCCTTACGAGCCATTTCGGCACCGTTCAGACGGCCTGATACTTGGATCTTGATACCCTCGGCACCCATACGCATTGTTGAAGCAATAGCTTGCTTAACGGCGCGACGGTAAGCCACTTTGCCCTCAAGTTGGCGGGCAATTTTGGTAGCAACGATAGTAGCGTCAAGTTCTGGGCGTTTAACCTCAAAGATGTTGATTTGAACATCTTTGTCAGTGATTTTCTTGAGTTCCTCCTTCAGTTTGTCAACTTCTTGTCCACCCTTTCCGATGATATAACCGGGGCGAGCAGTGCAGACAGTAATAGTTACAAGTTTGAGAGTACGTTCAATGACGATACGGGAAATACTTGCCTCAGACAGACGAACATTGAGATACTTGCGTATCTTGCTGTCTTCAAGGATAGTATCACCATAATTTTTACCGCCGAACCAGTTGGAGTCCCAACCGCGGATTATACCGAGGCGGTTGCTAATTGGATTGATTTTCTGTCCCATTGTAGTCTTAATCTTGAGGTTCGTTATTTTCTTTAGTATCAACAAAAATCGTTACATGGTTGGAGCGTTTGCGGATGCGGTAGCCGCGACCTTGAGGAGCGGTCTGCAGGCGTTTGAGCATCATGCCGCCGTCAACATAGATTTTTGTTACATATAGAGTTTCTTCATCAGCTTTTTTACCGGTTTTTTGTTCCCAGTTGGAAATGGCTGATTTAAGCAGTTTCTCCACGCCACGGGCGGCTTCTTTCTTTGAGAAGTGGAGCGCACCGAGAGCACGGTTGACTTCCATACCGCGAATCATATCGCATACAAGACGCATCTTACGCGGCGAAGTCGGTACATTATTCAGTTTGGCGAAATAAAGAGTCTTGTTTTCCTCCTTATGCGCTTCTGCTGTATTTCTTTTTCTTGCACCCATTGTTTTTACTGATTAAATATGGTTTAACAAATTAACAATGGTTTAACGGTTGCCCGAGTGTCCGCGGAAGGTACGGGTCGGAGCGAATTCGCCAAGTTTATGACCTACCATGTTTTCCGTTACATACACAGGGATGAATTTATTACCATTGTGGACTGCGATGGTATGACCTACGAAATCAGGAGAGATCATCGAAGCGCGCGACCAAGTCTTTACAACGCTTTTCTTTCCGGACTCGTTCATATCCAAAATTTTCTTCTCGAGTTTAAGGTTGATGAATGGACCTTTTTTTAGTGAGCGACTCATAATTGCTTCTTGTTTTTAAGGTTATTTCTTTCTGCGTTCAATAATGTATTGGTTCGACTGTTTCTTAGGAGTACGAGTCTTATAACCTTTAGCGAGTAAGCCCTTACGAGAGCGTGGGTGTCCACCAGAAGCACGACCTTCACCACCACCCATCGGGTGATCTACCGGGTTCATAGCCACACCGCGAACGCGTGGGCGACGACCTAACCAGCGGTTACGTCCTGCTTTACCTGATTTTTCGAGAGCGTGGTCAGAGTTGCCAACAACGCCTACTGTAGCCTTGCAAGCTGCAAGAATCTT
>JAFVAX010000051.1 GCA_017480285.1 Paludibacteraceae bacterium | reverse complement strand
GAGGATATCTATATTATTGTGTGCGTAAGCCTCATTCCGCACTTGTTGCGGAATCTATAAATAATAATGCCGGCATCTCATAGTTTTAGACCCTGACCTACGTCAGGGTGAGGATACGCCCTCATCCTGCACGGCTTGCCGATGCGAAGCCCTCATCCTGAACTTGTTTCAGGATCTTGAATCTTTGAATTTTTGAATCTTTGAATTTCTGAATCTTTGAATCTTTGAATTTTTGAATTTTTGAATAATTAAATAATATCACCCTATGTATCTTTTCACATCAGAATCAGTTTCAGAAGGGCATCCAGATAAAATAGCAGATCAGATTTCGGATGCCGTACTCGATAATTTTCTTGCCCTTGACGAGAACTCACATGTCGCATGCGAGACCTTAGTTACAACAGGTCAAGTCGTTATAGCCGGTGAAGTCAATGCCAACACTTATATCGATATACCTTTAGTAGCCCGCCGTACCATTGAGCAGATTGGTTATACTAAGAGTGCATACAAGTTCGAAGCCGAGAGTTGTGGCATTCTCACAGCCCTTCACGAGCAGTCGTCTGACATCAACCAAGGTGTCAGTCGTGGCGACAAACTTGAACAGGGTGCCGGCGACCAAGGTATGATGTTCGGCTATGCCACCAACGAGACCGACAACTATATGCCTCTTACGCTTGACCTTGCACATACCATCGTCTTCACTCTTGCCAAGATTCGCAAAGAAGGCAAACAGATGAAGTACCTTCGCCCTGATGCTAAGTCGCAAGTAACGCTTGAGTACGACGACAACAACCGTCCGCAACGCATACAGACCATCGTCGTTTCCACACAACACGACCCCGATGTCAGTCAAGAGCAGATACGGCGCGACATCGAGCAGATTCTCCTGCCACGCGTTGCCAAACGAGACAAACGCTATAAGGCTCTGTTTAAGGCTGTTGCGCCTGACGGACACTTCAGCCCTGAGATGTTGCTTGTCAACCCTACCGGCAACTTCGTCATCGGCGGTCCTCACGGCGACACAGGTCTGACGGGCAGGAAAATCATAGTTGACACCTATGGTGGTCGTGGCGCACACGGTGGCGGTGCCTTCTCCGGCAAAGACCCGAGTAAGGTTGACCGCTCGGCTGCATACGCTGCACGATACATTGCCAAGAACCTCGTAGCGGCAGGCGTGGCTGACGAAGTGCTTGTACAACTCAGTTATGCCATTGGCGTAGCGCGTCCTGTGAGTATTTATGTCAATACTAACAACACCAACAAGACGCGTTTCTCTGACTCCGAGATAGCCGAGCGCTTATGGCAACTCTTCGACCTTCGTCCGGGAGCTATCGAGCAGATGCTTAATTTGAGAAAACCTATTTATCAGGAAACGGCGGCATACGGCCATGTAGGCAGAACACCGCAGGTTGTCAAGAAGACATTGCTTGACGGCAACGGCAAACCCTTCGAGGTAGAAGTCGAACTCTTCCCATGGGAGAAATTAGACAAAGTAGAAATGCTACGAAAAGAGTTTTTGTAACCTTAACAAAAACGCTATTTTTTCACCCGTGATTAGTATCCTGGAAAGTGCCGACTTTGTCTAATCAGAAGAATTTTCCCAAGAACATTTATTCATTTTTCTCGTCTTCGTTTATAAGTTTTTTCAATTCTTCTACTTTAGGCAAGGCCTTGCGCAGATGTTCGGGCATATCCTCTACAGTTTTGTATGTGGCTACGCCAATAGGCTTCTTATAGTCTTGAATCACATACTCCACAAAATCTTTATTTGCATTTTTGCATAATACTATGTCTAATGACGGATTCTCCTGTGGCTTCTATACATGGTCATCTAAAATGCGCAAATAAGTGGATAACTGAGCAAGATATGAAGTCTTAAAATCGCCCATTTTTAGTTCCACAACAAAGCGTTCAAATCACGATTAAAAAATAGTAAGTCAGGGAAGAACTCCACGCCATGCACTTCTAAATGATATTGATTGCTCACAAATGTAAAGTCTGTGCCAAAGGTCATTATGAAATTCTTGATATATGTACAATCTTTTGTTCTACAACTCTTTCGTCAATATCCTCTTTATCCCGTTCCCCAATTTCTTCAGTATTGATAAATGGCATAGTTGTGCATTATTATTCAAAGAAACTTTTATATTGATTTGCTTTCCTCTGCGCATTGTACAAACCAATGATTGTGTCATAGTCGTAGAACTTGACGCGGTAGATACATCGATAAATCAAACATCAAGCAAACGCCTTTCAGTTTAACATGTTATGTTGTCTTTTTGCGCACTCTACTTAATTCAGTTTATTAGTCCACAAATTTCAATCATTGTGTGTTTTTTTTAATTGTTTTGCTTGTTTCATTATATTCGATATTATCTGTATTTTAAGTACAGTAAAAGGCAGCTTATTAAGAAAACTGCCTTTTGCTGATTGGTATTTGGTTGCGAATTACATTCCTTGATATGTAGTAGAGGCTTTCGCAGCGGTTGAACTCGAACCATAAGTTATAGTGTAGGTACTACCCGATTGGAGACCGTCGCAAGTAATAAGAGCAGCCGAGCCTCGTCCGCTTTGACCACCGGGGCCACCTTGTCCGCCGGGACCTGCCATAGGAGCAAAGAAGCCACCTTGACTTGAGCCGGTATAAGTGTCAGGAACAAGAAACGAGCAAAGTGTGGTTGAACTATTCTGAAGGGCAACTGAAACGGTAGTGCCAGCTGACAGACTTATGCTTGCAGAAAGCAAAGGTTGCGAGCCTGTTGTTGAACTGACAGAGTTGTTGTTGCCACCAGCGGCGAGCACTGTTCCGCCCGTAATATAGAGCGAGTAGCCTTCGGCTGCGTCAAGTCCGCATTCGGCACCACCGGCACCGAAAGCCATCACTGTACCGCCACTGATATACATATTAGCATTAGCATCAATGGCATCGTTGTTTTTTGCAACGACAGTAATCGTTCCACCTTTGAGGTACATATTTCTTGCCGAGTTGATGCCATCATCGTATGAATTGACGGTAACCGTACCGCCACTGATAGTCAAATCGTTCTTGCTTTCAATACCTTCCGCATTGTTGCCTGAAGTTGTGACTGTTATTGTGCCACCATTGATTACAAGTCCGCCGGCGTAGGTATATGTTGCGTTCCAACCAGATGAGCCGGATTTGGTTTTAAGTCCTGCTTTTATGCCTTTTGGTGATGAGTAGTAATTGCTGTCAAGTCGGTCGGTATTGCCGGTATAGTTATGATTCTCCGTAGAGCCGTTGCTATAGTACATACCGCCTGTAGTAGTAATGTCAATGACAGTATTGTCGCCACTGATAGTCAGCACGCTGTCGCATTTCATTCCTTTTCCTCCTGAGCCTGACGATTTGAGAGTTATCTGTCCGCCTGAGATAGTGATGTTGGCATCGCTGCTTATTCCACAAGCGGCTTTGGTTTCTTTGTCAGTTGCATCCCAAACGCCGTTGCCCGTGGTAGTAACATTGACCGTGCCGTCGGTAACTATCACATCACCTGCTGCCTTTATGCCTTTCGAACCGGTAGCCGAACAGTTGATGTTCAGTGTTCCGCCTTCGATATATACATTTCCGCTGTCTTCGTCTTCGTGGTCGGTTGTCTCGCCGGTTGAGCCGGTGGTAGTATCTTCGATATCGCATTGCAGACCGTCGTCGCCTACACCGCTAATGTTGATTTCGCCACTTGTCATGAGGAAATACTGCTCGCAGTTTATTCCGTCGCCAACGGCAGAAAGGACATTGATAGTGCAGTTCTTGACAGAGATATATTCGCCCGCTTTGATAGCGTGTTTGACATATCCATATACATTGAGCGTACCTTTCTGTGCAAACTCGGCATGTCCTTTGATATAAAGTGAGCCTTTCTGCGAACCTGACGATGCGTCTTTGAGTGTGTTGGTAGTGCCGGTGACGACTTTTACTTTTATACGTTTGCCGTTTTGAATATGCACTGCTGCACCGGAATAGACGGCAGAAGCGTTGGTAAGTGTTAGTCCACTCAGTTCCACGGTTGCTTTATAGGAGCCTTCCATATAGAACCCGCCATCGGTTGAAGTTCCTGAAAGCGTGTAGGTTATCTCTTGTGCAAGGTCTGCCGATTGAACGATGCTTACATGTGCGTTTGTATAGGCGACTGTAAGATATTGAGCCACATTGCCTGCCACTTTTACTTTTGCCGTTGTTCCGCTGTAATCAACGCTGACGGTGTTGTCAGTAACGGCTGTGTTGTCAATATACATTGCCGTTACATCGCTGAGTGTGAAGGCTTTGTTAAGAACTGTGAGTGTAGTGCCGCTTGAGTATGGCATCACACCGGCTTGCTCTGCGGGGAACTGATATGTAACATTTCCGACTTCGACATTGAGTGTTTGTGCTTGTGCGGAAAAAGGAACAAGGAACAAAGAACAAAAAGCAAAGAATAAATTTATCTTTTTCATTTTACTACAATCTTTTGTGAGTTTTTACCATCGGTTATTACATACACCCCTTGAGTAAGCGTTTGCGTTGCTTCAATAAGGTTCTCAAACAAGCCGATATGTTTGCCGTCGGTGGTATAAACCTGAACGGGACGATCGGCATTAAGCACATTTTCCAAACCTGTAACAGTGCCATCTTCAGAGAACTGCATCTGTTTGAGTTCTGCAAGGGCGAAAGTTTTATTCCCTGCTTGGTTGGTTACAATAAGCGATGAGCCACTAACACTCATCGTAAGGTTCTGCACATCAAGGGCAGTTGTGGTGCCACTTGTACTAGTAAACACCAAATAGTTATATTCCGCAGCCGATAGCGAAACCGACAGTATAAATATAGCTAAAAAAAGAACAAGTTTTTTCATTTTGTATTTTTTTGTTTGTTTTTTATCAACTTGCAAAATTAGCAAAAAAATAACAAAAAAACTACTCATTTTTGGATGAAAAGATAACAAAAAGTCGGTTTTTCAATTTTAACCGGTGTCAGAATGCGCACCAAAATGCACGATGTACAGGTTTGCAGACGTTATCATTCAATTTGCAGAAATGGAAAAAAGTTTGTAAATTTGCAAGAAAATAAAACTTAAATGCAATTATCTACTCCTGTTACAATAGAGCCTCTGTCTCGCCCGTTCGGCTATGAAAGTCAGATACTGACTATCGGTTCGTGTTTTGCCGACAGCATAGCGGGGAAACTCAAAGATGCTTTTTTCCGCATCAAAGCCAATCCTTTCGGCACACAATACAACCCGATGAGCATAGCGCAGTGTATTGACATCCTTTCGATGGAAGATACTGAAAAACAACGAGCAACGATGCTCAACAGTCTGTTCGAAAGTGGCGGTTTGTGGCACTCGTGGCTTACACACGGCTCTTTTTCTTCAACTCAAAAACAAGCGGTTGAAGAGGCTATCATTGATGCCTTACAGAAAGGTAGTAAAGCAGTGAAAGAGTCTGAGGTTGTGATAATTACTTTTGGTTCGGCATATATTTATGAGTTTGAAGGGCGTGTAGTGAGTAATTGTCATAAGGTGCCTTCGCGGTTTTTCGAGAGAAGGAGACTGAGTATTGAAGAAATAGTAGATACTTACCAAGAAATGTTTTCTCAACCTATGTGGCAAAGCAAAACTGTTATTCTGACAGTGTCGCCAATAAGACATTTGAAAGACGGACTTCACGAAAACCAACTGAGCAAGGCTACCCTACTCTTGGCTACTGCTCAGTTAGTTGAGAGTTTTCAGAATGTACATTATTTCCCATCTTACGAAGTGATGTTGGACGAACTTCGCGACTATCGTTTTTACGACAATGACTTGTTGCATCCTTCAAGTCTTGCCGTAGAACTTATTTGGGAGAAGTTTTGCAAGTATGCTTTTTCACAAGAAACGCAAGCGCAAGTTGAGAAATATCAGCAACTGAGTCGCGACTTATCTCATCGCCCTTTGCACCCTGACACACCTGAGGCTCAGCAGTTTCAGCGACGCTTACAGGAAAAGCTTCAGGAGGCAAAAAAAAATCTCCGTTAGGAGATTTTTTTATTTATTTTGTTTGTATCCTAATTCTATCAACAATTCTTCAACGAGGTATTCATCGCTGAAACAATGCATATCTGCTACCCCGTTGCTGATTAGGTCATAGGTTGTAGAGTCGTAGAATTTACCTAATGCTTCTTCATACGAAAGTCCTGTCTGCTCGGCAAAAAGTTTTACAATATGAGCATATTTCATTTGCAATATAGCAGGATTTGCCAACATAATTATAGTCGTAGTGATGATTTGAAATGCAGATAATTATCAAGTACAGTTTGCGAAGTAATACAAATTTGATGGTTTGGCTTTTTTTCTTGAAGTTTGCCTAATGCCTGCTCTCGAGTAAAAATACCGGAAAAGTAAAGGTCAATAGTATCAAACACTTGATCATCAGCAATACCACCTTCAATAATATCAAATTGCTCATGTGGCAAACCCTTTCTACATGCTGTTATGAAATCTAACCACTCACCATCATAAGCAGGAAAAAACTTACATTTACAACCTTCATATTCTTCTTCGAACTGATAGATATTCATAATGGCGTTTTGTCCGCGCCTGACAAAACGCTCACCATAGCGTTCAGCCTGAATACGCAAAGCCGTAAGGTAAAACCCTATTCCAAAATCAAGACAAGGGCGCGAATGTTGCAAATCCGGATGAATAATTTCCGTATATGATGTATGGTATAGAATCATAATCGAACTCCTTTCTGCCGCATTAGTGATACTAAATCATCTACAATATATTCCTTTGAGAATGAGTGTAATACATCATAACAAGGTACTATGTAACCATCTATCATGTTTGCGTTTTGCATTGCATGATACACATCTTTTGCACTTTTGTTCAGGTACAAAGCCACATTATTGATGCAAAATATTGTAAAATTCAGTATCTTGAAGTCCATATAACTCTTTATTTAGGTACAAAGTTACAGTTTTTTTTTGAGATTTGCAAGAATTTGCAAATTTCAATTATTTTTATTTAACCAAAATAAATTGCGGGGTTATAGGTTCGCTGGCGGTACCAAAATGGGCATCGTTTTGATAGTTGTATGTCTCGACACTCATGAAAATGTTTTTCAGCACAGCGGAATAGAACTTCAGTTTGATTTGTCCGCTACTGTCGATATCGGACTCGCTATCTTCTGCCGGATTAGAGATATAAAGATAAAAAAGACCGTCAATCAGTTCAGCCTCCCCTACACATTTCTCTCCAGCGAAAGCCGTCAAGAGGTCGTTGTCGGTAACAGCAAAGTCAATACCTTCAAGTTGCTCGGCATAGTTGGAAAAATCGATTTTGACGAGCATAGTCATATTAAGTATTAAATCGTTGTTTGATACTTCATTTTTCCACTGCGGACGAGCCTCATTACCTAATAAAGACAACTCTTGCTTGGGTTGTTCCGGCTCTTCTTTATGATTTTTTTTGCAGCCTGCCGCAAAAAGCAGCAGGGTGCAAAAAACTGATAATAAAATTCTTATTTTCATTTTTGTTGGTTTATTTATTAACTTTTATTCCGGTAACAGTATATTTCTCACCACGACGGATGATATATACCTGCCCGTCTTCAAAAATCTTATATGCACCGTACTTATCTAACAGATTCTGACCTTCGTCAGAATGAGGATAAGTATTTCCGTTTTTCATCGGAGCAAGCCGTACCGGTGCTTTTATTGAACCGGCATGAGTGTCGGGACGATAAGAGAGTTCGGAGTTGAGAGTTGAGAGTTGATACTTCTCTTTTCCCAAGTTCAGGAAGAAGGTAAGGTCTGCTGCCTTATCGCTTTGAATGGTAAGGAAATAGAGGGTATCACCGCTAACCACCTGCGGTGTTGCAACAGCTGCGAGTTCGTCGCCTACATAAGCCGTGAGCACGGCATTATCAGCCAAGATTGGCTGATGGCATTCGGGCTGATGGCATTCAATGCGGGCAATCATTGTCATGTTGGTAGCAGCACGGGGGTTGGAGAAGGCGGGTTGCATTTGCTCAACATCCACAACAGTGTTTGCGCCTTGCGCTTTGGTATTTCGAGTATTCAAAACTTTTTTCGAAGCCTTCGCAGATACCTGCTCATAGAAATATACGACGGCATCGCCTTGTCCTAAACGGCGGAAGAAATATCCTTCACCGGGGCGTAGTGCCGTGAGATTTCCTTCCCAATGCTTGTCGTCGGAGAAGTAAGCAAACCTATCGTGTGCTTTTACGATATCTCCGGGTGTGGCATTGTCGAAATAGTCGGCAAGGGCTTCTGCGATAGGTGTTGCTTGGCTGAAATGGCAAGGCAGCGGACTCCACTGACCATCACCCGCAAGCGTAATGCGCATAGAGTCGTTCGGCAGTTTGTCGCCTGTAACACGCATAATATTGCCTGTCTGACTATATACCATGTGGGTATAGATATAGCGGAAATGAATGAGCGAGCCTGTGAAACGCCCGAGTGAATCGCTATAGACGCAGAAGTTGCGTGTAACGGGATTCTTGATAAGGTCGTTCTCCGTCCAAGGCTGAGCTGCCGACATCACATTGTTGATTACACCTGTTGAATTGGCATTGACATTTATGTTGAACGAAGTCCAGTTCCAACCGGCATTGAGAGTGATGTTCTGAACCTCATTGCCACCTGCGGTAAAGGTAACGAGTTCGCCATTGCCACAACCGAAGACATTACCGTGTGCAAAAGTGATAGCGGTTGAAGGTGCGAGGCTGAACACTTTACCCGTTGAAGCCTGCCATAGTTGGAATTGTATGGCTTTCTTGTTCATACTCTCGTTACCATAAACAGTGAGGAAGACTCTTGATTTGTTTGTGGTATTATCAAAATCGATAGTTGCCATTCCTACACATTCGTTGCGATAGAGGGCAATCACTTTATCATCGGGGTCGGTGTCATAGTCGTCGTTGATGAGCACCTGTCCGCATATCGACATATTAAGCGGATAATCGCTTGTAGCAGGTTCTTGCCACGGGCATACCGCCTTAACGGTATAATTGACGCGCAAAGGTTCGGAGAGTCCGTTTTCGTCGGTCAGATAGATGAGGTCCGTGTATAGACCGACAGCGAGTGAGTTGTCGAAGTTGAGTCGTATTTGCTTAAACTCAACAGGTCCGACCGAGCCTGAAGGATCACTTACCGTAAGCCACTCAGGCAACGATTCTATCTTGTATTGATGACTACGCCCACTTTGGTTGGTAAAGGAAACATCTATAAATTCGCGTTCGATAGCGTCATCAATAATAGACTCATAATCAACTTGGCGATAGTCCCATTTGAGGGCGTTATGATCAACATAGGCCACCCACATGACGGGCGAAGGCATCGGGTTTCCGTTCAGGTCTTCCACATCGCGAACGGTTACGCAAACGGTTTGTTTGTTGATTTCGCGGTCAGCCATCTTGAGATTGATAAGCAGTTCGTCGCTATTGAAAGCCCAGCCGAAGTTGAGTTTTGAGAGCAAACCGAAGCCATAGACGGGGGCGTAGATGGTTTTGTCGGCATGATCAGCCAAGATTGGCTGATTGCTTTCAGGCTGATTGCTTTCAACGAGCAGAGGTATCTGCTTTTCTATAATGTTGCCATTCGGGTCTTTTAAAATGCGTTGGTCGTTTGCAGAGAAGACGAGTTCAAGCACTCCGTTAGCATTTTGCTTTTGCTCTTCAAAAGGCAGATATGCAATAAGTCCCATCTCATCACCTCTTGGGGTGCGGTTGCCATATTCCTCGATAAGAGTCTTTGGCAAGGCTTGCTCGAAGACTACAAACTCGTCGATGTTGCCTTCAAAGCCGTTGCCTCCGAAGAACATCTCGCCCACCATACCAGTCATCTGTGTAGCGGGATAAGTGTCTAAAAGTCTGCTATCGACATACAAAGCCGTATTGTTGTATGTACGGTTGATTGAGAGCACGATGTGATGCCACTCGTCTCTTCCGACAGCACCTAAAGAGTGAACGGTACTGTCGTTGAGCCACCACTGCAGATTGCCTGCGTTCAGTTCGAAACGCTTGTCGCCGATGCGGAACACAGTACCTTCGGCACTCTTGTTGCGGAACCATAGCATATATGTAGCATCGTATGCCACAGAGCGTGAGAGCAAGTTATGGGCAAGTGCCACACTGTCATTTTTACTGATTGATAGCGATATTCCTTTGGGCAGATTCCACGAAGTGCCTTGCAGAGCGAGTGTAGCACCGGAAGCATAGTCTCTAACAGTAGTGCCGGCTGCTTCGTTCATTCTGTAGTAAGCCACAAGTTCCTGCTCATAGCCGGTGAGATAACGCATATCTGTTGCAACGATTTCTTCTTGCGTGAGCACTTTTGTCCAAAGGCGTACTTCAAGCATGTTTCCATTGAAACCGCGTCCGAACATAAGCGGAGCCTTGAGTGTATATGGAATATCAGGCACGGGGTTGGCATCGGGGGCGGTAAGGTCTGACGAGCCTGAATAGAATTTGAGGGTGTTATTGCTATAGTTGTAAGTAACAATAACTCTTGTGAAGTCAAGCATCGGCATTGGCAGTGGTTTTGAGAGAATCGTATATGTGCCAAACTGCAGATACAGACGGTCATCGGCGGTCTTACCAAAGACTATTCCTTCGCGCTCCAAGCCATGTTCAAAGAATACTGCTTCGCTTGTAGGTGATGTTGGTTTGACAACCATATCTATGGAATACGAGCGTGCTTCTAATGTGCGACTTACTTGCGTTGCAGCATAGGAATTTTGCATTCCGTTGAAATGCAAAGATGCACTTGTTGTTATGCCCGTCTCGTTGGTTACGCCTATGATTTGGAAGTTGTTGTCTTCGTCAAGGTAGTTGCCTGCTATTGGTTCGTTGAAGCGCAAACGCAGGTTATCGCCCACACCAAGAATGGCATTTGCCGGTTCAGGCATGCCAAACACTTGTGGCGGACGAGTATCTTTGGTGCCACTGATGACAGGTGATGTTTTCGTTACGAAACCTGAACCATAGCGGCAGAACGATACGGCTCTAATGTCATAGCGTTGTTCCATCGGGTCTTTTTCGCCATAGAAACGGAAAGGTTCAATACGACCATTGCGAATCATCGCCTTGTTACCGGTAGCGAGACGGTAGAGCGAGTCGGACGCATAGAACGAGCATTGGTTAACCCAATCGTCTTCGGACTGTGTTGATAGTTTATATTGGAACTCGATATGGTCGAAGTTCTTATGATGAATGTCGAATTCGTCAATCTCAACGGGCAAATAGTAGCCCACAGAGTCTTTGGCAGACAGTGTGTTCATTATCCAGTTTTGCCTTGGCATTGATATTGCGACATCTGACGAAACGGGCAAGAAATGTACGGAGAAATTGAGTTTTGAATTTGTTTTCGGACAGTCGGCAAGCGAAAGTCCGAGAGCAAGGTTATTGTAGTCGTCAACCGTTCCGCGCTCCACTTCGACTGTCTTTATGACCGCCTGTCCGGGTACCAAGAATACCGGAATAGCATTTATAAGCGGTGCGCCATCGACATACACTTTAGCTCCATCAGGGTTAGAATCAGCCCAAAGTGCGAGGTTGAACAAAGTACCGTTTGCACCCAAACCGGCTTGCACCTGTCCGTTGTTCATAAGCGTTACACGGAAAGTGGCGCGTTTGTCAGGCTGTACGCCGGTCTGCTCGTGAGTGTCGATTGACATTTCAGGTTTATCAACCCATTGTGTCTCGTTGTTGAGTATAGTGCCTTCGTTATAGAATTGTGTCCTTTCTTCTGCTTCGTGCGGGCAATAACTGCTTCCCGCAACGGTATAGAACACATACGAACCATAGAGCAGGTCGTTGTTGTTGGTTTGCTCCACTTTCTCACGAATAAACTCGCTGCGCGTTTCCCAAACGCTGTCCAACTCGGCACGATAAACGGCAACGGTTATGTCGCCGTGGCTGTCCGCACCAAGTGTGAACCCGCTTGATTTCTTAATGCTCTGGTCTTGAGAGGCATTCATATTATTGTCGTATGAGAAAATCGGGTTGTAAGCGAGCGAGAACTTTGAAGTGTTGGTTTTTGTTCCGAGTTCTTGCTGTCTTGCCTCATTGGTAGGGTCAACATATCCGCCATCGCCTTTTGAGCCTAATTGTTCGAGCACATTGGCAACCGTTGTTCCTATTTGTTCGTTTCCTTTGGTCATAAAGAACTTGACTACATTGGTCATGTCTTTGAGCAGTTTCTGTCCGGCTTTCGCACTATTGCTTGCCCAGAATGACCCAACGAGGTCGCCTCCTTGTGGCATCTCGTTGTATTGTACAGAAGCCGTATAAGTGTCGGTGTGCGATATGGTAGCACTGCTGCTGACCGACCAAGTACCCACTTCGGAACCAGTCATTCGCGCCATCACTTTTTCTTTCTCATTCTGGTAGAGGATGGTTATCCATTGCAAAATCATGTTATCGAGTGCGGCCACGCGATTGGTAAATGCCTTATTAGAGTTGGTAGGCACAATCATGTCGTAAGTGTTGTAGGGCAACGAGTCTATAAAACTTACTTTGTCGCCCGACGAATGATACCAATAGACCGGCTCACCTGTCTGGTTAGCATAGTCTTGAGCTGCCTCTTCGCTTGTGAAGTTCATAAGCAGGTTCTGACGCTCCATGGCAAGTTTCGGGATAAGAGTGTTGAGGATATAATGTTGTGTATAGACGAATGTGCCTGCGACATGCGAGCCGAGCACCACTT
>JAFVAX010000050.1 GCA_017480285.1 Paludibacteraceae bacterium | reverse complement strand
CGACACAGAATTTTGCTATCGCAAAATTTAAGTCTCCATAAATTCTTCCTTTTGCTCAAAAACAAGTTTTTTCACATTCTTTATCTTGTTTTTCAAGAAATGCGACTGCAAAGATACAATAATTTTTTCAAAAAGACAAATTTATTTTATTTTTTGTTAAAAAAATGCTCAATCAAACACTTCTTGCAGCACAGCAAGTGAGTTAGGAACAACAAAATCGGGCAACTGCAGTTCGTAGTATCGGCAAAGTTTTCGGAGCAGTGTCTGCCTTTCTTGTCGGGTCAAGCGAGTGTTCCTTAGGTTGCTTATTTGCGTTGTTTCTGTCGGTGTGAAAAAATTAGGATGAAAAGGTTCGCTTCGGCTTATCTCGCCTGATAGCATATCTAAATATCCCTCACCGCTGATGTTTGGATAAATGCCCATAAAACGCGAGAAATCAAGCATAAACTGAAGGTGGCAAATGCTCGTGTCAGCCTCGTCTAACGAAGTGATGAACCGATCAACAAAGCGGAAAAGACTTGTTTCCTGCATCGGGTGCTTGAGGCAGTGATACAGTATTTCCGCTATAAAAAGTTTTATGGTGCTTATCCTTAAATCGGAGTTTATAGGAAATCGCCTGACTTCTGTCAGTTTGATTTTATGAAATACCGTATCGTTTTTTGGGGGTTCTGCCATCGTAAGACTCACTTGCATAAGTGGGGCATACAGGCTTTGCTTCTTCTGCCATCCATATACAAGTGCTTTCACTCTGCCAAAGTCAAGCGTGTAGAAGTCAACAATGCGTGCCTTGTCGGTATGGGCTATTGTGCGGAGTACTATGGCAGAAGTGGAAATCATTTAATAATTGATTTTTAATAGTTAATATCTCGTAGATTATAATGTGAATGATAGATTTTTTTTGATTTTTGTTATAAAAATTGTATCTTTGTGCAAAAATACTATATTTTTATGAAAAAGTCAATAGTTTTGGCATTTATAATAACATTTCTCAGTTTCTGTAATGTTGTTTCTTTGTTGGCTCAGGAGTCGCGCAACAGTATTGACTTCAAGCAGGAGGATGAGAAGAAGGAGGCTTTGAAACGCGCCAATTGGAAACTGACCTATACCTATCGCATTGAGGTTGGTTATGAGCAAGACTGGCTTCATAGCAGTAATAAGACTTATCAAAACACCTATTTGCATGGTGGCAAAATTGGTGCAACGGTTGATTTTAACTTGCCATATAACATTTCTTTGCAGACAGGTTTGTTCTATAAACTCACTTATGGTACTAATAATCAGCATTTTCGCTCTGCCGATACGGCTTCTATTGCTGTTAATTATTTGAGGCATCAGATTCTCTGGCATAGGCTTCAGATACCCGTTCAGGTGCATTATACTCAAACTCTTTGGCGGAAACTCTCGATGCACTTTTTCTTCGGACCGAAGTTCAACATAGGTCTTGCTATGCACGACAAGATAACTCCGCATATCGACAATTCGGTTGCCGCTTTTTTGGACGAGAATGGCGTTTTTAGTGAGACCTACGACAGATATGCAGAGAGTGAGTTGCGGCGTTTTGACTTGTCGTTTACTTTAGGCGGCGGTTTTACTTGGGACAGATATCGTCTGCAGGCAGGTTATGATTTCGGTGTTATAAACCAATATAAGAAAGAAACAGCGGCAAAGGTAAAAGCGCATAATTGGAGCTGGTTTGTCGGATTTTCTTTGAAATTGTAAGAAAAGATTTGCAAAATAAAAAATAAATTTATACATTTGTTAAAAAATCTCTATAATTGAGATATAATTAACCCAAAATCATTAACTTAATTAAATCTTAAGCTTATGAAAAAATTTACTTTTTTGTTTGTTGCAATGTTTGCAATGGCTGTAAGTGTAAATGCTGCTGTTGTTCGTGCTTATCCTCCTTCGGACTGGACTGAGACAGTAATGTCAATCTGGATTTGGAACACCGGCGACGATGCCCAAGACAATCAGTTTATTGAGATGGCTCCTATGGGCGAGTATTTTGAGGCAACTTTGGATTTTGCTTCTGCAAATCTCATTTTTGTCAATGGTTCTACTTGGAATGGTTATGCTAATCAGACAGTTGATTTGGAAAATGTTGATTTGAGTGCTGATGTATGTTTCCAAATTCAAGAAGGAACAGGTAAGCGCGATGCTCTTCTAATAGAGTGTGATGGTGGCATTCTTCCTCCTCCGATTGAGCCTGCAAATCAAATCAAAATCACTTTCCGTGTTCCCGAAGATTGGGATGTAGTTAATCTCTATGCTTGGGACGAAGAGGGAAATGCTTTGTGTGGTGCATGGCCAGGTATGCCGCTTCAGGTAAAAGAAGGATGGGTTGCATACGCTTTTGAAGAAGGTCGTACTTTCGTAAATATCATCTTTAACAATGGTGCAGGTGTTCAAACTATTGATTGGGGTGCAGATGATGCACAATGCCTTGAGTTAGGTGAAGCCGACGCAAATGGTAAGTTCGGTTTGAATATCATTTCCGAATGTCCTGAGGTTAGCACTGCTCTTCCTGCTATTTTTGAGAATGTAAAGAAAGTAGAGAAAGTGGTTGTTGACGGTCAGTTCTATATTGTGCTTCCTGACGGACGCAGATTCAATGCACTCGGCTCAGAGGTAAAATAAGTTGAATTGAATAAAATAAAAATGGTGGGCTTTTGGCTCACCATTTTTTGTTTATTAAAGCAATTTGCTTTTTAATCCGATATTAGGCAAGCAATTTGTTTTAAATCTGATATTGGAAAAACAATTTGTTTTAATTCGATTAGTTTTTATTTTTTGTCTTTGAGTTTTTCAAGCGGACGGTCGAGTGCGGCGAGTGCCTCGTCAAGACCTTGTTCGAAGGTGTCGCATACTTTCTCGGCAAACAACTCTTGTCCCACACCGTGAATGCGAACCTGTGTCTCTTTATTGAGAGCCGTCTCTTTCTTGATAACCGTCATACGGATTTCAAGTTCTGCATTTTCAGGCAGTTGTTTCTCAAGTCTTTTTGTTTTTTTCTCGATGTAAGCGTTCAGCTTGTCCGCCATTTCGAAGTTGATGGCATGAATGTTCAGTTTCATAAGCGTTAATATTTAAGGGTTAATATCTTTATTATTTCCAAAGGCTTACGCCTTTGGCAGTTGACGAATTTTTTTCTCATTCCTCATTTCTCATTCCTCATTTCTCATTTCTCATTTCTCATTGTTTTTCGCTCTTGGATGGGCATTGTTGTATGCTCGTTTGACTTGCTCAAAGGTGGTATGCGTATATACCTGTGTTGCAGCAAGGTTGGCGTGTCCCAAAAGTGTTTTAATAGTGTTGATGTCAGCTCCGTTGTTGAGCATGGCTGTTGCAAAAGTATGTCGTAGCACGTGTGGCGACTGTTTTTTCAGCGACGACACCTCGCTCATACGGTTATGCACTACATAATAAAGTCCTGTTTTTGACATTGGTTTGCCTTTGGGGTTGACAAACAAACTGTCGTGTTCTTGGGCTTGCTCGCACTGCCCACGCACTTGCAGATAGTCTTCTATTTGTGCTATCAGACCTGTTCCAATCGGGACGATGCGCTCTTTGCGTCGTTTGCCGAAGATGCGGATCTGCTTCTGGCTTGTGTCGATGTCTTGCAGTTTGATGTTGAGCAGTTCGGCTTGTCGAATGCCTGTTTGGTAAAGCAGTTCAATTATAAGTCCGTCGCGGATGGAGTGGAACTCATCGTCGTACTGCTCAAGTTGCTCCGCTTCCTCCATCTCCTGTTCTTTGTAGAAGACGGGCAGCGGTTTGTCAATCTTCGGGGTCAGTATGGCTGTAGTTATGTCTTTTTCAATTATCCCCGTTTTGAGGCAGAACTTGTAGTATGAGCGAAGCGAGGATAGTTTGCGTCTTATGCTTCGGGCTTTTGTGCCGTTGTCCATCTGGCTTATAAACCATGCCTTGATGTCGTTTTCGGTTATCTGTTTAGGGTCGAAACAGTCAGTGTTGGTGTGTAAGAACTCACAGAATTGTTGCAAGTCCTTCTCGTAGGCACTGACAGTGAGTGCGCTGTAGTGCTTTTCAACTGACAGATATTCAAGAAAACGGGCAATCATTTTATTTCACCTCTTTGCCTATTTGTTTCTCCTGCTCAAACGGGAAGAGTCCGAACAGTTCGGCATCTATCTGATTGGTAATGAACTGAAAATCTTTCGGGTTGTTTTCAAACTTCACATGGTCGGCATCAACGATGAGTATCTTACCCTTGTAGTCGGCAATCCACCTCTCGTACTTGTCGTTCAGTCCTTGCAGGTAGTCGATACGGATACTTGCTTCGTATTCGCGACCGCGTTTCTGTATCTGTGCCACAAGGTTTGGAATGGTGGAGCGCAGGTAGATGAGCAAATCAGGCATCTTGACGAGCGACATCATAAGGTCGAACAGGTCGCAATAGTTCTGGAAGTCGCGGTCAGACATATTGCCTTGCTCGTGGAGGTTGGGGGCGAAGATACGGGCATCCTCGTAAATGGTGCGGACTTGAATGATAGTCTCTATGCTTTTAGATATATCCACAACATCTTTGAAACGCTTGTTGAGGAAATAAATCTGCAGGTTGAACGACCAGCGGGACATGTCGGCATAGAAGTCTTCGAGGTAGGGGTTGAACTCTACTGATTCAAAACGCGGTGTCCAGCCGTAGTGACGGGCAAGCATATTGGTAAGCGTAGTCTTTCCGCTTCCGATATTACCGGCAATTGCAATGTGCATAGTGAAAGTATTTTGTTAGTTATTTTTAATAAACGATATTCACATTTTTTAATGCTCTTTGGTAATCGCTTTCTATTTGTTCATAACTTAAAAACTTAACCCTGTCTCGTATAGGTATAAAAGCATATTTGTTTTTTTCTTTTTCAAATTTTGATTCTCTATCAGCATTTGAAACACAATAGAAACGAGTTTGAAAATCTTGCAGTTCCATAAACTTAAGCAGGCCATCTCGAAAATCTGTTGAATGTTCGACTTCAAATACAACCTGGGGAAAATCTCGTTCATTAAACCAAATTACATCAGAAAAGCGAACACTATCATCTATTATATGTTCGTAAGTAAAAGGTGGAATCTGTTGTAAGGATGCTAAACTCCCCAAAGGTATCTCATTAAAAGTCCATTTTTTATCGTTCGTATAAGTATCTTTTATTGACTTATCATGGTTGCCTATTTCTAATAACATACCTTGAATTTTCGCATGTTGCCGTTCTTTTTCAGATTTGAATAAAGTCGGTTGTTTTATTTTCCCGAAGGCATCAACAAGAGCATATACTCCCAATCCTACTCGTGTGAATCTTGGATCTCGTTGGACTCGCTCTTGAATAGTATTGATTGGGGTTTTTCCTTTAATGGTGCTAAAGTCTTTATAATTCCATATTTCTTTATATATGAGTTTCAAAGACGCAACGCCACCATATTTCAGCATAACTTGCTCTATTGCTTCTGAATATGTCATAACGAAAAAATTATCCTACTTGTGAGCCGTTGGTGGTGGGGGCGGAGACTGTTGTCAGTACAAGTTTACCGTCGTTGTTTACTGCCGAGAGGATCATACCGTTTGACTCTTCGCCCATCATCTTGCGAGGCGGGAAATTGGCAATAAAGAGTATCTGTTTGCCAATAAGTTTCTCAGGTTCGGGATAACTCTGTTGTATACCTGAGAGGATGACTCTGTCAGTGCCGGTTCCGTCGTCAAGCACGAACTTAAGTAACTTGTTAGATTTCTTCACCTTCTCGCAATTCTTGACAGTGGCAACACGGATGTCCATCTTGTCAAATACTTCGATTGTCGTGTTGGCTTTCAGTGGGGCGGGTTGCCAAGCCTTGAGTTGATTCTCTTCTTTTATTCGTTTAAGGCGGTTCATCTGTTGCTCAACTTGCTCGTCGGTAATCTTTTCAAACAAGAGTGTAGGTTCGGCAAGTTGATGCCCTTCTTTAAGCAGGTTTGATGAACCTATCTGATTCCACAGACTTTTTCTTTGAGATTCTGAATCAAGTTCAGAATGAGGATTTTTGGTATCGTGGAGTTGGTTAAGATTGAGTATTTGCAGCAGTTTCTTTGAACTGAAGGGCAGGAAAGGCTCAAACACAACCGCAAGGTTGGCTGCTATCTGCAGACTTACATTGAGAATGGTAGCCGTGCGGTTGAGGTCGGTCTTTGCAAGTTTCCACGGTTCCATATCGGCAAGATACTTGTTTCCAAGTCGTGCTATGTTCATAGCTTCTTTTTGTGCATCGCGGAAGCGGAAGTTGTCGAGCAACTGCTCAATCTGTTGTTTTTCTGCTTTTATCTCACTAAAGAGGTTGCTCTCCACTTCTGTCAGTTCGCCTTGTGGAGGTACTTTGCCTTCGAAATACTTATGGGTAAGCACCATAGCACGATTGACGAAGTTGCCATAGACGGCCACAAGTTCGTTGTTGTTACGCGCCTGAAAATCAGCCCAAGTGAAGTCGTTGTCTTTTGTCTCAGGTGCGTTGGCGGTCAGTACATAACGCAGCACATCTTGTTTGCCGGGGAAGTCTTGCAGATACTCGTGTAGCCATACAGCCCAGTTGCGCGAGGTGCTTATCTTGTCGCCTTCAAGGTTGAGGAACTCGTTTGACGGCACATTGTCGGGCAAGATATAAGAGCCGTCAGCCTTAAGCATAGCGGGGAAGACGATGCAATGGAAAACGATATTGTCTTTTCCGATGAAATGTATAAGACGCGTTTCAGGGTCTTTCCACCATGTCTCCCAACTGCCGTATTTTTCAGGTTGCTGTTCGCACAGTTCTTTCGTATTGGAAATATATCCTATCGGTGCGTCAAACCACACATAGAGCACTTTGCCTTTGGCATCGGGTATAGGCAAGGGGATACCCCAGTCGAGGTCGCGACTGACGGCACGCGGTTTGAGCCCTAAGTCAAGCCACGATTTGCATTGTCCATACACATTCTGCCGCCACTCCTTATGACCATCGAGAATCCAGTGGCGAAGCCAAGTCTCGTGCTTATCAAGGGGAAGATACCAGTGTTTGGTGGGGCGTTTCACAAGTTTGCCGCCGGAGATGGCTGAATGCGGGTTGATAAGTTCGTCGGGTGAGAGTGAAGTGCCACATTTCTCGCATTGGTCGCCGTATGCGCCTTGTGCGTGGCAGTTAGGACATTCGCCAACGATGTATCTGTCAGCGAGGAAAGTTTGGGTCTGCTCGTCGTAGTACTGCTCAGTTGTCTGAGTGATAAACTCACCTTTGTCGTAGAGTGTTTCGAAAAATTCAGAGGCAGTCTTTTCGTGCATCTTCGAAGTGGTGCGCGAATAGATATCGAAGTCTATACCAAACTCTTCGAAAGATTTTTTTATTATGCCATGGTAGCGGTCAACAATATCTTGTGGTGTAACGCCTTCTTTTTGAGCGCGGATGGTGATAGGTACTCCGTGTTCGTCGGAGCCGCCGATATGAATAACATTTTCACCTTTTAAGCGGAGGTATCTCACATATATGTCAGCCGGCACATATACTCCGGCAAGGTGTCCGATATGCACCGGTCCGTTGGCATACGGTAGTGCGGTTGTAACAAGAGTTCGTTTGAATGTCATATCTTATAATTATTTATTTTGCAAAACGGCGAATTTTTTGTATTTTTGTACAAATTTGCTTTATTGCTACAAAAATACACAAATTTTATCATTTTAGCAAATAATTTTTTTGTTGTTGAAAATCTTTCAGTTTATGGACATAAATAAAGTTCGTTCAGCAGCCGTTTATGCTGCTTCAAGTACAAAGATAAAACAGGTTTATTTTGACGCTGCCCGTTTGTTAGGTAAAGTGCTGGCAGAAAACGGTATTCGTCTGATTTATGGTGCCGGACACATGGGTCTTATGGGAGAGGTGGCTACGAGTGTGTTGGAAAACGGAGGTACTGCTACGGGGGTTATACCTGAGTTTATGATTGAGAAAGGTTGGCATAAGACCGATTTGACGCAGCTTATCGTAACCAAAGATATGCACGAGCGTAAGGCTACAATCGAGCGTTTGTCGGATATTTTGATAGCATTGCCGGGTGGAATAGGCACTTTCGACGAACTTTTTGAGATTCTCACTTGGAAACAATTAGGCTTGCATACCAAACCTATTATTATCCTTAACATTGACGGTTATTATAACGAGTGGCTTGCTTGCGTTAGAAAAATGGTTGATGAGCATTTCTTGTTGCCTGTGCATGAAAATTTGTTTTCTGTCATTGACGATCCTAAACAGCTCGTTAGTGCTATTGTGAATGCTCCTGCGTGGGACGCTTCGTTTAGCAAACATGCTAAAATCTGATGGAAGGGACTGTTCGCATAGTGAGTTTCTACAATCAGCCGTGGGTATATGCATGGTTGCTTGCGCTTATTGTTGTAACGCTTTTCTTTTGCCGTAAGGCAATAATTCAAAGTTTTCACATAACGAGCGTATGGGCACTGCAAAAAACTCGTGTGTTCACCGATATGTCTCAAACCATTATTCAGCGTCTGTTGCCGATTTTTCTTTTTTGCTCACTGCTGACTTTTGTACTATATTGGCTTTTCTTGTCTGACGGGCAATTTTCGTATATCACATATTTTGCAGGTGTTGGTGTGCTAATAGTGGCGTGGGCTGGGCGTTGGTTGATACGAAAATTGGTGGCATTTGTGTTTATGCCACCAAAAGACGCTGTTTTCAATATGAGTTTCTACAGGAACAACCTGTTGCTATGGTCGGTAGTTGCCTTGCTCGCTATGAGTCTGTTGGTACTATCCTTTCCGCATTTCAGCAAATTATTATGTCTGATACTACTATGCCTGCTGTTAGTGCTGTGGTTTGTAGCATATCTGCATAATCTTTTTGCCTTTTTTGTTCAGAAACCTATTGATGTTTTCGACAGCTTGTTCTATACCTGTTTTGTTGAACTTTTGCCGATTGTAGCTATAGTTTTTCTGTTTGTAAATTCATTTACAAGCTGTTAGCCTTCTCTATTTGTTGTTTAGCGTAAGCAAGTGTAACAGTGTATGTTGACGCTTTTTTCTCTTTGTCTTGCTCTTTTGTCGGCAGTTCAAACATAAGGTCGGTCATGATTGTTTCAACAAGCGAACGCAGGCCGCGTGCTCCAAGGCGGTACTCTAATGTTTTATCTACAATATAATCAAGCACATCGTCGTTGAAAATCAGTTCAATGCCGTCCATCTGCATGAGCTTTTGATACTGTTTTATAACGGCATTCTTGGGTTCTGTCAGTATTCGTTTGAGCGACTCTTTTGAGAGTTGGTCAAGGTGCGTCAGAATTGGCAGTCGTCCGATAATCTCAGGGATAAGACCATAGGCTCTGAGGTCTTGAGGTTGAATGTATTGCAGAAGGTTCTTGCGGTCGATTTGTGTTGTCTTGACAGCCGACTCAAAACCTACAACTTGTGTGTTCAACCGGTGGGCAATCTTGGTTTCTATTCCTTCGAATGCACCACCGCAGATAAACAAGATGTTTGATGTATTGACTTCTATAAAACTTTGTTCAGGGTGTTTGCGTCCGCCGTGCGGGGGGACATTGACAACAGTCCCTTCAAGCAGTTTCAAGAGTCCTTGCTGTACGCCCTCGCCACTTACATCGCGAGTGATGCTCGGATTATCGGACTTGCGTGAAATTTTGTCGATTTCATCGATAAAAACGATACCTTTTTCAGCTTTTTTGACATCTCCTCCTGCATCTTCAAGCAGACGAACAAGGAGCGACTCGACATCTTCGCCCACATATCCGGCTTCGGTTAAAACGGTTGCATCAACAATAGCAAACGGCACATCAAGCATACGGGCGATGGTGCGTGCAAGGAGGGTTTTGCCTGTGCCGGTAGGACCAACAAGCAGGATGTTTGATTTCTCAATCTCAACACCATCGTCGGTGGGTTGGAAAAGTCGTTTATAGTGATTATAGACTGCCACTGCGAGTGTGCGTTTGGCACGCTCCTGACCTATGATGTACTGGTCTAAGAAACTCTTTATCTCCGTAGGTTTGGGTATGGAGTTGAGGCTGATGTTTTTGTTGTTTCCTTTTTTTGCTTTGTTGTCTGCTGACTTTTCTACAACATCGTATGGCGGGTAACCACCGATGTTTTCAATTTGTGAGCCAACATAATTGTATATTGACATTGCGCAATTATCGCATAATATCTCGCCGTGCACACCTAATAGAGTTATCTCGTTTTCAGCAATCTCTCGTCCGCAGAAGGTGCAGTGCAGTTTCTCTTTTTTTGCCATTACGGTTTATTTTTTGCGTTCATATACTTGGTCAATCATTCCATATTCGAGTGCTTCGCGTGAGGTCATCCAATAGTCGCGGTCGGCATCGGCTGTTATTTTCTTGATGTCTTGTCCTGAATGATTGGCAATGATTTGATACAGTTCTTCTTTTAGTTTGAGTATCTCTCGGGCTGTTATTTCGATGTCGGAAGCCTGTCCTTGAATACCGCCCATAGGTTGGTGTATCATAACGCGCGAATGTGGCAGAGCGGCACGTTTGCCTTTCTCGCCTGCAACGAGCAGTACTGCTCCCATAGAGGCTGCCATACCGGTGCATATTGTTCCTACTTTCGACGAAACAAACTGCATAGTGTCGTATATCCCTAAGCCGGCATATACGCTTCCGCCGGGCGTGTTGAGATAGATGCTTATGTCTTTGTCGCGGTCAACGCTGTCGAGATAAAGCAGTTGGGCTTGTATGACATTGGCAGTATAGTCGTTGACTTCGGTCCCGAGGAAGATGATGCGGTCCATCATAAGTCGGGAAAAGACATCCATTTGAGTTACATTGAGTTGTCGTTCTTCAAGAATATAAGGTGAGATATACGATGCAGAGGTCTGCATAGTTTTTTCCACATGCATAGTGTTCATGCCAAGATTACGGTTGGCATATTTGAGAAAATCGTTCATTTTTTAGATATTTTAGATGATTTAGATATTTTAGAGTTTTTCGATGTGTTCGATAACTTTTTCGCGTGTCAAAGCAATAAGTTCGTCCATCTGCTCTTTTGGGTATTTCGTGCTGTCAATAGGATCGCCGATGTACATCTTGACGGGGTGCCAGCGCACAAACAGTTTGCCTTTTGGCACTGTCTCGTAGCAGCCTGATAGTGAGATTGGTACGATGGGGAGTTGTAGTTCTTGCGCTATATGAAAAGCTCCTCGTTTGAATCGTCCTACTTGTCCGTTAGTAGAGCGGGTGCCTTCCGGAAAGACTACGACGCAAACCCCGTCGTGCAACACCTGCTCGGCATTACCTATGCTCTCAAGTGCGTGGCGTTTGTTTTGCCTTTCGATGAAGATATGACCGGCGGCGGCGCAACCAAACCCAATGAAAGGTACTTTGCGAAGTTCCTGCTTCATTATCCATTTGAACACCGAAGGCAACCAACCATAGATAAGAAACACATCTGTAGTGCTTTGATGGTTGCTGACAAAGACATACGACTGCTTCATATCAAGTTTTTCCGAACCTTCCACTGTAACGGGTAGGAATGCAAGTTTGAGATAACTTTTTGCCCAAAACTGTTGTGTACGGTGTACGAAATCGCTGTTCTTCCATTTGGTGGTGAAAAGTGTGAAGAAAGCGGTATAGACTGTTATAAGAAAGAATACAGGCATTGCAAAAACTGCCTGATACAAGTAGTAAAATGGTTTAAGAAATTTATTCATTTGTTTATATTTTTTGCAAATTTAATAATTTTTAATCATTTTTACAAAAAATAACTAAATTATGCAAATAAAATTATGCTGTTGGCATAATTTTATTTGCATAATTTATTATCTGTGTGATAATCTTTTAGTTAGCAAAGGTTTTAATGACTTTTGCGGGTGTTCCGACAGCGATGGAATAGGGTGGAACATCTTTTGTTACCACTGCTCCGGCTCCGATAACTGCCCCTTCGCCTATTGTTACTCCCGGCATGATGATACTGCCGATACCTATATGTGCACCGTCTTTAATGGTGATGGGGGCATATTTGAGCGGACAGTCCATAACGGGTTTGCCCACTTCGTATTGGCTCAAGTCTCGTTGGTGGCAGAGGAGCATTACGCCTCGTGTTACCCAGACATTGTTGCCTATGGTTATTAGTTCAGGTGCAGAGCCGTCAATATCAACACTTGCGGCTATTTTCGTACCTTTGCCTATTTTCATTCCCATCCAACGGTAGAAAGGCATACGCAGTTGTGCAGGAAACAAGTGTCTTGCACAAGATGCACAAATACGAATCCACACACCTCTCAAAACATTACCTATCGTACGATGATTATTTGCCATAATTGTTTTTTGTTTTATTTATTTTGTAAAATTTTAACAGCTAATTTACCTAAATTATACCGTAAATGGTTGTTGATGTGAAGATACCTGCCGTATTCTTTCAGTTCGCCACCGAAAGTGAGTTTGAAGTCGCGCACGCCGTATGGTTTTTGTGGTTCGCCTGCCCCCATAAGGTCAAAAACAGGTATGTTATTCAAGTTGGCATAATCCATTGCAAAATATGTAACTATTTGAGGACCTACGACATACCACTCATAAAGAATTTTTCCGTTTAGAATAGGGCACAACATTCCGCCTTTTATCTGACCGTCTTGTTTGACAATTAAAAGTTTGCCAAAGTCTTTTTGTATGAAGTTTTGGAAAAACGACTGCGGGAAAAGTGGCAAGTGGATTTTTTCAGCGTAAAGTTTGCTTAGTAATGTGTAAAATTCGCCGATTTCATCGGGATTTTTTGTTGTTGTATATGTATAATGTTCGTCTAACAGATGTCGAATTTGCCGCTTACGACTTTCGTTAATGTTTTTTATCATCAGTTCTTTATGCGAGCAGTTGATATGAATGTCGTAGTGGGGTTGATAGAGAAATTTTGCTTGTTCAAAGACATACCGGAAACGGCTGTAGTCGTGGAAGTTGCGCGTCTCGATATAGATGGCTTGATGACGGAGTGAATCTATTGCAGTTTTAAGCAGTTCGCTTAGTTCGGCTTCTAAGATATCCTCTGCGAGCAAAGGGCCTGAGTAGATGATAGCGCGTTTTGTGAAGAGTTGCTTGAGAGGATTGGTATCTTTTGTTATGTAGCCTAAAAGTATGCCTTTTATGCAATTTTCCCCGTTTTCAACGGCAAAAACGAAGGGTGTGAGGCAGTCGGGTATGCTTTGGTAGAACAAGTATGCGTCTTTGGACTGGAACCACGATGAAAACGGCGATTTTTGCAGTAAGTCGTCCCATTTAGCAGTGTCTATTTGGCTGTATTCAGTTAGTATGCGCATTTTAAGTGTTTTTCTTCGGGCTTATGCCCGAAGCAGTTGACGAAGGTTGGTTGCTCGTTTTTTTCTCTTCGGGCTTATGCCCGAAGCAGTTGACGAAGGTTGGTTGCTCGTTTTTTTCTCTTCGGGCTTATGCCCGAAGCAGTTGACGAAAGTTGG
>JAFVAX010000049.1 GCA_017480285.1 Paludibacteraceae bacterium | reverse complement strand
GCAGGCGCGAGGCTGAGTCGAGAGCAAAAGAGTTGTTGTCTCGCTTCAGGTTGAGTGAGCGTTTTTTGCATAAGCCTTCAGAACTCTCCGGTGGTGAGAAGCAAAGGGTGGCAGTAGCGCGTGCACTTATGATGAAACCTGAGATTATATTTGCCGACGAACCTTCTGGCAGTTTGGACTCTGCCAACAAAGCAGAACTGCATCAACTGCTCAAACAACTGAATAAAGAAACAGGACAGACCATTGTTATTGTTACTCATGATAATGAACTTGCCCGACTCTCCGACCGTATAATTCAAATCAAAGATGGAAAAATTCTGTAAATCATTACTTATCATAAGTCTTTTATGTTTGTTTGTGCTGACTTCTTGCAAAAAAGGCAGGACTTATTTCCCCGGTAACCTGCAAGAACAGCAACTTGAAGTTGTTCGTTTTGACTCTGCTTTCATCCATGCTGACACAACTCAGATACGCCAACTGCTTACAGATTGGTATAGTCGTTATCCAGATTTTATGCCTGTCTTTGCCGAAGATATCTTAGGTGTGGATGTTTCAGATACCGACTATTTGGCGCAAGTTATACCGCAATTTTTGGCAGATACACTCTATCATTTTAAGGAAACGAATGCTCGGGTAGATTCAATTTTCTCCGATTTCATCGGTATTTTTGAACCTGCAGAGAAGGCTTTTGCAAGACTCAAATATCTGTATCCTGATTTGCAGATACCTAAAATTTACACCTTCGTCTCGGGTTTTAATGCTTCGCTTTTTTTCTTGCCAAACGAAGATATTGCCTTAGGACTTGATATGTATCTCGGATCGGACTATCCGTATTATAATCAGGTAGTGTATCGTTATCAGATGCTGACTATGCGGCCTGAGTGTATTCCGGTAGATGTCGTTTCGGCTGTGCTGTTCAGGAATATCCCGCAAGTAAGTACTCAAGGTCGGTTGATTGATAATATGTTCTATCGAGGCAGCGTGATGTATCTGTTAGCTCAACTCGTTCCGAATGAACCAGCCTACGAGATAATTGGTTATACTAAAGAACAATGGGATTGGGCTGTTAAGTACGAACGGGATATATGGAATCTTATGGTTTCCAATAAAGTTCTTTTTGAGACAAACCGGCTGTTGCTATCGTCGTATCTGAACGATGGACCATTCTGCAATGAGATAAGTCAGGACTGCCCTTCAAGAATAGGTACATGGATAGGCTGGCGTATTGTTGAGAAGTATATGAATCGGAATAAAGATATTAGTATGCAGCAACTTATGCTGATAAATGATTCCGAACTTATTTTAGAAGAAAGTCATTATCGTCCATAATTCATTATCGTCCATAATATTTTTTGCTATGTTGCGCGACAAGTTTCCCATATTAGGTGAGAAAGTATATAACCGTCAGTTAGTGTATCTTGACAATGCAGCCACCACTCAAAAGCCTGTTCAGGTGCTTGATGCTATCGGGTACGCTTATACTCATTTCAATGCTAATATCCATCGGGGTGTTCATTATTTGAGTCGGATTGCTACCGAAGAACATGAGAAATCGCGTCTTGAGGTTGCTAATTTCATAAATGCTAAATCGGCTAAAGAGATAATTTTCACGAAAGGTACTACCGACAGTATCAATATGTTGGCTTTTGCTTTCGGTGAAGGCTATATAAATGAAGGTGATGAGATTATTGTTTCTCAAATGGAACATCACTCAAATATCGTTCCTTGGCAGATGTTATGTGAGCGTAAAAAAGCGCATCTGAAAGTAATTCCCTTGACTGACGATTATACTTTGGATATCAAAGCATTTGAGCAACTTATAACTGAAAAAACGAAGTTGGTTTCGGTTGCTCATGTAGGCAATGTGTTGGGTGTGGAAAACCCTGTTGAACAGATTATAACGATTGCTCATCGTTATGCAATACCTGTTCTTGTTGATGCTGCACAGTCTATTGCGCGCTTGAAGACAGATGTTCAAAGTCTTGACTGCGATTTTCTTGCTTTTTCCGGTCATAAGGTTTATGGACCTACAGGTATAGGTGTGTTGTATGGCAAAGAGAAGTGGCTTGAGGCATTACCTCCTGTAGAAGGCGGGGGAGAAATGATTGAACATGTGAGTTTCGGCAAGACTACTTTCAATACTCTTCCGTACAAATATGAAGCAGGAACTCCCGATTTCATCGGTAGTTTTGCATTGGCTGAGGCTTTGAGGTTTGTTCGTCAAACAGACATTGAGACTATATCTTCTCACGAACAAAATCTCACTCGCCTTATGCTTGAGCAACTTCAGGATATAAAAGGTGTTAAAGTCTATGCAAACAAAGCGACTGTTCCTTGTGGGGTGGTGTCGTTCAATGTCTATTCCAATGGCAAACTTATTCATCCTTTTGATGTCGGTGTACTGCTTGACCATCAGGGTGTTGCTGTCCGTACAGGTCATCATTGTGCTCAACCGCTGATGGAAGTTTTAGGCGTTCCCGGAACGGTTAGAGCGTCGGTTGCGCTTTATAACGATGAGGGGGATATAGATATTTTCGTATCAGCCCTTAAGAAGGCAGTTGAGATGTTGGTGTAATGCAAAAACGGCTGTTTTTATCGGTCTTTCTTGTGGGTGTGTTTGCTCAAACTTTGATGTCTCAGGTTAGTAACCTATTGCCTACAAGTCTTGGTTTTGCAAGTGTTGCCCGTTCAGATACTTGGACAGCCTTTCATAACCCTGCTGCGCTTGTTCAAGGTGAGCGTTTTCAGGTGGCGTTGCAATATGAGAACCGTTATATTGTAAAGGAACTGTCGAACGAACTTGTGCAATTCGGTTATACGAACAAGTATCTTAATGTAGGCATTGCATTTTCTTATTTTGGTTTCAGCAGGTACAACGAGATGATGGCGAGTGCTATTTTCTCGCACAATTTCAAACGCTTTTCCATTGGTCTTGCAGTTAATTATTTGGCTCTTTATGCCGGTGCGGAAACGGGCTACAAACATACAGTATTACCGCAGTTTGGTGTGCAAGTGCAGGTTCATCGTTTGGTCAGGTTAGGTTTTCAGACCTTTAATCCTTTCCTTCAATCACTTTCTGTAGATGGCTTTAAGAATCCGTTGCCGAGTGTTTATAGTCTTGGTGTTGATTATGCTTTTTATCCGCATTTTCGTTGGTCAACTCAGGTAGATTATCGTGTCAATCAGATTTCACCCGTTTATGTACAGACGGGTTTTGAGTGGCAGGCTGTTGAGTTTTTCCTATTGAAGTTAGGTATGTATTATCAGAAGTATGTTGTAGGTGTGTTAGGTGTAGAATTCTCTTACAGGGTGTTTGATGTTGGTTTGAATACTGAGTTGCATCCTATTTTAGGTGTGAATATAATGGCGAAAATAGGTTTTAAGTGGCGATGAAAATCCCGATGAAATCGAGCGTTTTTGCACTTTTCTTTGTTTTGTGCGAGGTGTTTTGCAATTTTGCAAACTCGCAGTCTATGCCTGATTATTCGCTTATTTTGCAAGATATTTACTTAGGACTTGTTGAGGATGGTGAGGATGTAGATTTTGAAGAATTGACAGAACAACTGTCTTTTCTGCACGATAATCCTATAAACCTGAATCGGACTAATGCGGATGAATTAAGTCGACTTTCTTTCTTGAGTGAAAGGCAGATTGACGATATTTTGCTTTATGCTTATCAGCATCCCTTTAGCAGTCTGTACGAACTTCAGTTGATAAGGTCGTTGCCTTCGTATGTGGTAAGGAATATGCTTCCGTTTGTGTATGTAGGTGAGAGTAGGGAAAAACCTTTTTATGCTTCTGATTTACTGAAGTTTGCAAAGCAGGAATTAACTGTTCGGACAGATGTGAGAGATATAGAAACAAGGCAGAAAGACCCTGTTTATCTGTCGCTAAAGTATAGGTATGATTATGGAAAGAAGGTTCAGTTAGGTTTTCAGGCAGAGCATGATGCAGGTGACAAGTGGTATGTGCCGCGCAAGACTTACGGTTTTGATTTTTATGGCGGATACTTGCAACTGAATGATGTTAAGTTTTTGAAACGATTGGTTTTAGGCGATTTTCATGCACAGTTTGGTATGGGTCTTACTTTGAACACTAATTTCCGTATGGGTGGAAAACAATCAATTTTACATTCGTTGGACTTACGGCAAAAAGGTTTGCAGAAAAAGGGTTCTACTTCGGAATATAAGTTTCTTCGCGGTGTGGGCGTTGTATTGAAGTTGAAGAATGTGGATTTATCAGTATTGTATTCAGGTCGAAAAATAGATGCGAATGTTCAAAAAGGCTCGTTTTCATCGATAATTTCTACAGGTTATCACACTGACAGTGCGGAACTTTCACATAAGCGGTCGGAGTGGCAACATGTTGTTGCAACAGATGTTACTTATACGAGAAAATACCTGCAGGTTGGTATGACTGCTGTTGTGCATTTCCTTCAGGATACTCTCTCGCCTTCGTTGACTTATTACAACTCGGCTTATTTTCACGGCAAACGGCAGTTTTCAGTTGGTTCTCATTTTCGTTTTCATTATAGGAAAGTATCTGTGTTTGGTGAATTGACTTTTGCTTCGAATAAGAGATGGGGTGTTGGTGGTATTATCGGGACATCGATAATGCCAATTCGAAATTTCTCCCTTTATGCTATATATCGTTATTATTCCGTACATTTTGATAATCTGCTTGGTCATGCTTTTGGTGAGTTGTCAAGGCAGAATGCAGAGCAAGGTTTTTATCTTGGTGTGAGTACTGACAGAATACGGCATCTCAGGCTTAATTTTTACGCTGACCTGTTTGCTTTTCGTATGGCAAAGAGTGGTAGTCGAGTGCCATCGGTTGGTTCGGATATATTTGCCGAAGCAGTATGGGATATAAATCGTGATTTGCAGTTTTCGTCGCGCCTGAGTTGGAAAGATAAGTTTGGGCAGCACAAGGCAGATTGTCGTTTACGCTTGACTTATTCCACCCGTGATTGGCGATTTTCTTCCGATTTCATCGGTAATTTTGTGAAGGGCGATAGTGTGAGTTTTGGTGTGCTTTTGTCAGAGGATGTGCAGTTTAGACTTCCTGTTTTGCCTATGGTTTTCAGTTTGCGTTTTGAGGCTTTTTATGCACCACAGTTTGATAATCGTTTTTATCTTTATGAGAACGATGTGCTTTATGCTTTTTCCATTCCGATGCAATATGGTATAGGTGCGAGGTATTACCTTAATTGGCGTTATAAGGTTACAAAATGGCTTTCTTTGTATTTGCGTTTTTCTCAGACGGCTTATTCACCTTGGTATGCAAGGCAAAAAAATATCCGTAGCAGGACTACGGATATTCATACAACTGTTCGTTTTACTTTCTGACAGAGTTCATATAGTCTTCTAAGATGATACAGGCGGCGATTTTGTCGACAAGTGCTTTGTCTTGTCTTGATTTCTTTTTTATTCCGCTGTCAATCATTGCTTTGTGAGCCAGCACGGAAGTAAATCGTTCGTCAAAATAGCAAATGGGTATGTCGCTTATTTCCGTTTGCAACTGTTCCACAAACGGCTTGATATACTGTGCTGAAGCAGACGGTTCGCCGTTTGTTTGTCGCGGCATTCCGACAATGATTTTTTCGACTTCTTCTTTTTTTACATAGTCTTTCAGCCACGAGATGCATTCCTCGGTCTCGATGGTAAGAAGCGGTTGTGCGGTCAGTTGTAGCGGGTCTGTCGCTGCAATGCCCGTACGCTTTAGTCCATAATCGATAGCCAATAAACGCATTTACAATTTATAATTACCTGCGGGCGGGGACGACCGCGCTCCAATTCCTAATTCCTAATTTATTATCTTTTATCATCCCAGCCGAAGGGGTGGTGAGCAAGTGGCAGTTTGGCAAGCGGGTGATAGTCGCCTTTCAGGCCAATGGGTTGCGAGTTGCGGATCTGTGTAACCATTTCGATGCACGGGCGGGCTTCAGAGATACGGAAACCGTTGCCTGCAAGTATCTGTTTGTAACTTTCAGTATGCAGTTCCGTAAAGCCTTGTGAGAACTCAAACTCGTCGCCGTCGATATTGAGTGTGCGGTAGGTTCGTTTCTCGCCTTGCACGGCATTTGCGGGCAGACATTCGGCATTGATACTGAGGAAATAGCGAACGCGAGCTTTTTTCAGTTGCAGGAAGCCTGCGACACGGTCGAAGGACATTACATGAACGATGTTTTGTTCAACCGGTCCGAAGATCCACTGCAGCATATCGTAGAAGTGTACGCCGATGTTGGTTGCCACACCGCCAGATTTGTGTATATCTCCTTTCCACGATGAGTAGTACCATTTGCCTCGCGAGGTGATGTAGGTGAGGTCAACATCATATATCTTGTCTTGAGGTCCGTTGTCAACCTTCTCTTTGAGTGCGCGAATACTATTGTGCAGACGGAGTTGAAGGATGTTGTAGGCTTCGTGTCCTGTCTCTTTCTCCAACTCTACGAGGTTGTCGATATTATAGGGGTTGAGCACTAAAGGTTTCTCGCAGATGACATTCACACCGAGTCTGAGTCCATAGCGGATGAAGGCATCGTGTGTGTAGTTAGGTGTGCAGATGCTGAGCCAGTGCAGCGGGTTGTCGGTACGCATCTGTTTTGAGCAGAAGCGGTCGAACTGCTCGTTTTCAGTGTAGAAAGAGCAATCGGGGAAACTACTGTCCAAACGGCCAACGCTGTCAAACTTGTCGTAAGCGACTAAAAGGTTATTGCCTGTGTCGGCAATCGCTTTGATATGGCGTGGGGCGATATAGCCGGCAGCACCAATGAGAGCAAAATTTTTCATATATATGTATTTTGTTAGTTTCTTTTTTTGCGACCGCAAATTTACAAAAATTCAACGAAATGAGCAAATATTTGCAAAAATTGTTAATTTTCTGTATATTTGTAGCGATTTAATGAAGATATATTATGAAAATTGCGATTGTAGGTGCGGGTGAGGTAGGCACTCATCTTGCCAAGTTGCTAACTCGTGAGAATATCAATATCGTTCTTATGGACGAGCAGGAGAGTCGTTTGCGTGATTTGGAGACGAACTACGATATGCTGACTCGTGTAGGTTCTCCCACTTCGCTTAATGACTTGCGGAACATAGGTGTTAAGGATGCGGACTTGTTTGTGGCAGTAACGCCGGAGGAGAGTAGGAATCTGACTTCTTGTTTGCTTGCCACGAAGTTGGGTGCGAAGAAGACTCTTGCGCGTATTGACAACTATGAATACTTGTTGCCTGAGAACAAGCCTGTGTTTGAGCAGATGGGTCTGAATCACCTTATCTACCCTGAGGTGCTTGCCGCCAATGAGATTCTTGAGTCGCTTCAGACGAGTTGGATGCGGTATCATATAACTCTTGCCGACGGACTTCTGCATTTGTGTATCATCAAAGTTCGCAAAGGTGCTGACATCATAGGTAAGAAGTTTTCATCGGGCTATTTCCTTAACGGCAGATATCGTATTGTGGCAATCAAAAGAGAACAGCGCACTTTCATTCCGCGCGGTGATGATGAGATAATGAGCGAAGACCTTGTGTATTTCCTTTGTACGAAAGAGAACATTGATTTTGTTCGTGAGCAGGCTGGCAAACTGAAACGGGAGGTAAGGAATGTCATTTTGATGGGTGGTTCTCGTATTGCTCGTAAGGTGGCACAGGAAGCGCCTGAGAAACTGAAGATTAAGATTATAGAAAAAGACAGGGACACTTGTATGTCGCTTGCGGAGAAGTTGAGTAATACGCTTATCATCAACGCTGATGCGACCAACATTGATGTGTTGCGTGAGGAGGGGATACGGGATGCCGATGCTTTTGTTGCGTTGACTGACAATAGTGCCACCAACATCTTTGCTTGTTTGACGGCGAGGAAGTTAGGCACGGGTAAGACCATAGCAGAGATTGAGAATATCGATTATATCCACATGGCAGAGGGGCTTGACATTGGTGCCATACTGAACAAGAAGACCATTGCTGCGAGTTATATCTATCAACTGCTTATGGATGCGTCGGTTTTGAGTGTACATAACTTGACGACGGCAGATGCTGAGATGATAGAGTTTATCGTGACGGATAAGAGTCGTATCACTCGCACAAAGATTCGTGATGCCCATTTGCCACAGGATGTGAACATTGGTGCTATTATTCGTGCCGGTGAGGTAGTGCTTGCTGATGGTGATACTCAGATTCTTGCTGGCGACCATGTGTCGGTTTTCTGCACTTCGAAAGCCATTCGACAGTTAGACTATTTCTTCAGATGATTCAAATTGTTTTTTTAGAAGATTCATATTTTTTAGAGGGTTTAGTTTTTTAGAAGATTCAGATTGTTTTTTAGAAGATTTAGAGTATAGGTTTAGAGTCAAAAAAGCCTTTTGAAAGTCGTTTTTAGTTAAAAAAAGTACTTTTGAAAGTCGTTTTTTTGTAAAATTTGTACTTTTTATGGAGCAACGGGGCAACATTTTTATCTTATGTCGAAGGCAAAGGTATAGAGGTATTTGCTGTCAGTTGGGATATTGCTAATCCATTTTTCTATTTGTTCTTGTGAAGCAGTAGAAAAGCCGAAGAGTTGTTCGTCTTTTGTAAATAGGAACACCAACCTGTTTGTTTCATATTGTTTGCCTGTGCTTTTTGAAAGTGTTATTTTGTGTTGTGTGCTTTTGTTCTATGCTTTG
>JAFVAX010000048.1 GCA_017480285.1 Paludibacteraceae bacterium | reverse complement strand
CCAAGTAATAATTGCGGGCGAGACGACCGCGCTCCAAGTAGTTCTTGCGGGCGAGACGACCGCGCTCCAAGTAATAATTGCGGGCGAGACGACCGCGCTCCAAGAATCTACCTTTCCGACAACCAAATTATCACAGCAAAGAACATCAACGGCTATCTGATGGACGCACCGAATGTGTTTATCGAAAAACGAACTAACCCATTGTGCGATGTGCCGCCATTTGTTCGAGGCTGCCAACCGACCGATGATGGTAACTTTATCTTAACAGAAGAAGAAAAAAATGAACTGCTTAGAAAAGAGCCGCAGGCAGAGCTGTTTATACGTCCGTTTATGATGGGAAAGGATTTTATCAACCGTAAGCCCCGTTATTGTTTGTGGTTAGTAGGAGCAAATCCGGCATTATTGCGTCGCTGTCCGATGGTGATAGAGAGGATTGAGAAAGTGAGAGCCTTCCGACTGAAAAGCACAAAAGCAGCAACACGACAGAAGGCTGATACGCCTACTTTGTTTGACGAAATAAGAGAACCACAAAGTAACTATATTGCCCTGCCCAAAGTTAGCAGTGAGAACCGCCGATATATCCCGATGGATTATCTGACACCTGATATTATTCCGGGGGATAAGTTATTTTGTATGCAAGGCGCATCGCTATACCATTTCGGAGTAATGATGTCGAATGTTCACATGGCGTGGATGCGTGCCACTTGCGGACGTTTGAAAAGCGATTATAGTTACAGCAACACCATCGTCTATAACAACTTCCCGTGGCCGATGAATGCGGGCGGGGACGACCGCGTTCCCAGTACAGCCCAAGCGATATTAGATGCCCGCGCCAAATATCCTGATAGCAGTCTTGCCGACTTGTATGATGAGGTAACGATGCCGCCTGAACTACGCAAAGCTCACCAAGAGAACGACCGTGCCGTGATGGCGGCGTATGGCTTCTCGCCCAAGATGACCGAATCAGAGTGTGTGGCAGAACTATTCAAGATGTATCAAGAGATGCAAAAAAAATGGAAAATAACGTAACTTGAAACCTACTTCAAACCAATTATCTATAGAGATAGACAAATAAACAGATAAAAGTGATAATGGATACAGTAGTTTTTTAGGATTCAATCTCTTTCGTTATATTATTTTTGCATTCTTGTTCCTAAGGTTGTGATAAGTTTGCCATCTGGTAAGACGAGATACATTATTCCCTTTTCTATCATAACTTTTGTCTTATTGTTTGGTCTTGAAAGAGTGTTTTCAATGTTTATTGTCCCGATATTTTGTTTGTTAAGGATCCACTCACCATTGATATAGTTGTATTCTTCCGGAATAAAAATATCCTCTTCGTAGTCAATGGACTCTTTTGTCTGTACTCGTGTGCCGTCGGCGTTTGTTAGAGGCGTTGATGTAACTCGTTTGGCTTTGAAAGAAAAATCGTCTCTGTCGCCGACTATTTGGTAGATATAATCCATTTCTGCAGGGGTATGGAAAACTATTTTGGGCTGTCCTTTGTCATTGTTGCCAACAACGTCCGCTCCACTATCTGTTGAAAACAGATTGCCATAGACATCTACTATTCCTTCGATATTGCAAAGAGCCGGTTTCAAGACTGAATCTCTCGGGCACTGTGTCCAACTCGGAGAATAAGCGACAGTATTATATCTTTTTCCGAAACATTCTTCTATTTCGTCTGCCCCATAGAGATAAACGCCTACCGAGTCAGGGATATTGACATGTGCATTGTGAGCCACAATCATCTCGGAGCTTGGCAAGAACACTGCATCATGCGAGAAATCAAAATTACCACTCTGGCATACGATTGACATATTAGTTGGTATAGGAAGTACATATTCATCGGAACTTATTTCAATGGAAATCTCTTCGGAAAGCATCTTAACTGCAAGTTTTTCAAGCGCAACATCGCCATTTGTAATCCAAGTCAATCTGTCGGTTTGAGGTTCGTACTTCTTTTGAATCCAATCAGTGGTATTTTCTTTCATATTAAATAAAGAGTTGCCCGTTCCTACGATGCGTATATCATCTCCCATCATCGTAACTCCGTTTACTATATTTGAGGTAGAGGCAAAAGCTTCAGCACCGCTATGATAGGTTATCAGGCATTCGATATTTTGATAGAAATAGTGTGAAATAGGGAATACACGCTGGTAGTTATGCATAATAGAAATAGTCAGTGCCCCGCCTTTCCAGTCGCCTAACTGCAGATTTTCGTAAACTCTTGAACCGGTTTTGGCTATTATATTTCCACTGCCTGTGATATATCCCCATGCTCGTAATTCCGAATTATCGTTCAGCACTATTTCGGAAGATTCAGGAATAAAGATATGTCTGTAATTGCCTATGGGATAAGCTGATTGCGTACCCTTTGCACATTGTATGCCGCTTAGTTCTATTGCTCCGTCAACGGTGATGAATACAGAGTCGGAAAGGATAAGCCTAACATATTCGGTAGGTTGTGTTTTTTCGGTATTTCGCATTGCTATATTGCCGATAGCAGATTTTTGTTCAGCAAAAAAAGGCACAAGCAGAGTTGTTTTCTTTGGAATATGGTATTTGCCCTTAGGCAAAATGCTTGTTCCTCTTACCACTATGGTAAGTTCCTCGTCAAGCTTATTGACATATTCAAGTGCCTCTTCTACATGAGCGAATTGCGCTTTCAGGGTCTGTCGGTCATCATAGATATATGCAATATCCATTTCAGGGTCAGAGATCGGACGAATAATAAAACGATAACCTTCATTATATTCTTTTCCTTCAGTTATAGCATAAACGGCATAGGTGTCTGAAGGCAAAAATCCTCTGATATTTTCGTCGTTGGAATAATAGCCATTGTGCAAAACTATTGTGCCGGCAAAATTGTAAGTCCTGCCAATCATAGCAGAGTCGGTCGCGGCAGAGGTTTTGAGGCGACAGTCATATAGTGTCGTACTTGAAGTCGCATACGGAGATACGGCATTGGCATTCTGCTCTTTTGAGATGGCAGTGATTGTAGAGTTGCGAATTACTGCTGTGTCGTATTGTTCTATGCCATAGGCTTTATGACGCTTGGCTGAGACAAACACCTCGCAATGATCGATGTCTGCCGTATTGATGAGATGCAGACCTGATGCTGTACTGTCAGCTACAACCGAAAGAGTATCGTTATCAAGACTTATCGCCCCCTTTGATATGATTCCGACAGCAGACATTTGGGAACTGACATCAATTCTGACATCAGAAACTCTGCCGGCAACATTGACATTTTGAATTGAGTCAAAATAATTATTAACTACTATTCCTCTTGCCGTTTTGCTGACAGAAAGTGCTGATATTTTAGAGCGGAGAACTTCGAGTTTGCTGTATGCTTGGATGCCGTAATTATCATCGCCTTCAACTTCAATTTGGCAATTATCAACACTCATTGTGGCAGTGTTTTGAGCATTGCCGTTAGCAAGTATTCCGTAAACGAGCAGATTGGCATTCGATTTAAGATGCGAATTCTTTAGATTCAACTCAGCTGTACTCAACAGACTGATTGCATACGAATTTGTATATCCTGCCATAGCTGTTATTTCGCAACTGTCTATATCTGCTTTTCCGCTTAATTGAATTCCAACTGCATTTCTGGAGAAGTCCGGTTTGGGTGCTTGAGCCGACAGCTTACAGTTTTTTATTATACTGACTGCATCGGGGTGTTGCAGACGCATGGCGGCAGTTGAAGCGTCAGTCAAGACTGTTGCCGTGTCCAATCGGCTGATGGCTTCAAACAAACTGTTTCGGGTAAATAATGAACCATTTTGAATATATAAAGCCGTGGCTGAAGTATAGCCGGCTTCGGCAGTAAAATGGCAGTCGGAAACAACGGCATTTGCCGTGTCGTTGGACATATACAAGGCGTATGCTGTTTTGTCAGATGAAGTTACATTAACCTTTGATTTCGTAACAGTTGCGCTATTATTACAATACACACCAAAGACGCTTCTACTGCCTTCGGCATTGATAGTGTCAGATATAAGATTTATATTAGAGTTAGAAAAAATAGTGTATATTCTATCCGCTTTACCTTTTATATTGATACATACATTGCTAATTGTCGGGACAGGTGTTGCGGTGAAGTTTATGGAGTCTGTAAAATTACCTATATGTATGCCATATACAAATGTTGAGTCGCTTTCGATGTCAATCTTGCAGTTGTCGATTAGCGTTTTCGGGAAAGTTTTTATTCCATACACATAGCGTTTTCCTTGCGATAATATAGAGGAATTTTTGAGTTCAATATCCGGACAAGCCTCTTTTGTTGAAGAACTGCTAATGCCATACGGATAACTATCGGCTTGAGCTTTTAGCACACAATTCTTGACAGATATTGCACCTATGGATGCCACATTTATTGGTGCGGCAGCTGCACTTTGCCCCTCGTTGCTGTATGACCTGAGGTTAGAAGTTTCTATTGTGATATTTTCCGCCTCGAGCCTGCCTTGCTTTACATCAATAGCCGCAATTTTCCATTTGTAATCACGAATGGCAATTATCTTTCCGCCTGTTTGCGAAGATGTCAGTCGCAAAACCGCCGTATCGGCATTCACTTCAATGAGATTTGCTTTTGTAAGCGTATCACCGAGTGAGTGCCCGTTGAGGTCGATAGTCATCTGCTTTGTTACTGAAAAAGATGGTGCTTCACCTTCAAACGATACATCTTCAAGCAGTTTAAGATAAGCTCCGTCAGACTTATTGGCTTCTTTGAATGCGTCTGTAAAATTGTCGTAAAAAATGGTTTTGTTGGAATAAGTAACTTCAACGGCATTCTGTGCAAGCATTGTGAACGACTGACACATACTTACACACATACATATAATTGGTAAAACAATACGGGGCATAACTAAAATGAATTATAAATAAATGGTTAGAAATTATATTTTGTCATCAGTTGTACTCGGTGGTTGGTAACCCAATGCAAACCGCTGTCTGACAGTCCGTTATCGGGGTTGATAATGCCATCGCCATATTCTACTGATGTTACTTCGTACTCGCATCCAAGTTGGAACTTGCCAATGGTCCAGAGAAGTGTTGGTGTCAAGCGCCACATCTGATTCATGTTGTTGGCACGAGGGTAATAATAGCCAAGCAAACTGCCGTCAGATGCTGTGGCAAGACTTGCTTTAGTGCCGAAATTATGTACATATCCGCCAAACAGTATGCCTTGCAGTTTCTGCGGGTGTTTGTCTGTTTGTTTTCCCACATTGCCCCCATAGACAAGACTTATCCACGAAGATGAGGTGCGGGTTGGTGTATATTCGTATGAGCCGTCGGGATTTACCGTTTTTATTCCATAACCGCCGTTGAGGTTCATGTGTTCGCCGGCTTCGGCAAATATGCTTTTTGCTTTTATGGAAAACTCACCTTTTGTGTATTGCAGATAGATGAATGGTGAGGCGGTTGTAAGGCGGTCTTTTACTTTCACTTTCACTTCATTCCCGTTGTTGTCGGTTAGCGTGCCTGTGTGCCTTGGACAGATACTGAGTACATCTGCACCTACACGCATAAGAAAACCTTTGCTGTGTACGCTCAGCCCGAGATATGCTTCGGGTGTTTTCGAGTAGGCGATATATTCCGCCGACTGTCCATCAGGTCCTATAGACAGGTATTGCATCTGCCACAGAGCGGCTCCGGTGAGCGTTATGTATTTACCTAAGCGGGCATCCATCTTCACTTGCGGTGTACGGGAGAACGGTCCGAATGGTGCACCTGAATTGAGAGCAATGACATCAGAAAGATCAATAGCCATCGGGTGCCAAGCCTGACCGAGCAAAAGGTCTATACGGGCAAAGTCCTTACCCATCTTGAGGCTGTCCCAAGCAAGAGTCATATATGCCTGACGAAGTCGGAACTGTGCCGTCCCGGAGAGCGAGTGAGAGCCTGAACCTTTGGTAGTCAATCCGGCATAGAAATCGGCTTCTATCTTGCCATCGAACTCGGTGCTGCGCCATTTATAGCCGATGATGTTCAAACCAAGACGCGTGGTAAGAGATAGGAAACGGAAAGTGCTGACAGCGTTCAGGTCCTCGCGTGGAACACCTGATGTGGTGGCAGCATCGGCTGTCTGATTCCAGTTTTCGTCTTTGGGCATAAAACTGTACAGGTCGCCTGTACCGGAGTAGGACTCACGGCTGTCGAAGGTGAAATAGTTTCGCACAAACCCATAGAGTTGGAAATGCTGTTTTAGGTGTGATTTGACAATTTCTTTTTTCGTCGCTTTTGACTGTTCTTGCGCCACAGCGGGCAAGGTGAAGCTTAAAAACATGAGCAACCAACCTGAAAAAAGGCTACGCTTAGAAGTAATATAAATGTTTTTTGCCGTTATCATAATTCTTTCTTTTACTCTTTTAGAGTACATTTTTTCTAAATCAAGCGTAAAATACGAAAAAAAAATTAAAATTCCAAATTTTCGTCTTTAACTTGCAACTTATGTTATGATTTTTATGTTTATTTAAGATTTATTTTGTTTTTACAAGATTTTTTTGTATTTTTACACGATTTTTGAGAAAAACATAAAAACTTTGATATAAATATGGCAAAGGCATTTCAAAAGATTTATACGCAGATAACTGCGATTACAAAGGCAACCTGTTCGCTTCGTGCGGAAGGTGTTGGAAATGACGAACTTGCAACCGTCAATGGCAAACTTGCCCAAGTTGTAAAGATTATGGGAGACAATGTAACCTTGCAGGTGTTTGAGGGTACGGAGGGTATCCCGACCAATGCAGAGGTTGTGTTCCTCGGCAAAGCACCTACGCTGAAGGTGAGCGACCAACTTGCCGGCAGGTTTTTCAACGCCTACGGTAATCCTATTGACGGCGGTCCTGCTATCGAGGGTAAGGAAGTGGAGATAGGCGGTCCGTCGGTGAACCCCGTTCGCAGGAAACAGCCTTCGGAACTTATCGCTACAGGTATAGCAGGTATAGACTTGAATAACACGCTCGTTTCCGGTCAGAAGATACCTTTCTTTGCTGACCCTGACCAACCGTACAATCAAGTGATGGCGAACGTGGCTTTGCGAGCCGAGGCTGATAAGATAGTGCTTGGTGGTATGGGTATGACCAATGACGACTACCTGTATTTCAAGAATGTGTTCTCCAATGCAGGTGTGCTTGACCGTATCGTATCGTTTGTCAATACCACTGAAAATCCGGCTGTTGAGCGTCTGCTTATACCTGATATGGCACTGACGGCAGCCGAGTATTTTGCAGTCGAGAAACATCAGAAAGTGCTTGTTCTGCTGACCGATATGACTCTTTATGCCGATGCCCTTGCCATAGTTAGCAACCGTATGGATCAGATTCCTTCGAAGGACTCAATGCCCGGTTCGCTCTATTCCGATTTGGCTAAGATATACGAGAAAGCCGTTCAGTTCCCTGAAGAGGCAGGTGGCGGTTCAATCACCATTATTGCCGTAACGACCCTTTCGGGAGGTGATATAACTCACGCTATTCCTGACAACACCGGTTATATAACAGAAGGTCAGTTGTATCTGCGTCGTGACTCTGACATTGGTAAGGTTATTGTTGACCCGTTCCGTTCGTTGTCGCGTCTGAAACAACTTGTGGCAGGCAAGAAAACTCGAGAAGACCACCCGCAGGTGATGAATGCTGCCGTGCGTCTGTATGCCGATGCCGCTAATGCTAAAACCAAACTTGAGAACGGTTTTGACCTCACGGATTACGATAACCGCTGTCTTGCTTTTGCAAAGGACTATTCGGATAAGATACTTGCTATTGATGTGAATATCAATACAGTTGAGATGCTCGACATCGCTTGGAGCCTGTTTGCAAAACATTTCCGTCCGGAAGAGGTGAATATAAAACAACAACTCGTTGACAAGTATTGGAAAAACTAATTTATAGAAAATAATAACTAAATAAATAAAAATAAATGGCAACAAAAGTTAAACAACAAGAAGAAAATGCCGTAGTGGAGGAGTCGTTCACCAAAGTCGGCAAGTGGATTATTGACAATCAAAATATGCTCATGTGGTGCTTGATTGTAGTCCTTTTAATCGTTTTGGGCGTTATGGCGTTCAACAATTATTATCGCAAGCCGCGTGCAGCCGCTGCAAACGAAGAAGTGGCAAAGGCTGTGGTTTATTTTGCACAGCAGGACTATGAGAAAGCCTTGAACGGCGATGAGGAAGACTGCATCGGTTTCCTTGCTATCAACGACAAATATGGTAGCACAAAAGGTGGCAAACTTGCAGCATTGTATGCAGGTCTGTGCGAATACAACCTTGGCGAGTATGAGGAAGCTGTTCGCCTTATGAAGAAATTCTCGGCTGATGACGACATTGTTGATCCTGCTGCAAAGATGAAGATAGGCGATGCATACGCTCAGTTGGACGACAACAAAAATGCAGTGGCTTATTTCGAGAAAGCCGCTCAGTCAGGCAACGAGGTTCTTGCTCCTATAGCACTTAAAAAAGCCGGTTTGGCATATCAGGCTCTTGGCGATGAGAAAGCCGCACAAAAGGCTTTCAAGGCTATTAAAGAGAAATATCCACAGTCGTCTGTGGCTTCTGACATTGATAAATACATTCTTCAATAATGTCGAATTCTGACAATGTAGCAACTTTTGCTTTTCCACCGCGTGAGGCGATGGAAAAGCAATGTTACGCTTTGGCGGTTGCCCAATGGAACTCGGATATCACTTTCCGACTTCGCGACGAGGCGGTTGAGATGTTCCTAAAAGCCGGTGTAAAGAAAGAGAACATAGATATTGTTTATGTACCCGGGACGATAGAACTCACCTATGCCGCCGCCCGTCTGCTTGAGAAGAAAGACGAGTCGGGCAGACCGAAATATGATGGCGTGATAGTCATAGGTGTGGTTATCAAAGGCGATACTCCGCATTTTGACTATGTATGTCAGAGTGTTACTGAGGGTGTTACATCGCTCAACGAAAAAGCGATAGCACCTGTTGTTTTTTGTGTGCTGACCGTACTTAACAAGCAACAAGCACTTGACCGTGCCGGAGGTGTTGTAGGTGAAAAGGGCAGGGAGGCTGCCGAAGCCGCAATAACGATGGCAAACATAAAATGGTAGAAAGAAGCAGTTGAGAAGAAAGAGAGGTGCAGTTATGACGAAAGTCTATAAGTTTGGTGGTGCTGCTGTCAAAGATGCTGACGGCATTCGAAACCTAACCCGGATTGTGCTCTCTGAAAACGAGCGATTGCTTGTAGTTGTTTCCGCTATAGGTAAGACTACCAATGAATTAGAACAAATCGTTGCTTCGGCTTGGGAGGGCAGACTTGAGGAGAGTTTGAGTCTGCTTGAAATACTTAAAGTCAAGCATTACAAGATTATAGACGACCTCTTACCTGTTTCTTCAGCTCAGTTGTGTAAAGCAGAGACAGATAAGATTTTCCTTCAGACTGACTATCTGCTTCGCCACAGTCAGGACTTCGCTTCCTTTAATGCCTTCTACGATCAGGTTGTGTCTGTGGGCGAACTGCTCAGTACTACTATTGTCAGTTTTGCTATTGCGGAGCGCGAAGCAGATGTAAGGCTCTTTAATGCAAGCAGGATTGTCCGTACGGATGCGCAGTTCAGGAGTGCAAATGTAGATATGCAAGCCACTGCCGTGAATGTAAAGCGTGAGATGTCCGACTTTACCCGTGTAGCTGTTATTCAGGGCTTTATAGGTGGTGCAGATGGTGCTCTTCGTACGACGCTTGGCAGAGAGGGTAGTGATTATTCCGCTGCACTGTTTGCCAACTTGTTGAATGCCGACTCACTTACTATTTGGAAAGATGTGCCGGGTATTTTGAATGCCGACCCGAAGCGTTTTCCGCAGGCAGTGCTGATACCGCGAATGCGTTATGAGGACGCTATAGAGTTGTCGTATAGCGGTGCACAGGTTATTCACCCCAAGACGATACGACCTTTGCAGAACAAGAATATCCCGCTTTATGTCAAGCCTTTTACCGACAAGAATGCCTCAGGTTCGGTTATTTGCGGACAGGTAACAGAGGCACTTGCAGTACCTGTTTATATATACAGAGAGAATCAGGTTTTGGTAACGGTTAGAGATACAGATTTCGGTTTCGCTCTTGAGGAGAGTCTGAGCAAGGTCTTTTCGGCAATAGCCCGCTTGCACCTTCAAGTGTCGTTGGTTCAGAACAGTGCTATCACGATAACGGTCTCGGTTACAGACAATCAGCAGGTTGACGAGTTCATCGGATTGTTGCAAAACGAGGGCTATCGGGTTACATATAATCGTCAGGTGGCACTCATAACCGTTTTAGGAAAGATAACCCCTCAGGCTATTGATAAAGTTATTGACAATAAGGATGTTATCTTAAGTCAGACAACCCGCAACTCGCAGAAATTTGTGGTGAAAAATGAGATCCTGAAACAAGTTGCTCCAAGTATTCGCATCGACAAGCCGTGCAGGATGAGGATTAGATATTAACTATTAACTAAATAAATACTAACTAAATATGAAACCTACACTTCTTATTCTTGCTGCCGGTATGGGCAGTCGTTATGGCGGACTCAAGCAACTTGATGGTCTTGGTCCGAATGGTGAGACAATAATGGACTATTCAGTTTTTGATGCTGTCCGTGCCGGTTTTGGCAAGGTTGTCTTTGTTATAAGGGAAGATTTTGCTGACGATTTTCGCCGAATAGTGCTTGCGAAGTATAAAGGTCAGGTTGATTGTGAAGTATGCTATCAGGCGCTTGACAAGATTCCCGCTCCCTTCTCTGTTCCTGAGGGTAGAACTAAACCTTGGGGTACGAACCACGCTGTTATGATGGCTCGCGACATTATCAATGAGCCGTTTATGGTTATCAATTCCGACGATTTCTATGGTAGAGAGTCGTATGAGGTCATGGCGAAGTTCCTTCATTCGGTTGAGGGCAAGAAAGGCGAATATGCTATGGCAGGCTATCGTGTGCTGAACACTTTGTCGGAGAACGGCAGTGTCAATCGCGGTATTTGCAAGACTGATGCCGACGGCTATCTTACTGATGTTGTGGAGCGTATCAACATTGAGGAGATCGACGGTGTTGTAAGTTTCCCTGACGAACACGCAGGCAGAGTGGCTATCGACCCTAATGCACCCGTTTCGATGAATATGTGGGGCTTCACACCCGACTATTTTGCACAGTCGGAAAAAGGTTTCCGCTCTTTCCTTGAAGAACACGGACAGGAGATGAAATCGGAGTTCTATATCCCGACAATGGTCAATGAGTTGATAATCAACAAAGAGGCTCGTTGCAAAGTGCTTGACACACCTTCCAAATGGTTTGGCGTTACCTATGCACAAGACCGTCCGGCGGTAGTGATGAAACTGAACGAACTTATACAGAAAGGCGAGTACCCGAATAAGTTATTCTAATTTTAATCTTCTCTGAGATATAGATTATCGTTGAGATATTAATTATTAACTATTAATTATTAATTAAATAAGATGGCTCGAATTTTAGTTACAGGCGGTACCGGTTACATTGGTTCTCACACTGTTGTAGAACTTATGCAGAGCGGTTTTGAAGTGCTTATTGTAGATAACCTATCTAATTCAAACATACAGGTTTTAGACGGAATTGAAAAGATTGTAGGTCGTCGTCCGGACTTTGCTCAGTTGGATGTAGCCGACCTGCCGAAGATGCGTGAGTTGCTTGAGAAATACACTGATATAGTGGCAGTTATTCACTTTGCTGCAAGCAAGGCTGTAGGTGAGTCGGTTGAAAAACCACTTCTATACTACAGAAACAATGTCCTTTCGCTTGTCAATCTGCTCGAAGTGATGAAAGAGCGCGGAATAACGAATTTGGTATTCTCATCATCGTGTACTGTTTATGGTCAGCCTTCAAAGGAGCATCTGCCTGTTGATGAGACTGCACCCATACAGCCTGCACTCTCGCCATACGGCAACACCAAGCAAATCAACGAGGAGATCATTCGTGATGAGGCTCATGCCGACAGTTCGCTCAATGCCATCATCCTTCGCTATTTCAATCCTATAGGAGCGCATCCGTCGGCACTAATTGGCGAACTGCCCAACGGTGTGCCCAACAACCTTCTGCCTTTCGTTACACAGACAGCAGCCGGACTGAGGAAAGAACTTAAGATTTTCGGTAACGACTACAACACACCTGATGGCTCGTGCATACGCGACTATATCAATGTGGTTGATCTTGCGAAGGCTCATGTTGTGGCTGTCAATCGTATGCTCAAGGTTGAACTGAGAGATCGTGTGGAGTACTTCAACCTCGGTACAGGACGCGGATTGAGCGTTATAGAGATTGTTGATACTTTTGAGAAAGTAACGGGCGTTAAAGTTCCGCATACTATAGTAGGTCGCCGCGAGGGTGATATAGAGAAGGTATGGGCAGACCCGAGAAAAGCCAACGAGGTCCTTGGTTGGAAAGCCACTGCAACAGTCGAAGAGACACTGTTGAGTGCTTGGAACTGGCAGAGACATTTGTCGGAATGAGGTCTTGAGACAAGTGTAGAATGAGAAATAAGGAGAAAACAACACAATCCCCACAGATATTCATTATT
>JAFVAX010000047.1 GCA_017480285.1 Paludibacteraceae bacterium | reverse complement strand
TGCCGCCATCTATTGGCTTGCACGAATGATAGCCGGTGGCGAAGACCCCAAATTTATTGCCCGCCGTTTGGTCATATCCGCATCTGAAGACATCGGACTTGCCAATCCCAATGCCATGCTCGTGGCAAACGCTTGCTTTGATACAGTAAATAAAATAGGTTGGCCCGAAGGCAGAATACCACTCGCCATGGCTACTATCTACCTCGCCACATCGCAAAAAAGCAACTCTGCATATCTTGCCATTGATACCGCTCTCGGCGAGGTCAAAAAATCAGGCAACCTGCCCGTACCGCTACACTTGCGCAACGCACCTACCGACCTTATGAAAGACCTCGGCTACGGCACCGACTACAAGTATGCACACGACTTCCCTAACCATTTCGTCAAGCAACAGTATATGCCCGATCTGCTTAAAGACACACATTTCTGGCAAGCACAAGGCAATCCGCAAGAACAAAAACTTCTGCAGTGGATGAAACTTCTTTGGGAAAGTTAAATTCTCTAAGTTTTTTAACCAAATAACATGTCATTCCGTTTCAAACAGTTCTATATTGACGACTCTGCCTGTGGAATGAAAGTGGGAACAGACGGAGTGCTTATCGGGGCTTGGGCAATAAATAAAAACTATTGTTCAGACCTGCTTGACCCTTCAAAAATAACGCATATCCTTGACATCGGTACGGGTAGCGGACTTGTAGCCATAATGCTCGCCCAACGCTTTCCAAACGCTCAAATCTTAGGTATCGACATTGACGAAGACGCTGTTGTTCAGGCTCGGCAAAATGCCCTAAGCTCACCCTTCAAATGCCGCCTCACTTTTCTGCATACATCTCTTCAAGACTACCACCCCACTCTGCTTTTCGACGCTATCGTCAGCAATCCTCCCTATTTCCAAAACTCACTTCCTAACCCCGATTCGAAACGCAAACAAGCACGACATTCCGACACGCTCTCTTGCGAAGCACTTATAATAAACTCTGCCATGCTACTTCGCAGGGGCGGAACGCTGTCAATCATCATTCCTACCGATAATTTTCCTTTGTCAAACTGGTTGGCAGAACATAACGGTTTGCAAGCAAAACATATTTGCAAAGTCCGGACAACGGCTCAAAAAGACCCCAAAAGAGTTATGGTAAATTTTATAAAAACTGATGAGCCGATTGAACCTGAACAGACACAAATCGTACTGCAAGAAGGCACAAACCGCTCCGCACAATATAACGAATTAACCGCAGATTTCTACCTATAATCACTTTTTTCAAAAGAAAGTGATTTTTTATTTGATAAAGTGCGAAAAATTCATTATATTTGTAGGAAAAAGAGATACCTTGAGTATACTAACACATAAATAAGTTAACGAAGTAGATATAACTATATATTATGAGACACTTTTTTATCACAGTTATTGCTATGATTTTAGTCGTTGTTCCCACTATGGCGCAAAAAGGCAATACACAAAAGACCTTAGTAGCCTTTTTCTCAGCAACAGGCACCACCCGCCAAGCGGCTGAGAGATTAGCGAAAGAGAAACAAGCGGTGCTGTGGGAGATTGAGGTTATGGAGCCTTACACAGCCGCTGACCTCGACTGGCGTAATAAAAAGTCGCGCTCCTCACTTGAGATGAAGGACGAGGAAGCACGCCCAGCCATCAAGCAATGCACCAACCTGATGCCCTACGACACCATCTATGTCGGCTACCCGATATGGTGGGGCATCTGTCCGCGCATCATCAACTCGTGGATTGACAACAACTTAGAGCAGTTGAAAGGCAAAACGCTGATACCCTTTGCCACAAGTGGAGGCAGCGATGTACGCCAGTCGGTGGAATACTTAAAGAAGACCTATCCCTCGCTGCATTGGGAGAAAGGGATGCTGATGAGGTGATGCAGTTAACTACTGAATATCTTAAATTAAAATAGTTACACATTATGAAAGACTTAAAAGGAACAAAGACGGAGCAGAACCTTCAGGAGGCTTTTGCAGGCGAGTCAATGGCTCGAAATAAATACACTTTCTTCGCATCCAAAGCCAAGAAAGACGGCTATGTACAAATCAGCAAAATCTTTGAAGAAACCGCTGCCAACGAAAAAGAACATGCCGAGATTTGGTACAAATACCTCAACGGCGGCAAAGTAAGCGACACGACTGTCAATCTGGAAGATGCAGCCAACGGAGAGAATGCCGAATGGACGGATATGTATGCCCGTATGGCACGCGAGGCACGCGAAGAAGGCTTTGACGAGATAGCGGAGAAGTTTGAGCAGGTTGGAGTCATTGAGAAACACCACGAGGAACGCTACCGCAAACTGCTCAAAAACATTGAAGACAAGGTTGTTTTCTCCCGCGATGGTGACTGCATCTGGCAATGCTCCAATTGCGGACATATCGTAGTCGGCAAACAAGCCCCCGATGAATGTCCCGTCTGCCACCACTCACAGGCTTACTTCCAACTGCTGGCGGAAAACTATTGATACAGATGGCTGAACGGAAGTTTGACACATTAGCCGAGTTGATATATTGGTCGTATGCGAATCTGCAAATGGCTGATGCCGCTTGCAGTATGCACAAGGAAAAATATGACCGCGTGTGTTATTCCATTCGTGCAAAGGCATACAAATCATACTTAATAGGTTCGTGGCATATATCGGATTTGTATCGCCAACAGATAGAGAAATTGCAGAAAAGCAATCATTCATGCGCCTATTGCGGCAGGGTTTTTGCAACTCCGAAAGAGGCAACAGTTGACCACATCTTTCCGCGAATAAAAGGCGGTACGAATGAAATGGAGAATATTGTTTTTGCCTGCAAGACCTGTAATTCATCTAAAGGCGACCGGGATATGTTTGGCTGGTTTTTAGAGCATTTCGGAGAGTTTCCTTCGATATATCTTACTGCAAATTATCTTAAGAAGATATATCTTTATGCGCAAACAAACAGTCTGTTGGATTTGCCGTTGGAAACATTGAATGAATTGGATTTGCCTTTTGATTGGCATTGTATTCCTACAAAATATCCTGAACCAACATATTTTGTTATAGATTATAAATGAATAATATAATACCATTATGTTTACCTTAATCAAACTCCCCTACGCTTTGGATGCCTTGCAGCCGGTGATAAGCGAACAGACCTTGTCGTTCCACTACGGCAAACACCTGCAGGCATACGTTGATAATCTCAACAAACTGATTGCCGGTACGGATTTTGAAAATATGCCGCTTGAGGAGATTGTTAGCAAGTCATCAGGCGCCATCTTCAACAACGCCGGACAGGTGCTGAACCATAATATGTATTTTACGCAGTTTATGGGAATGCAAGAAAACTCCCCCTCTAAATTAGAGGGGGTGGCACGAAGTGCCGGGGGCGTATGCCAAGCCATTACCCGCGATTTTGGTTCATTGGAGAACTTCAAGCAGGAGTTTGAGCAGAAAGGTACTACTTTGTTCGGTTCGGGCTGGGTCTGGCTGTCGGCTGACAAAGAGGGAAAACTGGTTATCACACAGGAGCAGAATGCCAATAACCCGATAACAAAAGGCTTAAAACCGTTGCTGACAATTGATGTATGGGAGCATGCTTATTATCTTGACTATCAGAACCGCCGTGCCGCGCACTTGCAAGCCTTGTGGAGCATAATCAATTGGGAGGAGATTGAAAGACGATATGTGGCAGTCAATGATAAGGGCTGACCTGCAACGATATAACATACTGATAGCACAAATAATGTACTATTATCGTATATAATCTGCCTTAAAGAATTAGATTTTATATATTATCGTATGTAATTTGGTATAATTTTTGCAAGAGTACGTACGAAAGTAGATAAAACGATGAAATCAGAATTGGCAAATACCATCAAGACTTTGCGTAAAGAATATGGTTTGACGCAGGAGGACACGGCTCGCAAAGCGGGTGTCAGTCTTGCTTTTCTGCGTGAGTTGGAGCAAGGCAAGACTACTGCTCGTATGGATTCCGTCAATAAAGTACTTGCTCTGTTCGACTACACATTAACCCCACAACCCACCAAACATGAGGAAGGCTGATATATATTATAAAGATAGGTTGGCAGGTCGGTTAGAAGAGACGGATGCGGGCTATAGGTTTGTATATAATAACGCTTATTTGCAGTCTGTTGATGCCCGACCAATAAGTCTTACAATGCCATTGACAGACAAGCCATACGACAGCAATATATTGCATCCGTTCTTTGATGGCTTGATTCCTGAAGGCTGGCTTTTGGATGTGGCAATACGCAATAGCGACATCTCAACTCTTGACCGTATGGGGTTGCTGCTTCTGTGTTGCAAAGAGTGTATAGGCGCTGTAAGTGTAGTTGATACAAGTGATTAAAGCGATGTGCAAGTGTTTATACTGTTATAAGGAATTAGAGCAAGGACAGGTGAATTTTCATCCGTCTTGTGCTCGCCGTATGTTCGGTATGACCACAGCACCTCAAATGGATTATACACGTGAGGATATGGACGGTTTGGCAGCCAACATCATCCGTTCGCAAACCACTCTGACCGGCGTGCAGGCTAAACTGTCACTCAACCTGACCAAACACGAAGGCACAAAACGACTTACCATTGTCGGACTATGGGGACAATACATTTTCAAACCGCAAACTGATGATTATGAGCAGTTGCCTGAAGTGGAAGATCTAACAATGCACCTTGCCGAGGATGCCAAATTGCCTGTGGCTCGACATTCGCTAATCCGCCTTGCAGACGGGAGTCTCGGTTATATAACCAAGCGTTTTGACAGAGATGCCAAAGGTGGTAAAATAGCGATGGAAGATATGTGTCAGTTGTCGGAGCGTAAGACCGAAGACAAGTATAAAAGCAGTTATGAGCAGATTGCCAAAATGATTGCGCGCTATTCGTCCGTGCCGCGTTTGGACTTGACTAATTTCTTTGAGTTGCTGTTGTTTTGCTGGATAACAGGAAATAACGATATGCACTTGAAAAACTTCTCGCTGTATTGTCCGCAATCGCAATATGTGCTTACGCCTGCCTACGACCTTGTAAATGCAGCATTGGTCAATCCGCAAGATAAAGAAGAATTGGCACTGACCTTGAATGGCAAGAAGTCAAAACTCAAACTGCAAGATTTCATTCAATCCGCCGAGCGTATGAGACTGACAGAGAAATTTGTAGAGCAAACAGTTGAGCGTTTCGATAAGTTTCTTCCCCTTTGGCGGCAGACCATCAGCCGCTCATTTGTGTCGGACGAACTCAAGCAAGGTTATATGGAGATGCTACAGGAAAGGCTGCAAAGACTTAGGGGATAAAATACAAGTTCATAATTGTGATACCCGCTCAAGAAATATGAAAAATAACATCACAACAGAGTTGCAATTCCTTATTTATGACTTGCCCGATGACAGCGCAAATGTTCAGGTCGTGATAAAGGATGAGACCATTTGGATGACACAAAAGGCGATGGGGCAGCTTTTTGGCTGCTCTACAGACAATCTCGGTTTGCACTTAAAAAACATATACGAAAGTGAAGAACTTCAAGAAATGGCAACTGCCGAGAAAATCTTGGTAGTTCAGACAGAGGGTAACCGCCAAGTCTCCCGTAATACTCAATTTTATAACTTGGATGCAATCATATCTGTCGGGTATCGTGTCAATTCACAGAAGGCAACGCGTTTCCGCCAATGGGCAACGAAGATACTGAACGAATATATCCGGAAAGGGTTTGTGTTAGATGATGACCGTCTCAAACAAGGCAAAGCGGTGTTCGGACGGGACTACTTCCGTGAACTTTTGGAACGCGTTCGCTCCATCCGTGCAAGTGAACGAAGAAATCATATATTCCAAAGCCGACCATACGCAAGAAAATATGGGTTTGCAGACTTGGAAAAACTCACCAGATGGGCGAATACTAAAATCAGATGTGATAGTTGCGAAAAACTACCTTACAGAACAGCAAATACGCCAATTGGAGCGTACTGTTACCGGTTATTTTGACTATATAGAGGATATGGTGGAGCGAGGGAATGTATTTAATATGCAGGAGTTTGCTAATAGTGTAAACGAGTTCCTCTCATTTAGGAAGTACCAAGTTCTGCCGAATAAAGGCAGTATTTCTCGCGAGTTGGCAGAACAAAAAGCAACATCAGAATATGACCAATTCAATAAGACACAACCTATAGTGTCCGACTTTGACAAGGAAATAAAACGACTAATAGAAAACAATTAATAACATTACATATATTTTTTCAACAATTAAATAAAACTTTTAACAAAAATGGCTAAAGAAAAGAAATTCATGACCATGGATGGTAACGCTGCTGCTGCGCATATCGCGTATATGTTCACCGAGGTGGCTGCTATCTATCCTATCACTCCGTCGTCGCCGATGGCGGAGAATGTTGACGAGTG
>JAFVAX010000006.1 GCA_017480285.1 Paludibacteraceae bacterium | reverse complement strand
ATGACAATAAAAATCGTGGGGGATTTCTTTATTTCTGCAATAATATTTGCATACATCAAAGGGAATGCGTATATTTGCACCGTAAAAAGTGCACACATATCAAAAATGTGCACTCTGTTTGGTGCAATTATAGCGTTTATTTACTATGATAGATACATCATTATTGCAGTACATGCAAGAGCAATTGAAGCTCACATCCTTAGATTTTAAGCGATATTTATTCCACACAATGGGGTGGAATAAGCGTTTGCAGTGCCTAACCGGAGGACGTGGAGTGGGCAAGAGTACGATGGTCAAACAGCATATCATCGAGACTCCGGAAGAGCATAGTTTGTATGTTTCTGCCGACCATAGTTATTTCACAACCCACACGCTGATTGAGTTAGCTGATGAGTTCGTCAAAGAAGGTGGCGAACACCTCTATATCGACGAGATTCATAAATACGAAGGGTGGAGTCGCGAGATAAAGCAAATTTACGATACCCATCCGGCATTGAAAGTGTTTATTACCGGTTCTTCTATCTTAGACTTGTTGGATGGAGAAGCTGACTTGAGCCGGCGCGTGGTGATGCAGCACTTGCACGGCATGTCTTTCCGCGAATACTTGCAATTGGTACATAACATCAGTGTTCCTGTGTTTACATTGGAAGAAGTTTTGGCGGGCAAAGCTCAACACGATGAATTGCCGCACCCATTGCCTTTTTTCCGTCAGTATCTCAGAACAGGCTATTTCCCCTTCGCAATCGAAGGCGATTTCTACGAACGTATGCAGAATGTCGTCCGGCAAACGTTGGAGTCGGATATCCCGCACTACGCCAGAATGTCGCCTGCAACAGGCAGGAAGTTGCGCCAGATGCTGTCTATCATCGCTCAAAACGCCCCATATAAACCGGATGCACAAGCATTAGCCGGCGAGTTGCACATAAGCCGTAATGATGTACCAAATTATCTGTTATATATGGAAAAGGCAAAAATGATTGGGCAGCTTAGAGACGACACCGGCGGAATGCGTGGCTTAGGCAAGGTGGAGAAAGTCTATCTTGACAATACTAATATACAATATACGCTGGCAGGCGAAAAGGCAGAGATAGGCAATGTGCGAGAGACCTTTTTCTACAACCAGTTGCAAGTGACACAAGATGTGATATCATCGCGTGTAAGTGATTTCTGCGTAGGCGAATACACTTTTGAGCTCGGAGGCAGAAAGAAAGGAAAGAAACAAATCTCAGAGGTGCCAAATGGGTATGTAGTACGTGATGAAATAGAATATGCCACAGGGCAAATAATCCCCTTGTGGGCTTTCGGGTTGATGTACTGATATCATCTTTTACTGAACATCATAGTTCTAACAGTTAGCGGTAATCCGATATATTGCGGGTTACCGCTTTATGTGTATGACAGACAGACGCGGCAACTAACGACGAGAAAACCAATATATTTCACTCTATAATTATGAAACGCAAACGCTTGAAACTGTCCCTGATAATGGGATTGTCGGCACTCCTGTATGGTACAGGGGTGCAGGCGCAGTTGTCGGAGCCGACAGAGCTGTCGGACACGACCTACGTGTTCAACGAGAACAACAGGACGGCACTTTACTGCACGCTGACGGACGGCACCACGCTGTTTTTCAACAGCGACTTGAAAACCACCAAATATGCCTCCGGCTATTTCTTCCTGACGCTGAACAGGATTGAGTCGGAGCAGCAGACACTGAACATTCCGAGTGAGTATGTCTATCGCGGCTACAGAACCTCGCTAAGAAGAGTGCTGATAGCTGACGGCGACTATCAGTGCAACGCACAGCAGCTTACCTTTCCAGACGGCACTGAGGTGTGCTATCTGCCTTCTGTCAGTGCGCTGACAACGCTCGACCTGCCGGCAACGATGGTATGCTTCAATCTGGCTTTCTCCGACCGGTTCAAGGACCTGTACCTGAGGTCGGTATATCCGCCGTATTGGGGGACGTCAAGCGGGTCGGCACAAGGATTAGACCTGCCGATGACGGCGCCACTGACCAGCGTTACGATGCATGTACCGACTATGGCGATGGATTTGTATTCCAAAACCGCCCCATATAAAGACGGTACACTGGTCGCCATGACGGAGCCGGCGGAGCATCTGTTCGTGGGTTATCAGCCTGACATTACCATCAGCAAGACCGATGGATTGGCAGACAATGCCCGGCTCACCGTTCCCAGATGGTATGGGGTAACATCAGAGAACAACGCAAGCGGACCTTCTTACGGACTGTTTCATAATTATGAAACAACACACAACAATTATTATGAGAGTTATGACAGTTACTCTACCGATATTGCGTTTTTCTATCCGGCACAACTGACCATTGATGCCGACAAGCCTATAAAACTCAAGAAATTCCATCTTGACCAAGACTGCGGGGAGTATTATTTTAAGAATTATACCGATCCGATTACCGAAACCAACTATAAAATCACCCCTTCTACCGCCATATTCCGTTCGCCCGTTACGGCAGATGAAATAGAAATGACCTACCATCTGTTTTATACCCAGATTTCGTGGAAAGGGGAGAAATATTATTATAACAAACCCAAACAAACAACTGAATATAAACGGTATTTAGTCTCATTCCCCTTCGATGTAAAAATATCTGATATTACATTCCCTAATCTGCAAAGCAGAATGGAGGCGATAATTATGGAATTTGACGGTGCCAAGCGCGCAACAGATGTAAGCAGCAGTGAACACTATTGGCGCCAGCTCTCTGCCAGCGAGGTGTTGCATGCCAACCGCGGCTATTTAGTACATTTTTACGGGGATTTTATAGGCGGCGAGATTGTAAAATCTGATCAAACCACCTTGCACCTGAAGGCCATGGACACGGAGAACAAACAGCAACTGTTTGCCAACGGCGATGTTACGGTGCCTCTGACTCCATATCCGTCAGCCTACAAGTACCGCGAAGGATGGAACCTCACAGGCAATCCGTATCCCAGCTTCTTCGACATCCGCTATATGGATTTCACAGCTCCTATCACCGTGTTTGACGGATTTATCTATTACGCATTTTCTCCTCTTGACGATGAGTATTATTTGTATCCCAACGAAGCGTTTTTCGTGCAATGTCCCGAAGGGGCCAATTCCATCACTTTCCGCAAAGAGGGCCGTTTGCATAACGACCCGGGGGGACTATGGCAAACAAAAAAAGCACCATCGCGAGGTATGATGCAGGCAGCGGCGACCCATCCCTTGCGCCGTGTCTATAATTTCGTACTCAACGGCGAAGCGGGACACGACCGCACCCGCATCGTACTCAACGAAGAGGCATCAACAGATTACGAGTTGGAGCACGATGCTGCCAAGATGACGGGACAAGGCGACGTGCCGCAACTGTATGTGCAAGACGGCGGCGTGCAATATGCCATCGACGAGCGTCCGCTCGGGGACGGTGTTTTCAGCCTCGGCATGATTTTCCCGACAGCAGGAGACTACACTCTTTCGCTACAGAACAATCCTGACGAGCAGACACCGGTCATACTGACCGACTTGCAGACAGGTGCAGAAACCGACCTTACGCGGTCTGCTTATACCTTCACGGCAGCGGCGGGCAGTGTAGCCACCCGTTTCCGCATACGTATGGTTGAGAATAGTCCGACTCAGATTGAGGAAATCAGTGCCGATGCCGCAGAACCGGTATATTACGACCTGCAAGGGCGCATTGTCAGTGAACCTTCTCTAATGCAACACGGTGTGTATATCTTGAAGCAGGGACAAACCACCCGCAAAATTGTTGTTAAATAATGTAAACTATAAAACATCTTGAGATATGAAAAAGTATTTATTTTTCCTATTGGCATTATGGCTTCCGATGGTGGCATGGGCGGACGAGACTCCGACACATACTCTTACCATAGAATGTGGCACAGGGAATTGTTTGATAAGAGTTAGTTCTGCGGATGGAAAATCGCAAAATGGACAAGTCGTAAAGCAAGACACGATATATATAAGGACATACCAACTTGAAGAAGGCAAGCTTTACACTATACGTGCAGAAGCAGGAAGCTATGAAGCTAACAATACTGTTTATTCCCATTTTTCGGCTTGGATGCGCGATGGTGCATTCTACTCTGCATCTCCTGAAATAAGCCTTGTAATGGGTAAATCGGATATCAAACTTACCGCAGTTACTGTCCACACCTTTGAACCGCCATTATTCCCCGGGGCAAACTATTTTGACGCCGCAACGGGAACCTTGACGCTTGAAGTGCTTAGAAGAGAGATGTCTTTCAGTAATTTTACTGATGCCATAAAAGCAGCTATGGAAAGATATAACTTTGCATCGGAAGATATATTGAGAATAGTTGTTACCGGAGATATGTGGGAGAATGTTTTTTGCTTAGATCTTGTTACATCTAATTATAAGAATGTTCAGTTGCTTGACATGTCACAGGCAAGCGGGGTCAAAGAGCTACGTTCGCTTCCCTATAATCACAATAATCAAACACTGAAGCATGTCGCTTTTGGTGCGAGTCTTGACAGCATTGAACCTAATGCGTTTAAAGGTACCAAGATAGATACCATTGACTGCTATGCCCTTACGCCGCCACGGTGCGGACCGACATCTATTACCAACGAAATGTGGAATACCTATGATCAGATGTTGTTACGTGTTCCCATTGAGAGTATCGAACTATACCGGCAAGCTATAGGTTGGAGCAAATTTCCGAACATCCAGCCGCTTCATAATGCAGGCACTGTTTCCGTCTATCTCCCAACCGATGCAGCTGACGGGTATTACGAAAACATGACAGTGGAACTCACGAACCTGCGCAGCAAGTTTACGCAAACCCTTCCCGTGCTGAACAAACGTATCATCGTGTTTAGCGGTCAGATTTCCGGAAGTGAATACCAAGCCTCTCTGAAAAACGCCTACGGACAAGCAGTTGGAACAAGCGTACCCATGGAATTAGGCGCAGGAGAGAGCCTTAAACTGACCATCGACAAACTGCTGCGCACAAAAGACGTGAGCGTGAAAGTAACCATACCGGACGGAACCGAT
>JAFVAX010000005.1 GCA_017480285.1 Paludibacteraceae bacterium | reverse complement strand
GTATGTGCATCAATTTTTCCAAATGTTCAACGGCCTGCTTCATATCTTGTTCAAACCGGCCGTGTGTAAGCAGAAATTCCGGTTTGTCTTCCGAGATGGTTTGATAAAGTTCGCGATTCATCTGTTGCACATAATTGCCTATTGACGCCTCTATGTCATCGCGCTGCCAATTCATATTGGAATACATATACACCTGAAGCTTCTGGTGTATAAATGCGTACGCAATATCAATAGCCGTTTTACTTATCATAACCTATAGGACGGAATTGCTTTTGTTGAGCGCTGTATGTAAAGCCGTTTTGAAGAAGATATTGCCGCAGCTCTTCCGGCTCGCGGTTGAAGTTGTAGCACAAAGCCTCAAGCGAGTCGAATTCTTCGTCGCGTAGCAGCATGTTGACTGCCGAGACAAGTATGGCGGGATTATTGGGTAAATGTGTCATAAACAATCGTAGATTATTGCTTCCGGTTCGCGTAGAAACAACTCCATCTCATTTTTTTTAGAAGGTATAACACTATTCGGTTACTTTTATTTCATCGGGATACCTAATGTGTTATATGCTCGCTTATTGCGGATAATAATGATTTGTCCGTTCCACATTATCTTGACAGCGTTTGTTGGGGTGGCTGCAACATTCCTGATGCTTGTAGGAGTGTTGGCACGTGCCATCCGTATTGCTTTCACTCCTCCGTCGCCACTGCTCTGTGCAGAAACTATCGTAAGCATAAAGGCAGCCGATTGTTTTACCACGAATGTGTTACCTGATATCTTGAGCAGCGTTTTGTCGCCTAATGCTTCGCCATTGATATAGAAGCGCGCATCACGCTCTTTGCTGTCCATTGACTTCACTACCACAGTGTCGCATGCAGGCAGAAATATATCAACATGTGTCTTTCCCGCTATTTCACGACTATAATCGGTGTCAGTCTTGGAGAATTTCCATTTCTTGGTACTATCCCAGCCATACGGACTTTTCACCCATGTCTCCGTGCCGTCGAACACTATCTCTTTATCCGTATATCCGACAGGCTCAACAGGTTGAATGTCGAGTGTATATCCGGCGGTAGTGCCATCTGCTCCGGTCAGGATAACGGCCTTGCCGTTTTGAACCAGTGTCGCCCCCTCGCTTACTTTATAACTTGCTATGGTTGGTTCTTGCTCTCCTGCAAGATAATAAGCGCGAATAACTGTTTCGCCCTCGTTGATAAAGGCATTATAATGATTGCTCATCACCACTTCATTGATTTGTTTGATGGCATCTGCACGGTGGAAAGCAATCGTGTAGGTGAGACTCGTCTCCTTGTCCTGAGCAGTTACCACAACAGTCACATTCGACGGTGTTTTGCTTACTTCTGTCAAGTTGTTTACCACCACTGTGGCATGTTCATCATGGGCTTCGGCCGTAACCACAGGTACTGCGGCGAGGTAGGCAATCTCCATTATGTATTCATATTTATCAGCACTAAAGCCGTCTATTATAGAACCGTTGACAGTCAGACTCTTCAGCGTGGCGTCACTACTTTGAGTGGCAGAAACGCTGAACCGGATGGTATAGATAACTTGATTTTTACCATCATGCGAAGTACATATTACGGTTGCATTGCCCGGTAGCTCTGTGGCTTGTACAACTATTATTTGTCCTTCGTCGCTTGCGGAGGCGGCTACTGTTGGCAGTGTTGTCGTGCCATAGGCCAATTCGACGTCATAACTTGATTGTCCGGAATTATAGTCCGCCAATGCTTTGCCATTGATAGTGATACTTGTAATATTGGCAAGCGAATAGTCGGCTTTGCGGACATACTGATAGATAGGCACATCTTTGGTAGCATCGCTCGTGGTATAGAATGTGGTAGCATCCGTCCACGCGAGTGCCTCGCCTTGCTTCTCCTCTTGGTAGGCAGCAATTTGTTGCGGCCGGCGTTTGGCGGTTTCGCTCAGGCTCTCACTGCCCTGACGCTCCCACAGCAGAATATACCCATAGTTCTTAATAGCCATCCATCTGCCATCGGGTGTTATGTCTCCGCCACATACAAGGTCGAAGGTGTTACCATTGCCCAATTTACATACTTCGGTCAGTTTCTGTACGCCGGTGCCATAGTTGGTTTTGAAGGGCAGACGATATAATGTACATGCGCCGCCTTCCACCTTGTCAACAATATAAAACATTTGTTCCATATTGTCATACATCAGGGTCTCGGTGTTATGAGCATTGTCATCCGGATAGCCGAAACGAATGTATTTGACATTCGCTGTTTGTGTGCCGGATGTTATTTCCGGTTCTTCAAGATAGTAGATATAATACTCGTCTTTGAATTTTTTGTTATTGTCGCCGAAGGCGCCGATGAAAATATAGTTTTTGCCGTCATAGATACCGGTGGCTATATCTTCCCAGTCATCGCGCCCGGGGTCGCCGCTTATCATAACGGTCATGGCTAATGTTCCATCGGGCTTGATGGCGATAATCTTCTTATCTTCATTGGTGTTCTCATCGCCATGTGCCCAAAGGTAGCCGGTGGTTTGACGTGAAGCAGCCATGCCGCTCACTTCTTTCATTACTTTCTTTTTCGATGTACCACATTCGGTGCGAGTGAAATCATTGTTTAATTCGAGGGTTGCACCATCATAATTGATTCCGGCAGCCCATGTCATTGTGGCTATCATAAGCCATGCAACGGCAGAAAGAAGATGTTTCATGCGTATATCTATAGATTTAGATTTTATTAGATTCCTGTATTACGTTATACCATAACGTGCCGCAAATTTACAAAATAAAAATGAATAGACAATTATTGCGTGATTCCGCGGCTGCCATTACTATCTGCTATGCAAAGGTCTGGCCTTCGCAGACATCTGAATGTCGTATCTCTGTTGTCATATTGATATGAGTATTACAATGCCTTCAGTGTTTCTATTATGTCCTCATCGGCAGGCAACCACCTGACGGAATCCAGTTCATTCGGCAACAGCCAACGGGCCGCCTCGTGCTCAAGAAGCGTGTAGTTCTTTGCTCCTTCGGTGGAGCGGTCTTTGTCCGTTGTTCCTTGTTCCTTCAGCCGGCAAAGAAAGCAATGCATCGTCAGATGAAACTGCGGGTAGTCGTAGTCAATGGTCTGTAGCAGTTCGCCCACCTCAATTTCTGCTGCCAATTCCTCACGTATCTCGCGGCGGAGTGCCTCTTCCTGAGTTTCTCCTGCTTCTATCTTTCCTCCCGGAAACTCCCACCAGTCTTTCCACTCGCCATAACCGCGTTGCGTCGCGAAAACACGCCCCTCGCTATCTCGTATGATCGCCGCTACTACTTCTATGTGCTTCATAATGGTTGTTTCTATACCCTACAAAGGTACTGCAAATTTCCGAAATCCGCAAAAAAAACCGGCCAAAAATCTTCCAATCAGAGATAAATGACAGAAACATACCGCCGCCTATCGCTGCGAAATACTCATCAATCTTGCCTGTTTCTTGGAAAAAACGTAACTTTGCGTGCTTTTTTGACGCGAGAGAAGGATGTTGGCAGCTATATTATATCTGCGAGCGCACACGATAGTACACACGGCAAGGGCCAGCGAAAATATCTCTGCCGAAGGTTAGAGGATTTTGTTCAGACATAAAAACATAATGGCTTATGAAAAGAATAACTATTTTTTTTGCACTATGCGCTGTATGCGTATGTGTGGCGGCACAAGAGACGTTGCCGCAATGGGCGCAGGAGTTATTGAAGCAGAACACGGGAGTGATTGACTCGATAAAGGTTGTGCCATTAGAGTCGCAGTATTTATATGACTATTTCAATGATCCTGAGGAGGCTGTACAGACCCGCACGTATATCATCTATTACAACCAGCCGGTGCGTCACAGCAATCCTACGGGGGCGCATTTCCCTTTGCGGGCGACATTGACGGTTTTCAACGATGCCGATATAACGACAGCGGTCAATCATGTCAACTGTGGAGGATATGCCTTGGATTCGGTTTGGGTGAGCGAACCGGATGCACAGTTTGCCTACTATTCTGTCAACAACTCGATTAACGAAATTGCTCACCGCTATCATGCAAACTATCTCTATCCGGAGTTCCGCTATTTCAGTTTCTCGGCACCCGAGCGGTGCTATGAGAACTTAGACGACCTGCGGAGTGAAGAGGCTGCGGAGGATTTTCATAATCTGTTTGTAGCACTCAAGAAAGTGATGAAAGGCAAATGGGTGATGTCGGGTTCGAGCAAAGGCGGCACAACGACGCTTCTACAGCACGCTTTCCATCCCGAGGACATGGATGCGTATGTGCCCTATGCGGCACCTTTCTTCGATACCGATTGCGACACCGTTATGCAGAAGTATTGGTTCAACAACGGCTGGACGCAGGAGTATCTTGACCTTTTTATGGATATCCGTCGGAAAGCACTGACGCGCAAAGATCAGATATTCCCGCTCTATGAGAAAATTACGAAGACCTACTATCCCAACGAAAGCACCGACAAACTCTACGGGCGCTATCTGATATCCGTAGGACATCTCGGTTTTAACGAGCACGCCTATCAGGACACTGCCACGCTCCGTAAATCGAAAGGATACAACGAGGAACTGTTTGAGGATTACGGAATTGAGCCGTACAACGATACCGTCGTGGCGGTGATTATGATCAATACAAAGTTCCGGATAGAGTCTTTCGGCTATTGGCGCGATTTCCTGCGTACAGGTAAGGCACCAGCTCCCCCCTTGCATAAATCGTCTGACAGGGCAGGATACCTGCCTTTCGGAGTGACGGCAGAGCAATGGTGGGCTAATAACGAAAATGGCTATACCGGACAGGCGTATGAATATCAGGCGCGGACGGAGTTAGGCTATTATGACCTACGGTTGGACGAGGTATCCGGTCCGGAAACTGGTGCGGCATGGAACGCGCAATACAGGCAGTATGTTGGTTCGTTGCGCGATTTCGACCTCGAACAATATCATTCATGTATATTTAATAGAAGTGTTTACGACCGCGCCGTAACTACCACGCAGAATGCGCAGAAGCCTATTATCTTCATTTACGGCGCGGATGACACATGGACGGGGGCGGCGATGCGGGATACGTATATCAATGGCACAAACGTGCGGAAATTCATTCTGCCGGCGCAGAACCACACCGTCTCTTTCTCCGCCAACTCCGACAAGGCGCAATGCGATGCTATACGCGCTATGCTGGACGAGGTATTATTAGGTACGCCGCAAGGGATAGAAGAAGTCAGCCAACAGCCTTCTTCTGTCAGAGTAGAGAAGGTGCTTCGCAACGGACAATTGCTGATTCGCCGCGGCGACACGGAATATACAGTAACCGGTCAGCGAGTTCGTTAAGCTCTTATCACGATAATCCGGATAGTATCTGCCATACCAAGTATTTCCCATTTACGCCAAGATATCTTTGTATTCATCGGTGCGGGTGAGGACGGCTTGGGCGTAGGAGCATACAGGGATGATTCGGCGGCTGTTGGTGCGTGCGAAGTCCACGGCGGCAAGAACCATCTGCCGCGCAATCCCTTTGCCTTCAAAGCCCTCAAAAACGCGCGTGTGGTCAATAATCATCCGCTCTGGCGTGGGGCGCACATAAGTCATCTCGCCCACCTGCACCGGTTCGGTACATGCGCCTTCTTCGGTGGCTTGCATCCATGCTTCAAAAACGCCGTTTCGTTCGGTCTCGTGGTGTTGAATAGTTATCATCGTTGTTCTAATGCTAATAGTCGTTTCTTAATCTCTATGCCATATTCGTAGCCGCCTATTCTGCCGTGTGCGGCGATGATGCGATGACAGGGGATGAGAAGTGCCACGGGATTAGCTCCTACGGCTTGACCAACCGCCTGTGCGGACTTACATTCCACCATCCGGGCAAGCTCTCCGTAACTGACCGTTTTACCATACGGAATGGTCAGCAATGCCTGCCAGACGCGTTGCTGAAACGCTGTGCCCTTCGGTCGGACTGCAATCCGTTCGTCTGTCTTTGCGCCCATAACGGCATTTTCCGTCCGCTTGCCGCTGAAATAATCGTCCAACCACCGAGTGGTTGCTGCAATGATAGGCATTGTCGATGACGCTTTGCCGCACACCAGTTTACCGCCACT
>JAFVAX010000046.1 GCA_017480285.1 Paludibacteraceae bacterium | reverse complement strand
GATGTAGAACTTAGCAGTGTTGGCACCTGTGCCGTAGCAGTTGGTGGTGTATTTGGTGGCACCTATATATACGCCCACTTCGCGCATCTCGGCTGCCGACATACCATCGTTACCGAAGTTGGTTACAGTACCTGTGAAATATGCCATCGTACCGCTTATGACTTCGGGCGCGTCGAGCGTTACGGTCGGGTCGGTGAGGTTGATCTGTGTCAGGTCGTAATAACTCTTACCGTCATTCTTAGTAGTAGTATATGTTCCGTCATAAGCAACATACCAGAACGAGCCGGGAGTGAAGGTAGTGATGTCTGTTGCATACGCTTGATCACCTTTGAGTTGCTTGTTACCCTCGTTGTTGTCCAAGATGAAATACGGATATTGAGCATCGAGTGCAACGCTGTACCATGTAGCATTGCCGTTGTACTTAATATCTGAATAGTCATATCCGGGCCAAGTATCGCGGTGCGAGCCATCGGCATTATATACATAGTAGTACATTGCGTTCCACGATGCAACATCGTGAACATAGATATCCCATTTGCGATAGACGGTGCAGGTGTTCGTTCCGCGAACTACACCATCAGATGTTACACGGAGCGTATATACCTGACTTGTGGTGTTGCCATCAAAGGTAACGGTTATTGGGTCGGTTGTTACCTGCTGATGGGTAGCAGTTTCGGTCTTTGTCAATTCCGCCACTTTGTTAACAGCGGTTAGCGTGATACCTTTGAAGAACTCGTATTTGACGGTATGAGAGCCCGAACCGAGTTCTGAAGCATAACCCGTAAAGGTTACTGTTGAGCCTGAATAGACCTTATCAGGAGTTGCTTCCACTATTGCCGACTGCGGGTAATGCACGGTCAGGGCTTTGGAACTGCGGTCCCAATCGAATATGAAACTACCGGCAGATTTCGTTTCTAACTGACAGTCGCTACCGCTGTTAGAGAAATTACGATTGCTTATGCTTGTTGTTATCTTAGTTCCGTGAGTATAATACTCTCCACCATCGTAAATCTTAAACTCGTAGGTAGTATTACCGTTGAGCGTAAGGGTCTTACGATAGACAGAGCCACCGGTATTGCTGTCCCAAGCGTGAGTAGCAATAACTTCAGAGTGTGTCGGCGTTGAACGATATATTTGAAGTGCCGAGGGGAAGTCTATTTCCAACTTTGGATTATCGCTACTTACATCCGACAAAGTGAACTTATATTCACCTGCAATGGCGGTAGTGATCGACATGTTGCCATGATTACTATACATCGTAACATTAGATACAGAAGTCGTCTTGCCGTTGATGCCATAAGTACCATCTGTGTTACTCCAATAATGGTTGTCGCCACTCTTCTTATATAGTTTGAACTGGTATGTTGTATTTGCAGCAAGGTTGAGTGTTATTGAGAAGTTGTCGCCGTCGGCTGTCAGTTTGCCCGAGGACCATTCGGAAGCCCGACTGCCCATAACAGGCTTATCTCCGTAAATATACCAATCTTCAACGAAGTTTGCCGTCACAGTTCCGCCTGCTGCGGTTGCTTTTGCAGTTGTCGGGTTGGTGGTGGTAGAAGTGAGTGTGATGTTGTTGCCGGATTTAGTCCAGCCGTTGAAGGCATAACCTGCATTAGGTGTAGCAGTAAGATTGGTACCTGATATCTGTTTAACTGCTACCGTACCTGAGGGCGATACCGTACCACCTGCACCTGCCGAGACGGTTACATTATATTCCTTTTCAGTATAAACGGCATAAACATCGGTGTTTTGCGTGATTGATGCTGCTGTATAAGTATTGCCTGTGCCCAAAGCAGTACCTGTCCCTTCGGCGTTGTTGTACCAACCCAACCAAGTATAGCCGGTCTTTGCGGCTTGATGGGTGAAGGTAACAGAGGTGCCGGAAGCAACATAACCGCCGGTTGTCAAACCTGTAACATTGGTCGTTACAGCATTTGCCGCAGCAGATGGGATGACAGCAAAGTTAACCGCATAGGATGTGGGATAAGTAACTGTTAACTTTTTATCTGTTAGATTCCAAGTAAAACGGTATGTACCTGCACCTGTGGTGGTAATACCGCAATTGTAAGACTTATCTGTTCCGAATTCCCAATTAGAACAGCTTTCGCTCGTCATATAATAAACATTATCTCCACCATTTCCATACCAAGTATTGTTTTGGCGGTCGTATATTTTGAACTGATAGTTTTTGTTCGCTTCCAAAGTCAGTTCAACATAGCCGTAAGTCTTTCCACCTGAAGTGGATATATTTCCCAACAAAGCATTTGTATTACTTGTTGACCACCCGCCAAAACCATCGGTACCTGTAGTTGTGTTTGTTGCCTGTGAACCTAATATCGCCCAGATGAGAGAATAATTAGCAGTTACAGTACCTGTACCCGTTGCGCTTACTGTTGTCGGGTTTGTAGTAGTGGAAGACAATGTTACAGAACCTGTTTTTGTCCAACTGTCAAACTTATATCCTGAAGCGGGTGTTGCAGTAATTTGCAAACCTGAACCGCCAATCTGCTGTGAACCGTTTGGCGATACAGTACCATGATCACCATTGTTGATAGTAACAGCATAAGTCTGTTCTGTTATCCAGACTTTCTTGTTTTGATAATCAAACCAGATACGGATTGCAGTACCGCTTGCTCCGGAATAATACATTGCAGGCATGTCAGTCCAAGAACTTACTGTTTGGTCGCAGTCAACTTTTGAACCATTTGCAACGATTTCTTTTCCGCTTGTGTAACCTCCGTCGTATTTATCTTTCCAATCTGAGCAATATTGAGTAGAACTATTGTAATAAAATCTAAAATAATAAGGCGAGGCATCAGTGGTTATATCCTTAAAATATGCATGTTCTGTATCATCATAACTCATAGCTCCCTTGTTGGTTGTTGAACCATTTTTTGCCGCTGACAGTTTATATAAATTGCAAGATATCGCAGTGAAGTTGGCGGTCAGCGTGCCTGTTGAGCCGTTACCCGAGCCTTTGAGCGTATAGGTGTTCGTTGATGCCGTACCCGTTGCCTCGCCGCTAACTGTCCAATTGTTGAACACATAGTCAGAACCGGCAGTTGCAACCACCGTGCGGGAGGTTGTGTTGCCCGCAGTCGTTGTGTTGCCCGCAGTGAAAGCCGAGCCGCCGACGGTGAGAGTTCCCGCACCTGTAGGACTGACATTGATGGTTACGGTTGTCATATTCTCCGTGTACTGGGCATATAGGGTCAGAGCATCATCGTCATAATCCCATTTCTTGCCCGAGGTAGTGTATGCCACGCCACCGACTGTAACACTTGCCACAAGTGCGCCATTGGTGTCTATCACTTTCGAGCCTCCGCTGTCGGATGTCCACCAACCGGTAAAAGTGTAACCCGATTTACCCGGAGCAGTCAGTTCCAACATTGATGCACCGTGGTTGATGGTCTTGCTTGTCGTACCGCCACTGCCGCCGTTGGCTGTGTTGTTTAGAGTTATCGTGGTGGATTTCTGCGCAAAAGCTGCATAATATTTGGTATTGGCATTTAATGAGAATGAAACCGAAAGGTTCGTGCCGGCACTTGATATAACAGAACCTCCCGATGCTGCGTTGTACCAACCGGTCAGCTTGTAATCATCATCCGGGGTGGCGGTTACAGTTACACCCGTACCTGATATATAGGTATTTCCATTGGTTAATGCCGCATTGGTGGATGAGTTTTTCGCCGTAACCGAACCATAAGATGACTGACCGCTTCTCACACCGAAGTTCAGAGTATAATATGTTACATCCTCGGTCCAGTGCGGATAGAGAGTTATTGTTGCTGCGTCCTTTACCCAATATCCTGAACTTAACCAACCGGAAACAGTGCCACTTACCAGATTTCCATCGGCATCTATTATTTTGGAGCCAGTACTCGGGTCGGTATAATAGCCGTCTGTGGAATACCCGGCACGAGAAGCACCACTAAAACTTGCGGTTATATCGCTATTGTATGTGGTAGTTACCGATCCGTCCGAAGTACCTCCATTCTTATCCAGTATGACGGTGTAACTCTTAGGCGTGAAGGTGGCTTTGAGTTCACTATCTTTTGTTGGGTAAAACTTGGTTGAAGTTGATGTTGCATCATCAAATGTACCTGCCCCACCCGGCAATATTGTCCAAGTGCTGAAAGTATATCCTGTATTAGCAGTTATGCTAATGTTTCCACCAGTAACCTCTCCAAAAGCAGTCCAACTTGAAGGACTGGGCGAAGTTCCCGCTGAAGTAGGCGAAGTCGTGGCTGATACCTTTACTTGATGTGTGTTTTCTGTCCATTTGGCATAGAGGTTTTTGTCGGAAGTTCCCATAGTGAAAGTACCCGAACCAGCAGTATAGTTGGTTCCTGTTCCTGAAGCGTTAGTGTTCCAACCACCGAAACTATAACCGGTTTTTGCCAAACTGCCACTATTGCTGGCCACCGTTACCGTCGCGCCGTTTGCGTGATAAGACGTGGCCGGTACTGAACCGCTTGTTTTGCCGTTGTCATTGTAAATAACAGCATACAAGCGAGTCGTAGAAACGTCTACAGCCTGAGTTGAGGCATTGAAAGTGAAGGTAACATTGTAATGTCCATTGGGGTTGACGGTAAAAGTCTTATTGCTATTGGGATAAGATGTAGTCCAACTATGGTTAAGTGCAACTTTGCACTCATATGTCGTTTCAGTGGATAATGTGACATTGGATTTAGTTAATGTATAAGTTGTACCACTGGAGAATGTCATATCATTATTTGTATCTGTTACATCCCAATATGATCCAAGTACATCCGTAGTACCTGCAACTGTGAATGATGGCACTACGATTTTTACATAGGATGTACGATTGTTTGAGGCGCCATCAACAATCTTTATGTGTAAATAATATGTACCCGGAGTTGTGGGAGTGACATTTACAGAGTAATCGTTTTTGTAACGGAAACAGTTATTGCCAGACTTTGTTGTATAATTAGCATTAATATCACCAACAGAAGTCCAACCGGAACTTGGAGTAGTGGTGTTAGTAGTAACCTTATAATACAACGTACCTGATATATTACCTCCATTTTCAGTCCATCCACCAACAGCACCACCTTTGACTTGTATATTAAGTACGTTGTTGAAAGTTTGGTCTTTGAGTACTCCGCCCCACGTACCAGGCAGTGAGGATCCTGTGGGCCATGACTCGGTGGACACTTTGTAGTACTTAGTTGTCCCATCCACGTTTAAATACACATGGGACTCATCATTATACCCTTGTCCTGCCCACATCTGCCCTGCGCCGAAAGTGAAAAGGCAGAATGTTGTTAGCATTACTTTTGCAAGACCGTGCTTGCTTAAATTTAAGGTTTTCATAATGTATTATGAATTTTATGTTACTATTCTATAGTTTGTTTTGGTAACTTCTGAGTTGACCCAAGCCGTTTTTCTTCTTGTGCCACTCTTCGTTCAACTTTTTTTATATCTTCTGCAGGTGGCAACTCTTCCGGCTTTATTCCTCGTTGTTAAAGCATTTCCCTAACAGTTCGATTATTTTGAACATGCTCGGTTGTAATTAAAGGCTCACCTTGCAAATCTTTTGCCTCAACATTAAAATTGGTCATTTCAGTTGCAAGATTCTTGGCAGCAATAGTCACTTGTGGTAAATGGTCTGCAAGTGGTCCACTTTTAACACCCAAGCGCTTTTTCATTTGTTCAGTTGAGAATCCTCCAAATAAAGCAGCATCACCTTTTGAACGTATTCTTGCAAACCCCCTATCATCAACACCTCTTTCATAGATATTCTGTGATAATCTCTTTTCAGAAGCACGAAGTTCTTCCCTTTTTTCAAGTCTTTGTTGCAAGCGTAATCTTTCAGATATTAACTCTGCACGACGTGTTTGTACTGCGAAATAACCTTGTGCAAATGCAATCTCTTCCTTTTTTGAGTCACCATTTTGCGCAATTAGATAGCAGGCATAACGGGTAAGCATAATATCTTCGGTAGGGCGTTTACCGCCTTTCCCTATTTCTATCATTTTCGTGACATCACGAAAATGATCATCTATTATGATGTTCTGCGACTTACACGAATCCTTCGCACGGTTTATTGCTACGGCAAAATTCTCCCAGCGGGCATATCCGCACACAGTTTGCAATTCGCGTGCAAACCACACTTCCATTTTTGAGCCATCATCAGCCGTAATTTCGTGCACGATATTGTCAAATGCAGATTTATATGTTACAATACTTTGATTATCCATTCAAATTGTGTATTTTTTTGTAAAATTATTATTGTCAAAATTCGTTTTCATATCTTTATGATTTTTATTGTCCGTTAGTAATATTATAATTTATTTTTCAGTTCCTCTATGTGTTCAGAATTAAGTTCGGTAAAGGCAAACAGTCGTTTGCCGACATCTTTCAATGAAGCACCAATGAGGTATATCTTTGAGTCGTCAATTATTAAGAAGCGGTCGTAAAAAATACTTGTCTGGTGTAACACTAAACCTCCGTATTGACTATTAAATCGTGTTTCCGCCAATTGCAATGCAGCAGTTACTTCTTTTGTATAAATATCTACTTTTACAGCCGTGTTTTTCTCGCTCATCATTGTCAGTACTGACTCGTCTATATAATTGTCAAGATGCTGTGTATATGCCTAAATATCAATGTCCTATCTGTATCAAGCAATAAAACCAACTATAGCCTTCGCCTGTCTTAGCCATATATAGAAACAGCAAAGAAAGGCAAAAGCCAAAAACATTTATCGTACTGAATAATTCTCGAAACTTTTTCTAACGACTGAAACACAAGCAGTTAGCAGAGCAAACAGCACAAGCACATACGGCTCACCCAAAGGGTATTCCTGCTCCTGCTGACCCACTTCACCCGGGTTGTTGGAACCTGACGCACCGCCACCTCCTTCGCCTTCGTCATCGTGCGGACGGCCTGTCGTACGACGGACACGAATATCCTGCACATTTTGAGCACCTATAGCATTGATTTGCACCCTGTAACGACGATACGGCATCTGCATATTCCTACCGGAATATGCCCCACTACTATAACTCATCGGGGATGTTGATTGAAAACCTACAGACGGCTGAATGGCATTCGCTCCGGAAGGAGTGGCAACAGAAGCACCATTGTAGCGCTGTGAACTTGTTTCATACAACCGTTGAGCTTGCAAAGGTTGTACAAACATCAAACACAAAATGCCAAACATGCCCCATAATACAAGGGACAGAAACGGACAATTTTTTTTCATGGCTTTAGGTGGCAGTGGGATTTTAATAACCAACAAGTATAATAAAATATCTTTTGTTCCCACTTTACCGATTGCAAATTTAATAATATTTTTTACAAAATGCAAGTTTTTTGACATTTTTTTTGCTATTTCTGACACTTACTTGCTTTTTTATACAAAAATTAGTAATTTTACACTCGATTTTAGTAACACCCAAATTCTCCAAATATGAAGATGAAACATCTTACTGTATCAATAGTGATTTTTATAATGCTTTTTGCCACCGACACACTTCTTAAAGCCGACTTCATAACCGACTTGGCAAGCGGAAAATTCAGCGTAAAATCCGTAGGAAAAATTGTGAGCATGGCAGACTCAAAACGATATGCCACACTCAAAGACGGACAAGTCGTGTGCTACGATTTTCAGACCGGTGAAGCAACCGACACACTCTTTTCACCCGACAAAATAAAAAAAGAAGACCGGCACTTGCTTACTGACGACATACAAGGTTTCCAAATCTTGCCTAACGAACGCTATATACTTGTATATACCAATCGCCGGCAACTCTTCCGCCGTTCGTTTGAAGCCGAGTATTTTATCTACAACATCGCCAAGCACAGTCTTAAACCGCTAAGCCAAAACTCACCGCAACGAGAACCTGTCGTTTCCGCTGACGGCAGATACATCTGTTTCAGCCATAAGAACAACCTCTACATACATAAACTTGATTTCGGCACCGAAGTGGCAGTAACGACCAACGGTTCAGTCGGTCAAATAATCAACGGCTCGTCAGACTGGCTCTATGAGGAAGAGTTTTCTACAACAGGTCAATACTGCTTCTCGCCCGACAGCAAGTATCTTGCCTTCATACGCCTCAACGAGACGGAAGTACAACAATTCGAATGGCAACAGATGCTAACTGACAACTACCCTGAAACCAAACAACTCAAATATCCCCGAGCCGGAGAGAAAAACGCAAAAGCCGAAGTGATGCTCTATGATATGCACTACAAGTCAAACACCAAACTGAATATATCAAGCAACAATGGCACTTATATTCCTCGTATCTTATGGCGTCAGAACGCAAGCATACTAATGGTCTTTGAACTCAATCGCAACCAAACCGAACTTTCACTTTACGAGGTGGATGCCAAAGCACAAACAAGCAAACTGTTTCTTCAGGAAAAAGCCAAAGAAGGGTTTACCGACTATGAATTGGCAGAGAGTTATCAAGAACTGCCCGATGGCAGTTGGATAGGTCTGTCCGACCAAGACGGTTTTAGACATCTGTATCGTTTTTCTGCCTTAGGACAACAAGAAGAGCAACTCACTCGCGGGTCGGATGACATAACCGCTGTCAATCATTACGATGCCAAAACGCAAACTGTCTATTTCACCGCGGCCCGCCCTACCCCCGCAGACAGAAGTCTTTATAGCGTATCGCTGAAAAACAAAAAGCAGAACCTGCTCACTAACGAAACAGGCTACCACAGCATCAACTTCATAGGCAATGGTTCGTATTATTTAGACAACTTCAGCACGCTCAACACGCCTAATTGTATAACACTCGTCAATCGCACAAACAACAAAACCGTGCGTGTTTTGGAAGCCAATGAGAATGTCAGCAAAGCATGGACAGAAGCCAAAATGCCTAAAAAAGAGATGTTTAACATCCTGACCGACAATGGCGATACACTCTACGGGTGGATGATGCTACCGCAACATTTCGACCCGAAACGAAAATACGGACTTCTGCTTTGCCCGTATGGCGGACCGGCATCCCAACAAGTGCTCAACCGCTGGCGAACAGACTGGAGCGACTATGCCACACAGTTAGGCTATGTCGTTGCTTGTGTTGACGGACGCGGGACAGCCGCAAGAGGTGTGCATTGGCGTTCGCTGACCTACAAGCAAGTAGGCAGATACGAAGGCGAAGATCAGGTTTTGGCGGCAAAACATTTCCTCAAACAACCATATATCGACAAAAACAATGTATGCATCTGGGGTTGGAGTTTCGGTGGATTTACAACAATCAACGCTATGCAGACCGACACTCTTTTCCGTTGCGGGATGGCTGTTGCACCCGTTACTGACTTCCGCATGTACGACTCAGGCTACACCGAGCGTTTTATGCTTCAGCCTATGCAGAACGAAAACGGTTATCGCTGGTCAGACCTAACGAGAAACGCCAAACGCCTGCACGGCAGACTGCTTATCGTTCACGGACTTGCCGACGATAATGTACATGCACAACACACTTTCAGATATATTGAAGAGCTGAACAACTGTGGTATCCAATACGATATGCAGATTTATCCGGATGACAACCACTTCCTACGCAAGGGCAAACACCTCGAACACTTGTATAGAAAACTCACGGAATTTTTAACAAGGAAACAATAGTTGCCATAACGAGACTTTTGTCAACTGCGACAAGCCATAACGAGACCTTCGTCAACTGCGACAAGCCATAACGAGACCTTCGTCAACTGCGACAAGCCATAACGAGACTTTCGTCAATTGCGACAAGCGTCAGCTTGTCGAAAAATAATAATTTCAAAAAATCTTAAAAAAAGTAAATTTTTGCAAACATAAAAAATGAGCAAATTTTTAGCAGATAAGGAGCAGACAAGGAGCTGACGTAAAAATAAAGAAAATTTATGCTTCTTTTTTGCAAAAATCTTAAAAAAAGTACATTTTTAGTATTTTTTTGAAAAAAATTTGCAGTATTCAAAACTTTTTTGTATCTTTGCACTGCTTTAGCAAAAGGAAAGATGGCGGAGTGGTCGATCGCGGCGGTCTTGAAAACCGTTGACCTGAAAGGGTTCGGGGGTTCGAATCCCTCTCTTTCCGCTGAGTTATTAAAATAGAGGCTTTTGAGGTCTCTATTTTTTATTTATTCGAAAAATATCTTACTTTTTCATTTTTATTTGTATTTTTAGAGAAAAAATTGTACATTTGTAGCCGTATGTAAACATTTAGCAACAATGCTAAAATTGTAGATTTCTATTAACCAAATAAATAAACAATACTATGGAAAAGCCTTATGTTATGGGGATTGATATGGGTGGTACGAACACCGTGTTTGGTGTTGTTGACGCTCGTGGGCATGTCATAGCCCGTTCCTCAATCAAAACTCAGGAGTACACCGACATTAAGAAGTATGTCAATACTCTTCACAAAGAGATGATGAAACTGATTGATTCAGTTGGCGGTATCGACAACATACGCGGTATCGGATGTGGTGCTCCTAACGGTAATTACTACACAGGAAACATAGAAGACGCACCGAACTTGCCTTGGAAAGGTATTGTGCCGTTCTCGGAAATGATGTCAGATAAGTTTGGTGTTCCCTGCCATATAACCAATGATGCCAACGCCGCAGCAATGGGTGAGATGACCTATGGTGTAGCCCGTGGTATGAAGAACTTTATTATGATTACTCTTGGCACCGGTGTCGGTTCAGGTATAGTGATTGACGGGAAGGTCGTTTACGGACACGACGGTCATGCCGGCGAACTTGGTCATACAACTGTTGTCCGTGGTGAGAACGGTCGTTTGTGTGGCTGCGGAAAGACCGGCTGCTTGGAGGCATACGCTTCGGCAACAGGTGTTGCCCGTACTGCCCGTGAGATACTCGAGACAACTGATAAGAAAAGCGTGCTACGCAATTTGAAAGCAGATGCCATAACTTCGAAAGATGTGTATGATGCTGCTGTACAAGAAGATGAAGTTGCTCTTGAGATTTTTGAGACAACAGGCAAGTATCTCGGTGAGAAATTTGCAGACTTCATTACTTTCTCCGCTCCTGAAGCAATTGTTATCTTCGGCGGACTAACCAAAGCCGGCGACTACCTGATGAACCCTATCCGCGAGCACATGGAGAAGAATGTAATGCCTCGTTGGAAAGGCAAGGTTAAACTGTTGTTCTCCGATCTGAAAGAGGCTGATGCAGCCGTTCTTGGTGCTTCAGCTTTGGCTTGGGAATAATAGAGAATACTCGCCATATATGGCGAGTAAAGAACAAGAATGTTTGAACGACTTAAATATCAAATGCCAAACGCCGTACAAAACCTTCTAAGGGGTGTTGTATGGCGTTTGCCTTTTACTGCTGTTAGAGACTTTGAGAGGCAGAATGGGAAAGGAGAGATTTCGCAACAAGTGCGGAATGAGGAGATTGTTAAACGGAATGATGGAGTTGTGCGGAATGATGGAGTTGTGCGGAATGAGAAAAAATTATTGTATTTGACTTTTGACGATGGTCCGAATCCGGAAACGACACCATTACTGCTTAACCTACTGAGGAAAAATAGAATAAAAGCCACTTTCTTTCTTGTAGGCGAGAACGCGCAACGCTACCCCGAATTAGTGGAAAAGATTAAGAGTGAAGGACATACTGTGGGGACACACACTTTTAACCATTTGAAAGGGTGGAAGACCTCAACGAAAAATTATCTTGAAAATGTAAAGATGGCAGAAAGGGCAGTTGAGCCTAATTCAAATCTTTTCCGTCCGCCATACGGAAAGATGAGTATTCGTCAGTACTTGCAAATAAGAAAGACGCATACTATAGTGTTATGGGATTTGATAACTCACGACTACGACCGCGCCCATAGTCCTGAAAAGATTATGCAGGCGGTTAGAAAGTATTCTCGGGATGGGTCAATAGTTGTGTTTCACGACTCGCTGAAAGCCAAAGACAACTTGTTTGCAGTGCTTCAAGAAGCAATTGACTTCTGGACAGAAGAAGGGTATGAGTTTCAGCCCATTCGAAAATGACTGTTACAACTCGACCTAATTTTGGCTAATTGATATTTTGGGAAATAATATCAAAAAAAGCAGTGTCAAAAGGCACTGCTTTTTTTGTTTAGTCATAAAAAGATTTATCTGATTCTTTTATGTTTGTTTGCATTGTTAACCGGCTGTATCTTTTTCAAGTTAGCACGGAACTTTTCATATTGTTGAGGATTGAGTCTCACGATTTTCATACCTTTGGCAGGTTTCTCTTTTGGCATTGAACCAAAATTAAGAGTTATATCTTCAAACTTAACTTTTGAATCATCATTAACAATGATTTTACCTGTTTCTTCATCAACATCAGCGTCAAGACCATAGATACCATCAATAACACGAAGTTTCATATCATAAAAACTAATCTTATCCATTGGATTAGTAGCCGATTCAGGTATATAAACTTGGAGGTCAGAAACTAAAGCGTCTGCTTGAATACTGCTTGTATAATAATAATTATCCTCCGGATAACCCTCTGCTACTGTATGATACTCATAACTTGACAATACAGTGTTAGAGATACTGTTGTTCGCTTCGTGAAGAGCATTAAATGCTTCATCTCCAACTGTACTTTCATCAGCAAACTGCTCGTCTGCCCAAGCATTATATTTTTCTACGAAAGTTTTAACTTTCTCAAGATATGTTTGTTCGTTGATTTCTCCCGGCGCACCAAGCATGGTAAGATAGAAATCAGCAGGAACATCGTCATCCTCAGGATACTTTTCTTTATGTCTTGCTATATAAGCAGGGATAGAATCGTTAAGATAAGCCTCTGATGGAGTAAAAACTTCCCACAGTCCAAGATAGTACCAATACTTATCGTCTAAACAGAAAGTGGCATCAATGTCAATTATTGAACCTGTTGCACTACCGTCCATCTTATATTCACTATTTAAGAACAGACCTTCGCTAAATAACGAGCAAGTACCTTTAATGATTTTATAATTGCGCACTTCTCCTGAAGAAGTAGTGTATTTGAATGATGCAACTGGGTTGTCGTAGTTTTCTTGTGTCGTTCCGATAAAGGCTTGATTGAATTGGGCAGCATCCCAATTATTAACAACATTTACAGGGCATTCAGCGGTTTTATCTCCTGCTGAAGCAACAATTTTGGCTTCGCCTACACTAACACCTAATACACTACCATTTTCATCTACAGTTGCAATTTCTTCGTTTGAAGATTTGAAAGTAACTGTTGCATTAGTCGGCTCAACAGCAATAGAAAGAGTTACTGTTTCACCAACGGTCAGTTCTATACTTTCCTGACGGATAGACAGGCTTTTTACTTCAGAAGTGGTTTCTCCACCGTTGCCACCGTTACCACCATTGCCGCCGGGGCCATTTTCTTTTTTCTTGCAGGCGGGTAATGCTATCAAAAGCATTGCTACCAAAAGGTAATAAACAAAATTCTTTTTCATAACTTAAATGTTTTAATAGTTAAACTATTGGGTTGATTATTTTTAGTCAGTTATATTGGGGTTGTATGTTATCTCGCTACTTGGCAGTGAGAATAGGAACTGCGGGTCAATGTCGTGTACTTCGGTACCACTTTCATTTGAGTGGTTTGCACCGCGTTTCTTTGATTTGGTCAGACGGAGGAAAGTCTGCAAGCCATAGCCCTCGCCCCACAATTCAACACGCCAGTTATACTCGATTTCTTTGAGCAGATTGCTACTATTGAGGTTGTTCTTATAGTCGCTATATGATGCCATTGCTGTTTCGTCGTTTGCATCAACTCGATTGTCAACAATAGCGAGCAAGTAGTTCTTTGCAACATCTATTTGCCCTAATTTTCTTGCTGCTTCGGCTGCTGTCAGATAGACAGACTCTATACGCATAAACACATTGTCGGACAGCCACTCGCGATCAAGTTTGTCGTCGTCGGTTGAATTGGGATTACTTGCAGAGAAGAATTTCTTGCTTGGACAAAGCGGGAATTTCTTTTCGCTCTTGTCAACGAACCATTTTTTGCGAGAATCCCAATCGGGTATGGCATTCCATAAGTCAACATCTATCGCTTTGGTATCGCCTGCCCATGCGTAGGAATAAGAGTGGATATCAACTTGTCCGAAGAACGATTTGAGTCCTCCACTTGTTTCAACAGTTACATCTTGTCCCCACATCCAACTGTCAGTACTTACATTATTGAAACCATCGGTGAGCAGTTTATCAAAGGGCAAAATGCTGAAATGTGAAGCATTGATAACTTCTTCTGCGTTTTTAAGGCAGAGGTTCATTTTCTCCAAATACTTGCTATTATTCAAAACCTCCCAATATGGTGCCTCATTCAAAAGTGTATAAGCATATAAGGCCCTTGCGACATCAAGGTTGATGATTATTTTATTTTCACGACTTACACCGTCGCCAAACTCCTCAAAGTAGCGGATAGCCTCTTCAAAGTCTAAGTTAGCACGATTGAAAACCTCCTCCAGAGTAGAAAGTCCTTGTGGTGTATCTTTGTTGTCTTCTGTATAGACAGGCACAGTCTTGTATGTGCTTATGGTGTAGCCACCTTCTTTCAAATCATCAGGAACAGGTCCGTAGAGCATCGCAAGTTTTGAATAACTGAAAGCACGCAATGCAAGAATTTGTGCATATTGCTGTGCAAGAGCGATTTCTGTGTCAGTGAAAGTATAATCTTTACTCTCGCTTGGGAAACCATATTCTGCCACATGTTGCACTAACTCATGTGCATTTTTGATAGTATAGATAGCATTGTTGATGTTATGCAACATACCATAGAAAAGCATCCAATAAGTGCCGGTGCGTGAATAGGTCATACGCCACTCGTCGGTTTGGAACCAACCATAGGTATAGGCGGTAAGAGCGATGTCGCCAGAAAGCATATCTGTTTGCAGGTCAAGCGAGCGAAGACCAAAGTCATCGTGGTCGTCGGAGTTGTCGATATACAGTTGGGTATATATACCTTTTATCGAGCCTTCGAGGGCATCGGGGAACTTCTCATATTGGCTTTGCATTACGGAACTGCCTTTAGGGTCGCGATGCAAGAACTCGCTTGAGCAAGAGCCAAAGAAAAGTGCTACTGTGAGAATTGCTATAAAACTGTATTTTTTCATATTTTTGTCCTCCGTAAGTTTAGAATTGGAACTTTATACCACCCATCACGGTTGACAGCGGTGTGTATTGATAGTCGTTACTCATACCGGCAAAGCTTGTCATCGGGTTGTAGCCTTTGCGGGCGGTGATGATAGCGAGATTGTCGCCCGAAACATAAAGCTCAAGAATGTTGAGTTTAATCTTTTGGATTAGTTTTTTCGGGAACTTATATCCGAGGCGCACATTGTTGAGCGACAGATATGAGTTGCTGACGAGCCAACGGGTTGAACTTGCGTTAGCATAGGTGTCAGTACCGTTTGAGAGTCGCGGAATGTTGCTGTTCGGGTTAATGACTTCGCCCGTTGCAGGGTCTTTCTGCCATGCGCCACGCATATCTTTGTGCCAGTTATACGAACCGGCAAGGTCGGAGTGCATAAGTCGTTGGTACTGATAGTCGTAACCATAACCACCTATTCTGTAAGAGAATGAAGCAGAGAGGCTTACACCATAAACTTCTAAGTCAAAGCCGAAGCCACCGTCCAAAGCAGGGATGGCTGACTTGCCAACGAAGTTATAACCGGCATAACTTGTAGAACCTGTTACCGTCTCTTGTATGTTAGCATTCGGGTGCTCTTTTTGGTACATATACACATCTGAAATGAAGTTGTCGCCGGTTGTCTCACCACGAGCAATCTTGGCAGTAGCCTCGTTGTTGGAGTTTTCAGAGAAGTTACCCATGTCGGCATCATAGTAAGCCTTATATTGTGCTGTACCTTCTTCCGGGTCAACTCCTGCATATTCGTACATCTGATAGTCGTAGAGACTCTTGCCTACGATAAGACCACCATTTTCAATCATCTCAGACGACTCTTCAGTATCAAGAGCCTTTGGCAGTTTCTTAACTTTGTTGGCATAGTGAGCACCATTCAAACGGATGTCAAGTTTGACATTACGCTTGTCAACAGCGTGGATCTTGAACTCAAACTCAAGACCTTGGTTCTCCATTGCACCACCGTTGTTGTACATATATGTATAACCTCTTGAAGGAGCAACATACAACGGGAACAACATATTGTCGGTATATTTGTAGAAATAGTCGATTTCCGCTTCTAAATACTTATTGATAGAGAACTCAAGACCAAGGTCAAATATCTGCGAGCGTTCCCAAGTGAGGTCTGGATTACCTTTGTAGCCCCATACATAAGACACTTCGCCACCCATGTTCTCAATGCTATATTGGTCTTCAAACAAGTTCATTCCTACATCTTGGTTACCCATCATACCCCAACTTGCACGCAGTTTGGCATCTTTGAACCAATCTTGGTCTGAAAGGAATTGTTCGTTGGACATACTCCAACCAAAACCAACTGAACCAAAATGTCCCCAACGACGTCCTTTTCTAAATTTACTTGAACCGTCAGCACGGTAGTTTGCCATCACATGGTAGCGACGGTCGTACTCGTAGGTGAACGAAGCAAAATAACTCTCAATGGCTTCGGAAACAGTAGCAGATGTTATTGACGACATCTGTACGCCATTACCTAGTTCAAGACCATTCGGGTCAGCGATATGCGACTTGCCACCCACCATACTGCTTGAGATAACAAAGTTTGTCTCGTGACCGGCGAAAGCACGGATGGTATGTACATCAATGTCCTTGTTGTACTCGAGCAACTGGTTGGCAGTCAAACTCAAGTAGTTGTTTTGTTGGTTATAGATGCGACCTATACCTGCTGCATCGCCGTAGTATTTGTTGGTCAGTTCGGCTGTGTGAATACCGAGATATTGCAGACCAAGGTTGGCGGTGAACTTCAAGTCCTTGTAGAACTTTATCTCAAAATATGCAGTACCTGCCACTTGGTGTTGTTTTTGTTTGAGTCGGTCGTAACGAAGCGAACCTGCTGGGTTGATACCCGAACCGAAGCCACGACCATAACCTTCGTGCAAACCATAGTCGTAAGCCTTGCTGCCCGTACGCGGGTCAGTCATGATTGAACCATCGGGGTTATAAAGATAAACAGGATAGATAGGCGGAATACCATTTACGTATGCAAAACCGTTGTTCATGTTACTGTCTTGTCCGGCTGCATTCATAACTGAGTAAGTGTATGCGAGGTTAAGTCCGCCTTTGAGCCATTTCTTTGCTTGATGGTCAATGTTTGAACGGACAGTGAAACGCTGATAGTCGGAACCGATATAGTAACCTTCGTCCTTCAAATAACCGAAAGATGTGTAGTAAGTTGTTTTTTCCGTACCACCACTTATTTTTATCGAAGCGTCCATCTTTTGACCCACACGGAATATGGCACTTTTCCACGACTGGATATTTTGGAAGGCTTCTTTACGAGTGATGTTCGGACGAATTTTGCCGGTATAACCGTCAATAAGAGCGCTACCGGCGGCATCCCATATATTATAGTATGCGGCAATACCCTTGCTACTGAACAATTGTGCATTGACATTCTGGTGCAGTTTGTCGATTTTAGTATACGAACCTTCAAGGTTATTATAAATACCCTGCCAGCACATCTCAAGATACTCTTCGGGAGTTTCTATCACATCATACATCGGTAGCAAGTGCATGTTTGCACCATACTTGAAATCAACATCTATTTTGCCTTCTTCACCTGTTGTACCTTTCTTTGTTGTGATAAGGATAACACCGTTGGCACCACGCGAACCGTAAAGAGATGTTGCTGTAGCGTCTTTCAAGATGGTTGTTGAAGCTATATCACTCGGGTCGATAGCCGAGATGTCGCCCGAATAAGGCACACCGTCAACGACATACAAAGGTGCCGTTCCGGCATTGACAGAACCGATACCACGAATACGGATACTGGCGTTTGTACCGGGCTGGCCACTTGTGTTTACCACTTGAACGCCGGCAGCCTCACCCGCCAAAGCCTTTGTTATTTCAGTAGGACTTTTTTTCTCGATATCTTCGGCATTTACCTGTGTTACCTTACCGGTGAAAGATCCTTTTGTAACTGTTCCGTATGCCACAGCCACAACCTCCTCCAGTGTTTCGGTTGCTTCTTTAAGTGTAATACGAAGATGTTTTTTGATTGCTACTTGTTGTGTCTGACGCCCGATGTAGCTTACGGTAAGTGTCTTTGCGTCATCCGGGACATCGAGTTCAAACTCGCCGTCATAGTCGGTTACAGTGCCAATGGTTGTAGAGCCTGTAACTGCAACCGTAGCACCGATGATGGCTTCGCCTGACTCATCCACTACAATACCATCAACATGCGTCTGGGCTATTACACAGAGACTTAACAAGCACATTGATAGGAAAATGTACAGTTTCTTCATAATCTTTTTATCTTATTGTATTTTTTTATTTTATTCCTGCTTTTTTATGTTTTACAACATATAAATCGCATTTGGTTTGCAAAAATACACTTTTTTTTCTTAAAAAGCAAATTTATGTCGTTTTTTCTTGGAAAAAACTTACATTTTGCAATTTTTAATAATACAATTCATAAAAAATTTCATTTTTTGTCAGTTTTTTTGTAACTTTGCGGGTGTTTTGAATAAGAATTGAATTACATATTGATTATTTTATGCCGATATATCTGAAAGAACTTCGTTATTTTTTCACCACTCCTATTGCTTATATCTCAATAGGCTTGTATCTGCTTGTTATGAGTTTGATGCTTTGGGTTATTCCGGGTGAGTGGAACATACTTGATGCCGGATATAGCAATCTTGACGGTTTGTTTAGCCTCAGTCCGTGGCTGTTTATGCTTCTCTGCCCTGCCCTGACGATGCGTAGCATTGCTGAAGAAAAGCAACTTGGCACATGGCAGGTTATGCTTGTGCAGCCCTACAGCACACAGAAAATAGTGTTTGAGAAATATCTTGCCTCTTGGACTGTTGTTCTGCTTGCCCAGCTACCATGTTTGATACATTATATAGTAGTATATAATCTTGCAGAGCCGGTTGGTAACATCGATTCAGGTGCTTTCTTCGGTTCGTTTTTGGGTCTGGTATTCCTCTCACTTGCGTTTTGCGGAATTGGTATTTTCTGCTCTTCGCTGACCCGAAGTCAGATTATTTCGTTTATTTGCGCATTTGTCGGCTGCTTTATTTTGTTCTATGGTTTTGACTTGTTGGCATCACTTTTTACTGCCGGCCGGCTTGTCGATTTGCTTCAAAACATTGGTTTTTCTCACCATTATGACGCTATTTCGCGTGGTGTAATTGACCTTAGAGACTGCGTTTATTTCCTATCAGTCAGCGCATTAGCACTGCTATCTGCTATAAAGATATGTTGCAGAACATAAAAGAAAATTTGGAAAATTGAAAAAAAAGTTGTTATTTTGCAAACGAATCGAAACAACACAATCTTTTTTATACCTTAAATCAAAACAGACTAATACCTTGAAAGAAAGTTGCCCGCTGCGAAGCGGGCTTTTCGTTTTTTATCACCCCCTCATCTTGCACGCTTGGAGTAAAAAAATTATCACAAACTTGCAATAATGCAAAAAAATTAGTATTTTTGTAACACTTTGTATAAAAATCGATACAACTATGAAAAAAATTTTATCTATTCTGTGCGCACTGTCTTTCATTTTGTGCGCAAATGCCACACGGCAAAGCCGTATTAACCCAAACGACAAAACAAGCAACCGGCAGTTTGAGCAACACCTCAAAAAGACTTCGACAGACAAAGATCGCCTGAAACTTATTTACGACTACAAAACCTATCAGAAATCGCAAATTTCACTTGACAAAGCAAACAAACCTGCCATACACAAAGTGAAACGCGCAAAAAAAGAGGTTACAAATGTAACTATTGACCGTTATACTACTTTCTATTCGGCAGACAACAACACCGTTTTTTACGGTCTGCATGAGGAAGAAGGTCGTTCGTTCTTTTTTGAGTTCCCCATTGATGCCGACAAACACGATATCGAATTCGGCGTACAATACAACCTTACGGATATGAACGCAGAAATGTCGGAATGGGACGAAGAAATCGAAGAGGAAACAATCATGCACCACTACACCGAAGCCACATTCTTAAAGAACAGAGGCGAAGGTTTTGATATTCATATCGTTGCAACTCTCACTGACGAAGACGGCAATCAGTTCGCCCTTTCGTATGACGAGCAACCTGTTCAACCAACCGGCAATACCATAGATGTCAATATCGCCCGACCGCTGAACACTTGCGAATACATTTCTTCTGACAGAAGTTGGCTTTTGCGCGCTAACGACAACACTTTCTATGTTACTCTTCGTTTTTACAGTACAAACAGCGAATCGCCGGAAGGCTCATTTGCTATTGACGATATAGACCTCAGTTCCACTTATTTAGACATCGTCAGTGGCGAATTGGACGAATACGATGAGCCTATACAACAAACAGTCTATGCCAAAGATGCAACCATCAAAGTTACCGTGTCCGACAATGGAAACAGAATAGATGTCAGTGCTTCCATCTTAGGTGAGGACGGCAACAAATACGACATCACACTTTTCTTTACATATCCTGAAGCAAAGTCTGAAGAAAATTTTGCCGCCAACAACCTCAGCATTGACGATTGGGCATTGGAAATGTGGGGAGAAGTACAATTGTTTGCCGATAACGACCAGAACAGCATCTCGCTTGACCTCTTCCCTGAAGATGCAGAAAACGGCATCTTAGGAACATACGCAATAGCCCCCGGATCTTCCAACAATGGTTCTATTACCGCCGGAGGAGAGCAGTTTGATATCTATACCGGCACTATCAACATTGCTAAAACAGACGACAAATATGTAGTAACAGGTACTGTTCTTGCTTGGAACAATGTTAGTTACACACTCAACCTCACTACCCCCGATCCTACTGTAACTGAACTTGATTTTACTGGTGATAATTTAGTTATTGACATCTATTCGGCAGACGCATTTTTTGAAGTTGCCGGTTTCGACAACGACAAAGAGAAATACATGCTCTTGACTATCAACTCTCCGTCTGTAGCCGGACAATACACTCAAGCCGACCTTGACTCAGAATATACCTATGCGGAGATTAAAGGCAGTAACTATTCAGTAGCCTCAGCCGAACTGACTGTTAATTACACCGATGGCAATGCCACTTTGACAGGTACTATGCTCGTTATCAACAACGAAGACCAGTACGACCACGTCCAGCTGACACTTAATCTGAAAGCCGGACCGTATGTGCCGTCAGAGAGAAACCTGACTATCCAAGACTTTGCTTTTGGTTATACCGCAGACCATTCGGTTGGATACATTTTGGGAACAAACGATTATAATGCGGTGTTCAGCTTCAATATTTTGGATAAGAAATGGGCTGCTGACATTGAACTTGGCAAGACCTATACATTAGACAATATGTTGCAAAACGGAACCTACGGTGAGAACTACGAAGAAAGAGAATATGTATTCTATCAGACAGTCAGTTTCACTAAAACAAAAACCGACGAAGGTGTTGAACTTACTGTCGATATACTTGACTCAAGAGGAAACAACTGGCATTTGACCTACAAAGGCGAAGATAAAGAGTATGAACCTATTTATGTTGAACTCGGTCAGGCCAACAATCTCACATGGGATGTTGATAACATTGAGTATGAGATGATTGACAAAGATAATTCTCTTGCTTGCTATCTTATTTTCTCCGTTGCAGAAGGTGTTGAAGACATTGAACTTGACTCTCTTTACACAGGTGTCGATGGCGGTATTGAACTTGAAAACAGTTATTTGTCGATACAAAAAGAAGAACATCAGATTGTAGAGGCAAGTTTCGAGAAGTCGCAGGATGGTGATGTCGTCCTTATAAACGCTACAGTGGTTGACGACCGCGGATTTACTTATAAACTTTCGTATTATGATGATGGTTTCAAACTCACAGGAGAAACTATTCAAGTTGTTATCAAATCGCTCGTAGAGGCTACTTATTGGAAAGACTACTATGAATGGACTCTGCACGCCGAAAACGATACAATTAGCGTACAATTCTCAATAAACAGCACTGATGGAGATAAACCGCTGTCAGAATATGAGATTGACGAAATCAACACTTATGCTTCACATATTGACTTCCTGCTTGATGCAGAAGAGCAGAACTGGTGGCAGATAGGTGTTCATTCTATAGAGACTTTCAGTATATCAGGCAATCAGACTGACGGCTATTCACTTAGTGCAACCATCATAGGCGAAGACGGTAATGTCTATGAGATAACTATAGCACCTGAAAACATAGCAGAAGGTCTTGACGAACTGCAAACGATTGACAAAAAGGCTGTTAAACGCCTTGTAAACGGTATTGTTGTCATAGAGAAAGACGGTGTCTTGTATAATATGCAAGGTGCTACCATCCAAAATAAATAATGTAAAACCCTAAAAAAGACTGAACAATGAAAAAAATCCTTTCAATAGTGCTTGCCACACTATGTTTAAGCTTTATTGCTTGTGCAAACGAACAGATTATCAGTTTCGAGCAACTGCCACAGACGGCACAAGAGCTTATCAAAACTCACTTCCCTCAAGAGCAGGTATCGTATGTAATGCAAGAGCGCGATGGTCTTTCTTTGGAATATGAAGTACGCTTCGCAAGCGGACAGAAAGTAGAGTTCGATAAAGTAGGCAGTCTCATAAAAGCAGATTGCGGAACACAGGCTGTGCCTGAAGCACTCATACCCGAAGCCGTGCGTGCGTATGTCGCTGCAAAGTTCCCAAATGCCATAATTACAGAATGGAGCAAAGACGACCGCCGTTGGAAAGCCGAACTCAACAATGGTTTGGAACTTGAGTTCAACAGTAAATATGAGTTTGTTCGTATTGATGATTAAAAAATGATTCTCTACTTTTCAGGTACAGGCAATTGTCTTTCTATTGCAAGACAAATAGCCGAAAACACCTCAGAGCAGGTGATGACATTCTATGAAGCAACCAAATTAGACCTAAGCCGACACTCTGTTGTCGGCTTAGTCTATCCTTCATACTACTTCAATGCTCCTACCCCTGTCGTTGAGCTTACTAAACAACTGACGATCTCACCTGATGCTTATGTGTTTATCGTTGTTCCTTGCGGTGCACAAACAGGCAATTCCGTTTGGAGTGTTGAGCAAATCCTTAAACACAAAGGCATAAAAGTGGCTTATTGCAACAAGATACGAGTGCCGGACTGTAGTGCTATCGGTTTCGGACGCAATCCTAACGACCAGAAATGGAAGTTCAACAAATATGCACAACGCCTTCAAACGATTATCAAAGACATAAAAGAGCGTCGTCATTCAAAGCACTTCGGAGCGTGGGGCATTGCGGGCTGGTTTTGCTCACTTACTTGGATGAAACGCTATACAAAACCACTGTTGCAACCTCAGGTCAATACCCGAAAATGTATAGGGTGCAACACCTGTGTGAGTATATGTCCGCAAAACAATATCTCAATAGCGGACCTGCCTCAAAACAAATTTGCTTTTATTGGAGATAATTGCGCACAATGTCTCAGATGCGTGCATTTCTGCCCAAAACAAGCCATTGAGATAGCAGGCAAGCCAACACCAAAAGAACATCAATATCACAACCCCGATGTAAAACTCAAAAACCTTCTTGAAGAAAAACTCTAACAATCATGGCAAGGAATTTCTTAATCATATTATCGCTGACACTAATGCTTATCGGCTGTCAGAACAAATCAAATAAACATACAACAGATATGAATAAACTGTCAATCACCACAGAGTGGGACAAAGTGTTCCCTCTAAGCGACAAAGTAACTCACAAAAAAGTAACCTTTGAAACACAGTATGGCTTTACACTTGTAGGAGACCTATATACTCCTATCGCCTTGAGAGAAAGTGAGAAGTGTCCTGCCATTGCCGTTTCCGGACCTTTTGGTGCGACCAAAGAGCAATCGAGCGGACTTTATGCCATGCATATGGCAGAACGCGGTTTTGTAGCCTTGGCTTTTGACCCGTCGTTCACAGGCGAGAGTTCAGGAGAGCCGCGCCGTACAGCATCACCCGACATCAACACCGAAGATTTTATGGCGGCTGTGGATTTCCTTTCTAAACAACCAAATGTTGATGCCAATCGTATTGGAATAATAGGTATATGCGGCTGGGGAGGTATAGCACTTAATGCCGCCGCTCTTGACACCCGTATAAAAGCCACCGTTGTCTCAACCATGTACGATATGACACGCGTCAGCGGAAACGGCTATTTCGACTCACAAGACAACGATGAGGCACGCTTTGAGGCTCGTCAAGCTATTGCACAGCAACGCACAAAAGACCCGTCAGCCATGGCGGGCGGGGTGATAGATCCTCTGCCTCAAGATGCACCGCAGTTTGTCAAAGACTATCACGACTACTATAAGACAAAGCGTGGTTATCACTCGCGTAGTGGCAACTCCAACGATGGTTGGCGAGTTATCGGTACAGAGGCATTTGCTAACACTCGTTTCCTCTATTATATCAACGAGATACGCTCGGCTGTACTCATCATGCACGGCGAGAAAGCACACTCGCGCTATTTCGGAGAAGCGGCATACCACTATATGGTTGACGGTAAAGCAGATGGCTATAAAACCGTAGTTTCGCCCAACCCCGTCCCGGAAAACAAAGAATTGCTCATCATACCCGATGCCACACATTGCGACCTCTACGATGGCGGTTTCACAGGCGCTGCAGGAGAGGGCGAACCCAAAAACCTCATCCCTTGGGACAAATTAGCAGAGTTCTTTTGTAGGCATCTAAAGATTTAATAATTCAAAAATTCAAAGATTCAATAATTCAAAGATTTGTTTCCTCATTCTGACGAGGGTCAGGGTCTATACCCTCATTCTGACGAGGGTCAGGGTCTAAATGAGATCCTGAAACAAGTTCAGGATGAGGGATGGAACAAGTTCAGAATGAATTGTGAATTGTAAATTGTAAATTGTGAATTGTAAATTGTGAATTGTAAAAATGACTATTGAAGAGTACAGAGATTTCTGCCTCTCATTGGGCACAGATGTTGAAGAAAAACTGCCATTCACTGCATTCAGGTATGCTACGAATGTACTTGTCTTTTATGTTGCCTCACACATGTTTGCTTTTCTTGACATTGACAACTTCGGTATCATAACGCTCAAATGCCAGCCGGAGCGCATTGACGAACTCAAAGCCCGCTACGACTGCATCGGCAAACCTTTCAATCTGCCTGCCAAGTACTGGATAGGCATCGATGCTAACACCGCTCAAGACGAGTTGCTCAAAGACCTCACACGAAACTCCTACGAAATAGTAACAGAAAAATATAGCAAGAAGAAAAAATGACTGAACGAGAGAAAATGCTACGGGGCGAGTTGTATGATGCCTGCGATGCAGAACTGATAGTTGAACTCAACCGCACTAAAGTCCTATGCCAGCGTTACAACAACCTGCTTCCAACCGATTTGAAAGGCCGCAATACCCTCCTGCAGGAGATTTTGGGCAAAGCCGATGAAGATACTTTCATCAACCAACCTTTTTATTGCGACTATGGCAAGCAAATCCGTGTCGGCAAACGCTTCTTTGCCAATTTCGGACTGACAGTACTTGATGAGGCTTATGTCTGTATCGGCGATGACTGTTTTATCGGACCCAATGTAGGACTCTACACTGCTTGTCATAGCACCAACCCCACGGAGCGCAACACTCGCCAAGAATGGGCAAAACCTATCACTATCGGCAACAATGTCTGGATAGGCGGAAATGTAACCATACTGCCGGGAGTTACCATAGGCGATAACTGTACTATCGGTGCCGGCTCTGTTGTAACACACGACATACCCAAAAACTCCATTGCAGTCGGCAATCCGGCAAGAGTAATAAAAACAATAGAACAAACAATAATATAATGAAAAAAGTAGTTATCCTCTCGACCTCGCTTAGAGCAGGGTCAAATAGTCATGCGCTTGCAGAGCAGTTTGCCGAAGGTGCAAAAAGTGCAGGAAATGAAGTTGAGTTAATCTCACTTCGCGGTAAAGAAATAAAATTCTGCATAGGTTGCCTTAGTTGTCAGCGTACAGGCGCATGCGTATTCAAAGACGATGTACCGGCAATCATGGAATTGGTGCTGGGCGCTGATGTCGTTTGTTGGGCAACACCGATTTACTACTACGAGATGTCGGGGCAGATGAAGACGCTCATCGACCGTATGAACGCAATGTATCCGAAGGATTACAAGTTCCGCGATATCTATCTGCTCACGACAGCTGCCGAAGACGAGACATTTGTACCCGAACGAGCTGTAAGCGGCTTGCTGGGCTGGATAGACTGCTATGAAAAATGCAGCCTCAAAGGGCATATATTTTGTGGCGGTGTGAATAGCCCCAACGAAATAAAAGGCAATAGCAAACTCAAAGAAGCCTACGAATTAGGCAGGCAAGTCTGATGGCACAGAAGATTCTGCATATCCGTACCGTTGGCGACTATGCCCGCTACATAGGCGCAGAAAGAGCTTCCCTATGCACAGTGGTACAAACTCCACCAAATCACCCAATATTGTTACGGTGAAGCTTTCAACATCGAAGATCCGCTATACGATGACAAAGAATACGACTTTACCTTTCATCAAATCGAGTCATGCTGCAAGATTATTCTAAACAGATAATGAAAATTTTTCTCCTGCACTGATAGAATTACGTTTCCATTCGACTCTATAGTTATGAATTTTAATGTCAAAAACTATTAAGTCATGTTAACGATTTGTGTTTTAATCCTCATTGGATTGTATTTTCGGAAACCGATTGGCGACCTTGTTGAGAAACTCAAAAGCGTAGATTGGGCGCAGAAGTTTGCTGCGTTATGGCAATATGTACTTTCGTATGAGAAGAAAGCCGGACGTGTTGCTACTAAACCGATTCTCCAGTTTTATTATGTAGTCACCGACAGCGAGACTTCTACTTTTGAGAAACCCCTCATTTATGGATGTATAGCCTATGTAGTGATGCCGTTCTCACTGCTACCACGTGTCATTTATCGCTTTCTTGGCATCATGGACGAAGCCGCTGCGGTGTTATTCGTCTATTCTAAAATCAAAGATAAAAAATGCCGAGGTTCTGGCGGATATAACGGCTGAGGTATGCCGTGGAAGAGAAATCGAAACGGTAGGCTATCTCCGCGAGGGTTAAGGAGCGGTTGCGCAGCAAACGAGAAATCTCCAATGCCGTGTACCTGTTTATCCAATAAACCGCGCCATAACCGCTGATACTCTTGCAGTTTTCCGACAGATACGCAGAGGTAACACAAAGCCTGTCGGAGAAATAGGCTATGTCTCGATGTGTGAGGTACTCGCCTTGTTCCAACAGTTCCATAAACCGGCTCATCAGTTGTGCGCCTTGGTGCGAGAGGTCATTCTTCGTTTCATATATCTCGGCATGAAAATCAAAGAAATCGATGATCATGCACTCTACCGCGTTGCGGGTCAAATCCAGATAGAAATGATGGCTTTTTTCTTCGTACCGCGTGCGCACGTATTCCATGTTTTTATAGCACCGTTCCTGTTGGCGGGTATTGTGGTGCATCACCGGATCATTGAAAAGCATCATCTGACCGCGCATACCGTAATTGCTGAGCGGGGTGGCCATCTCTGTAAATTCAGGCGTTACGTAGATGGTTATGGTACGGAAATCGGGGCTGGCGTTTGTTATCTGCGCCAACTCGCTACGACGGATGATTAAGCAATCACCAGCCTGAAATGGGAACTTCGCGCCGTTGAAAAGCAGCGTCGCCGTCCCTTGCAAACATAGCGCGTGCGTCAGATAGCCCGTATGCGCGAGTTGCGGCTGGACGAAGACTTCATACAGAACGAGTTAGACAAGGAACGGCTGACAGAATACACCTCCCGCATCGGAAGTCCTATACTCACCAAGCGGGTACAACGCATGCTCAAAACATACGGAATATGATTGACTTAACATACATACGCGGTTTCTATCCGCCGCAGATTGCCAATAATGCCAACTTCCAAAAGCATTTGCTCAAGGAGTATATTGAGTGTCTGGCAATGGAATGGATTTCTCAGTCGGCATGGTCAGACAAATTGGCTTTCATCGACGGCACGAATTTGCGACTGATACATGGCATTGACCGTTTCTCTGAAGATTTGGATTTTGATTGCAAGAACATGAGCAAAGAGGACTTTATTCAAATGACGGACGGTTTGATGCGCTATCTGACTCTACAAGGATTAACCGTAGAGCCACGCGATAAGGAAAACCCTAATCTGACAGCCTTCCGCCGGAATGTATATTTTCCGGAACTACTCTTCTCTCTCCGACTAACCGGGCATCGTGAAGAACGATTCCTAATGAAGATTGAGGCACAAGATCAAGGCATTGTTTATCCGCGAGAAATGGCAACAATCAGCCGTTTAGGTTTCTATTTCCCGGTTCCTGTACCGCCTGTGAGTATTCTGCTTTCGATGAAACTATCGGCTTTGTTGACCCGCCAAAAGGGGCGTGACTTTTACGATGTCCTTTTTTTATGGCAACGCACAAAACCGAACTACGGCTTCTTGAAACAAAGCCACGGAATAGAAAACGAGGAGCAATTATTGGTACAACTGCAAGAAACCGTCACTCATACAGATCTAAAGACCAAGCAGCGTGATTTTGAGCACCTTCTCTTTGAGCCTCGCAGAAGTGAACAGATACTTCATTTCTTGGAAATTCTAAAATCCACTTTGTAACCATACAACCAACGCACTCCCGAATGAGAGTGCGTTGGTGGTTATATGGGCATAAATTATTACCAATTATTAAGATCTCTTATAACGCAAGCAGACGGGATTATGCCCGCCTGCTAATTATGTCATAGTTTTTATATTGCCCCCATCAGCGTCTTTAGCAAACCTTTAATGTAGGACGCCTGCCTGCACAGGGGAGGTGGGGAGAACAAGAGTTAAACTATACTAACGGACTAAACGGACAGACTGACCGAAGTAGTAATAGTTGTCGTTCTGCGGATTGAGGCCGTCCAAATCGAAGTCGAGGCAGTACGCGTAGTATGCGTCGTTAGGCGAAGCGGACCAGTAGCAACCGAACAAACCGACATCGTCCACACCCGTGCCGCCGCGGTAGCCCGCAGCAGGCAAAAATACAGCACCCGCAGACTCCAGCACAGACCACTGTTCTTTCGTATAGGTATTGTGAGAGAAGTTGTTGCCAATGGTGTTATAGTAATAGCCGTCTTCGTCTTCCAAGCCTTGCGTGGTGCTGGCCGTGAAAGAGACACCGGACGGAGTAACCCAGTTGTCAGGAAGAAGAATCGTACCGTTTACACCATTCACAGAGCCCAAACCAAACAAAGTCGCTGCATTGGCTCTTCCGTAGAATAGATACACCCACTCGTCCTTGGTCAGCGTACGCCAGAGATTGGCTTGATTGCCGCCGTTGGAGATAGCATTGGTTCCCCAATCGGTGAAAGTGGCATAATCGCTGTTATCGGTGCTTACATTGTTAGGATTATTGCCCGTGCTCCAGCCAAACAAGTCGCGGTGGTTATCATACTGACTTTCTCTAAAATAGTCCCATTGATTCTCGGCGAACTGCCACGTACCCACATACTGCAGATTGCCTTGAGAAAATTGAACCTGAGTTGTTGCTGAAACAGAGAACTTGCCAACCAATGCGCCGCCAGAAGCTGCTTTTTCGACATCTACGAACACGATGCTGTCCAGTTCATCATAATTCTGCTCGGCTACTATCTCATTTCCTTTGTAGAGACGCACTTTCTTCACTATGTCTTGTGCGCTTACACTCATTGCCATTAGGGCGGCAACTGCCATTAGTATAATCTTTTTCATGATTGTTTGTTTTTTTTAGTTCTTTCTTTTGATTATTCTACCTTGTACATCGTACAACGTCCCTTTATATAATAGATAGAGTTGTCCGTTGTGAATTAGTTTAGTACATTGTATTGGGTCACTTGGTACTTGTTCTACAGATCCCGGCGTGTCGGGAGTGCCTTCTGCAAACTCCACACGGGCAATATCCGCCTTCGGAACACTCAGTCGCACAGTACCTGCTGTATT
>JAFVAX010000045.1 GCA_017480285.1 Paludibacteraceae bacterium | reverse complement strand
TTTCTAACGGTCTTTCTTTTCCTGTCGAAACACGATGCAAAGTTACACACTTTTCTCAAACCGACCAAATATATTTCTTGTTTGTATAAAAATAGGCGTGTGGCAAGGGCAATATTATTGTTAAATTCTCGTTAAAGTAGGGAGCATTTTTAGTTTCTATATAGAAGGCACAAAGAAGCGACATGGAATGTTTGCCGTGTTAAGACTGCCGACCAAAGTGAAGGCAAGCATCACCGAGAGAATCATTAAATAAAAACAAATAAAACATCAATATTATGACCCACTACGAAAAACAATCAATGAAAGAACAGCGTGCCGGCATGGAAGTGCCTGAGAGTATCGTGCAAGGTATCGCTGCGATTGTGTCCGAGGCGAAGCGGCAGACAGTGGTGCATGTGAACAGCACGCTTAATATGATGTATTGGCAGGTGGGTAAGTATCTTGTTGACGAGTTGCACTACGAGACATACGGACAGTACGGCAAAAGTATCTTAAAAGGAATTGCTGCGCGGTTGACAAGTATGTTCGGGAGTGGATTTACTCGGACTGCCCTTGTCAGAATGATGAATGTGGCGCAAGTTTTCTCCTACGATGAAATGTGTGCGACACTGTCGCACACATTGACATGGAGCCACCTGATTGACTTGGCGACTATTGAAAATCAGGCCAAACGGCTGTTTTATCAGAAGATGTGCATCGAGCAACATTGGAGTACCCGTCAATTGAGCCGTCAGCAAGATGCCATGCTTTATGAACGCACACTAATCGCTGCCAAGCCCGAAGAGGAGCAGATAAAAGTGATGACCGGTGCGGAGAAGGGTGAACTGACACTTGAGATGGTCTTAAAGAGTTCATACGTGGTTGATTTTCTTGGGCTGCAAGGCTACTATTCTGAAAAGGACTTAGAAGATGCCATTTTGTATCAACTAGAGAAGTTTATCATGGAGTTGGGGCAGGGTTTCGCCTTTTTGGAGCGTCAGAAAAGAATATCCGTAGACTCGGTGGACTATTACCTCGACTTGCTTTTCTACCACCGCGGACTGAACCGCCTTGTTGCTATCGACCTCAAATTGGGCAAGTTTAAACCGGAATACAAGGGGCAGATGGAACTATATCTGAAGTATCTGCAAGTGCATGAGCAGAAGCCACACGAGCAACCGCCGATAGGTCTGCTGCTGTGCAGCGAAGGCAACACCGAACATGTGGAACTGATGATGCTTGGCGAGGACGACATCAAGGTGGCGCAATACCTCACCGAACTACCCGACAAACAGTGGTTCATCGACAAACTGAACCGCTCAATCCTAATAGCACAAGAAAACCATGCTATCAGTAAAAACAGAAGTAATTAGAGAATGTCGACTCGAGGAGAAATCTGTGTAGGTGGTAGTAGCGGAAGTCGAGTGCAGGGCAAGCTTGCTTTACCGAAATGGAGGTTCTGAAGCGGTTGACAAGTATGTTGGCGAGCGGCTTCTGTTCAAAATAATAAGACGACTAATCGTTATAAAGTTGATTCAGAACTATCAAATTTATAAGTAACATTTCCGTCAGCATTCTTCTTAAAATAAACTACACCGATAAGTTCAGCGAATCCAGGGCCGTCGGTCCAACAGGGAACAGAAATCTTTTCATTCGTGATTTCGATAGTAGGTAATAGTTTCTCGGCTTCTGCCTTGCACAACTCTATTAACTTTTCAAAGCCATCAGAGTTCTTTCCGCATTTAATTACAAGTTTTTCCATTATATTTATTTTTGATTTATAAGTCCTCGCCGTCGGAATGGTTGTATTCGTTATCGTAGAACATTGTTATATAATAACGTCCATTAATGCTATCTATCATAAACCATACCAGTTTCTTCTCCAGTAAGTCAAAAGCAATATTTAGGCCTTCTTTTCTTGCTAAGCTTATCATTTCATTTGCTTCTTCTTCTGTTGGATTGTCTATTTGCTCTTGTGTGTATTTCTGCAACAGTACTCCCATTATCCTCTCTTGAATATACAAAGTGTCAATTGATTCCTTTTCCGATAGTTGGAAATAGGCTGCATCATATCTTTTCTTATGAACAAGCATTTCATAGGAAATATCCTCACTTTCAGAAATAGTGTAATCGCTCTCGCCGAAGTTCGCAGCTTGGTATTTCTGATTCTTGGAGAACTGGCTGCATAACTTGTTAAAGCGTCTTTTAATTTCGGCCTCATCACAAGTATTCGCATCGCAAACCATAATGCGCCATACTTTATTCTTGTTTGTTACGACATATACATTAACGTCACGACCATTAAATTCCCCTTCAAAGAAATCTTTTTTACTATTATAAGTAAACCCCTTACCAATAAGTTTCCGCTTCATGTCGGCCTTGTATCCGTCAACGGGAATTCCCATGAACTTCGTCACATCCTTTTGTGCATTTGCTGTTACGGAAACGAACAAAAGCACCATCAATAAAATCTTTTTCATAGTCGCTTTAATCAAGACATTCGACTTATCTTTCGAAGACTGGCTGCAAGAAATAAAATTCATCAAAGCAGCAACAAAAAACATAACTTTCTTCATATCCTATAGGTTTTAGTTTTATTCCGACGAAAAATGCTCAGAACACGTCCACGCATTACCAAGGTTTACCACAACCTATATTCCCAGCAGAAGCGTCTGCGCATAAAGCACACACGCCCATTTGGGAACATCTGACTCCTTTTATTATTCGAGGTGGTAATTCGGTAATGTTCTGAGCCAACAAAATTTTGTATCTCTTACGAAACACGCTGTAAAGTTACACAAAAATTCCAAATTACAGACAAAAAAGCACAAAAATATTAAAAATCGTTCTGATTTTGCGTTATTCTGAATGGAAACGATACGGAATTTAGAGAAAATTATTAACTATGTCATCATACAACTGCCGAAACGGACAGACTGAAATAAGTAATAGTGTAGAAACAAAAAGTAGGAATCGCTTGCCGAGGATATTCGACGACTAATAACCAAATCTAGCAGAAATCCCGCCGAAACTTGGCAAATTTCGTTAAGAGATTAGCCAAGTTTCGTTTATTTCGGAAATAATATGTAACTTTGTACGCAAAATAATACTTTTCATCATTATGGAATACTTAGGAACAGATAAATACAGAATCATACATGGAGATGCTTTGCAGGCATTGAAAACCGATGTCAAGGATAACTCCGTGGACTTGATTTTTGCAGTCACACCATACAATATAGGTAAGAATTTTGCTGGTTGTCTTGATAAATGGGATACAGACGAGCATTATTTGGAGTGGTGCTATCAATGGCTTGACCTTTGTGTAAGAAAACTTAAATACAATGGCTCGTTCTACGTGATGACATCTACGCAATTTATGCCTT
>JAFVAX010000044.1 GCA_017480285.1 Paludibacteraceae bacterium | reverse complement strand
TTATTGACACCCGCCAAACGACCTATGGTAACTCTGTTGAAGCACCCGAAGCACCGCTTCACGAAGGACTTGAGTTTGTTGGTTGGGACACAGACTTCTCATCTGTTACTGACGACATTACCGTCAAAGCCATATATGCAGATGTTGTAACGGGCATAGCCGAACAAACGGGTCAAGCCATTAGTATAATACGCAAAGTGTTTGACCCACAATCGCACAACATTTATATCCTTATGCCTGACGGACGGATATATAATTTGTTAGGCGGAAAGATACAGTAATGTGAAAGCTGACAAGTAAAAAGTGAAAAGTAAAAACCGCAAAAATGACATTTTTGCGGTTTTATTTGCATTTACCGAGATTTTTTAGTAATTTTGCGTATTAAACAATATAATTTGCTATGTTGAAGATTTCAACCCGTGCGGACAATATGCCGCAGTCGCCTATACGCAAACTTGCACGCTACGAGGAAGCGGCTGTCAGAAACGGCATTAAGGTGTATCATCTTAATATCGGTCAGCCAGATATCAAGACCCCGCAATGTGCTCTTGAGGCGGTTAAAAATATGGACAGAAGTATTCTTGAATACTCCCCCTCGCAAGGCACTAAATCGCTGCGTACCAAGATGGTAAGTTATTATGCCGAATATGGTATTGACATCTCACCCGATGAGATAATCATTACCACAGGTGGTTCGGAAGCCATTATGTTTGCCTACATGGCTTGCCTTAATCCGGGAGATGAGATTATCGTTACCGACCCTTCGTATGCCAACTATATGGCGTTTGCTATCAGTTGCGGGGCAGTGGTCAAGTCTGTCAGGACGCATATCGAAAACGGTTTTGCTCTGCCACCAATGGAAGAGTTTGAGAAGCAGATTACTCCCAAAACAAAAGCCATACTGATATGCAACCCAAACAACCCGACAGGATACTTGTATTCCAAGCAAGAGATGTTGCAGATTCGCGATATGGTCAAGAAATATAATCTTTTCCTTTTCTCCGATGAGGTATATCGCGAGTTTATCTATACCAAACGGCCGTATATCTCTGCCTGCCATCTTGAAGGCATAGAGGAGAATGTGGTGCTTATCGACTCTGTTTCAAAACGTTATTCGGAATGTGGTATTCGTATTGGTGCACTCATTACGAAAAACAAAGACATCCGTAATGCCGTTATGAAGTTCTGTCAGGCGCGACTCTCGCCACCGCTTATCGGTCAGATAATTGCCGAGGCAAGTCTAACCACTCCGCAAGAGTATATGGAGGAGGTGTACGATGAATATCTGTCGCGTCGTAATTTCCTTATCAACGAACTTAACAAGATACCGGGTGTGTATTCGCCAACCCCGATGGGTGCGTTCTATACTATGGTTCAACTGCCGGTTGACGATGCCGAGAACTTCTGCCGTTGGTGTCTTACCGACTTCTCCTACGAAGGACAAACCATTATGCTTGCCCCGGGAAGCGGATTTTACAGTGATCCAAAGGAAGGCAAGAATGAAGTGCGAATGGCTTATATACTTAACAAAGAAGAACTTGCAAAAGCACTGACAGTGCTGCGCAAAGCCCTTGAAGCATATAATTTGAAAGTTGGAAATTAGACCGCTGCGCTGTTGGAAGTTAGACCGCTGACACTGATAGACCGCTGACGCTGTTGGAGGTTGGAAATCCTCACCCTGACGAAGGTCAGGGTCTAAAGGAGATCCTGAAACAAGTTGCTTCGCATCGCAAGCGTGCAGCATGAGGAATTAGATGTGAATTGTAAATTGTAAATTGTAAAATGTCCAAAAGAATTTATCTATGTCTTGCTCACATGTCGGGCAACGAACAGAAGTACATACAAGAAGCCTTTGATACAAACTGGGTTGTTCCGCTCGGACCGAATGTCAATGCCTTTGAAGAAGACCTACGGCAGTTTGCTTTGAGCAAGGAGCAAAGAGCAAAGAACAAAGAACAAGGATTGCATCAGCCAATATTGGCTGATATAAATGCAGAAAAAAAGCAGGTTGTAGCCCTCAGTTCGGGTACTGCGGCTGTACATCTTGCTCTCATCAACTGCGGTGTTGAGGCGGGTGATGAAGTGATATGCCAAAGTTTTACATTTTGCGCAAGTGCTAACCCCGTTGCATACCTTGGTGCAAAGCCTGTTTTTATTGACTCGGAAGCCGATACATGGAATATGTCGCCCGAACTGCTTGAAAAAGCCATAATTGACCGTAAAGCCAAAACGGGCAAATATCCTAAAGCCATTATACCTGTATATCTGTATGGTATGCCTGCCAAGATTGACGAGATACTCGCTATTGCAGAGAAATACGACATTCCCGTTATTGAAGACGCAGCCGAAGGTCTCGGCAGTCGCTACAAAGGTCAGGTTTGCGGTACTTTCGGTAAGTATGGTGTTCTCTCTTTTAATGGCAACAAGATGATTACCACTTCGGGTGGTGGTGCACTTATCTGTCCAGACAACGAAGGCAAACAACAAACGATGTTCTATGCTACACAAGCCCGCGAGGCTTTCCCTTACTATCAGCACGAGCATATAGGCTACAACTACCGTATGAGTAATATATGTGCCGGTATAGGTCGCGGACAGATGACTGTTCTTCAAGACCATCTTGACCGACATCGACAAATAGCAAGTCTTTATAAACAAGCGTTTAGTGGCATTGCCGGCATCACTTTCCACGACAACCCTAACGCTGATTTTGATAGTAATTTCTGGCTTTCTACCATAGTGTTGGACGAAAAGTTGCATATCAAAGGTGAAGAGCATGCCTACCAGCAGGCTGTTACAGGTGCTGTCGGTGGAGCGGCAGGTGTAACTCATCAGACCGGCAAGGCGCATACGGACTCCGAACCTAATCGTAATGTAGAAGCGTTAAGGATGTATCTTGACGAGCGTGGCATTGAGAGTCGTCCGCTATGGAAACCGATGCATCTGCAACCTGTTTTCAAAAATGCAGTAAGTTATACCAACGGCATAAGTGAGAGCCTTTTCAAACGCGGTCTGTGTCTGCCTTCAGGACCTATGGTAACAGACGAAGATGTCAGATTTATAATAGAATCAATAAAGTCTGCGATTTTGTAAATTGAGAGTTGATTATTGATGTTTTTTGCTTTTTTGTGAATAAAAATGTATCTTTGTAGCGAATAATCAGTAAAAATACAAATCTTATGATGTCCGAAAACACAAGAAATGTGCTAATTCCGAAATTAGCTGCTTACTTCGCCACCCAACCGGTGGAGAAAGCATGGCTTTTCGGTTCATTTGCCCGTGGCGAGGAAACACCGGAAAGTGATGTGGATGTGCTGGTTAAGTTAGATTATTCTCAACGGATAGGGTTGAAATTTTTCGGTATGTCGGAGGACTTAAAAGAAATTCTTCAACGCGATGTGGATTTGATATCAGAGCCATATCTACTGCCCTTTGCATACGAAACAGCACAAAGAGATAAAACGATTGTCTATGAGAGAAAAAAGTAGAGATAAAGAGCGGTTGCAACATATTATTGAAGCCATTGAGCGGATATTGAATTATACTAAAGGGTGTGATTATGATATGTTCGTGTCGAATAGTATGATGTTTTATGCTGTCTTGATGAATATAAGTATAATTGGCGAAGCTGCAAACATGCTTACTGAAGACTTTAGAAACTCACATCCGGATACGCCTTGGAAACTTGTAAGAGGTATGCGTAACTATCTTGTGCATGATTATTGCAATGTTGACGATATTGTTGTGTGGGATGTTGTTACTAATGATTTGCCCATATTAAAAAACCAAATAGAACAATATCTGCAAGAGTTTAGTGAAGAATTTTGAAAAGGAAAGGAACTTTTAATTTACAACTTAATTCTGCAATGAGATATTGCGATTATCAACGAGATATAAATTATTAACTATTAAATATTAACTATTCAGTTATGTCCGAACTTTCAGAACAAGAACAAATAAGACGGCAAAGTCTTGATAAATTGCGTGAGATGGGAATCAACCCTTATCCTGCTGACGAATATGTAGTAACCTCTTGGTCAACCGACATCAAGGAAATGTTTGAAAAACTTGAACCGGCATTGCGCGAAGCAGTTGAGGCAGGCGGAACACCCGAGTATCCCGAAGTGAGTATCGCAGGTCGTATGATGTCGCGTCGTATCATGGGGAAGGCATCTTTTATCGAACTGCAAGACTCCAAGGGGCGAATACAATGCTATATCTCACGCGACGATATCAGTACCGAACAGCAACCTGAGATGTACAATACGGTGTTTAAGAAACTGCTTGATATAGGCGATTTCATTGGCATCCGTGGCTTTGTGTTCCGTACTCAAACAGGCGCTATAAGTGTGCACGCCAAAGAACTGACAGTGCTTGCCAAGTCGCTTCGAGTACTACCTATAGTGAAATACAAAGACGGTGTCGCCTACGATAAGTTCGACAACCCCGAACTGCGCTATCGTCAGCGTTATGTTGACCTTGTTGTGAACGATGGCGTCAAAGACACATTCCTCAAACGCGCTACCATACTTCGCACACTTAGAAACGCTCTTGACGAAGCCGGCTATACCGAAGTGGAAACACCTGTGCTTCAGTCTATTGCCGGTGGCGCATCAGCCCGCCCGTTCATAACGCATTTCAACGCACTTGACATCAATATGTATATGCGTATCGCTACCGAACTATATCTCAAACGACTTATCGTTGGCGGTTTTGAGGGTGTTTATGAGATAGGCAAGAACTTCCGCAACGAAGGTATGGACCGTACGCACAACCCCGAATTTACTTGTATGGAACTCTATGTGCAGTACAAGGACTACAACTGGATGATGTCGTTTACGGAAAAACTGCTTGAGCGTATATGTGTGGCTGTCAATGGCAAACCTGAAAGTGAGATTGACGGCAAGGTGATAAGTTTCAAAGCCCCATATCGCCGATTGCCCATACTTGATGCCATAAAGGAACAAACGGGTTTTGACCTCAACGGCAAGTCCGAAGACGAGTTGCGCGACATCTGCAAACAACTGCATCTTCAGACTGAACCAAGTTGGGGAAAAGGTAAGATAATCGACGAGATATTCGGTGAGTTCTGCGAAGGCAAGTTCGTGCAACCGACTTTCATTACCGACTATCCTGTTGAGATGTCGCCACTGACAAAGATGCACCGATCCAAACCCGGACTTACTGAGCGTTTTGAACTCATGGTCAATGGTAAAGAACTTGCTAATGCTTATTCCGAACTCAATGACCCCATTGACCAATATGAGCGTTTCAAAGAACAGATGCGTCTCGCTGACAAAGGCGATGACGAAGCCATGATTATCGACCACGACTTTATGCGCGCACTCGAATACGGTATGCCGCCTACATCGGGTATCGGCATAGGTATCGACCGACTCGTTATGTTCATGACCGGACAAACAACAATTCAGGAAGTTTTGCTTTTCCCGCAAATGAAAGTGGAAAACAACGGATAATTAAGTTTATTCAATAGGTACATTATAAATTTTACTCCTATGAAACAAATCGAAGTTATCAAACAAGGTAAAAACTTCACCGCCGTTACTGCCGGTAAGTTTTCAGAGATCATTGAGCACGAGTTACCTATGGGACCTGATTTTACTCTCAAAGGTAAAGTCTTTTTGGGGCAGGCTCTCTCGGCTACCGGTGCAGAACTGTCGTTTCAAACTCTCGTACCGGGGCAAGACAGCGGTTTTTTGCATACTCATAAGACCCACGAAGAACTGTATTTTATACTTCGTGGCGAAGGTACATATCAGGTTGACGGTGAGCAGTTCCCCGTAAGCGAAGGAGCAGTTATTCGTGTTGCACCGGAAGGGAAGCGTGCGCTGAAAAACACAGGCAAAGAGAATCTTACAATGCTTTGTGTGCAATATAAAGCGCAGGTCTTTACCAAAGACGACAATCCTATGACTGATGGCAATATCCTTCAAGAACAACTTACTTGGTATTGGTAATCACCTCTTTGTTATACAAAAGGAAAACTTTTCTATCCTATGCTAAAAGACAAAAAAATAGCCATTATCGGCAGTGGTAGTTGGGCAACGGCTATAGCCAAGATAGTTATGCATAACACTGACGAGATTTATTGGTTTATGCGTCAGCAGGAAAAGATTGACGAGTTTATTCGCCTCGGTACAAATCCGGGCTATCTTTCCGCAGCAAAGTTCGACACTTCACGCATACATTTCTCAAACGATATCAACAAAGTGGCAGATGTGGCGGATGTGCTTATTGTCGCTATCCCATCGCCATATCTGAAGTCGTCGCTTGGCAAGCTGCGTAAGAGTATCCGTCGAAAGGTCGTTATATCTGCTGTCAAAGGTATGGTGCCGGAAGAGAATATGATTATAACTGATTATATCCGTCTTCGTTATAAAGTGCCTCAAGACCAGTTAGGTATCATTGCCGGACCGTGCCACGCTGAAGAAGTGGCACTTGAGAGAAAGAGTTATCTTACCATAGGTTGCTCTGACCGTTCGCTTGCCAAAGAGATGGCAGCCTTGTTCGTTACGCCCTTCGTACAAACAACGACAAGCGAAGATGTATGGGGATTAGAGTATTCGTCGGTTATGAAGAACATCTACGCCATAGCAGCAGGTGTGTGCCACGGACTCAAGTATGGCGACAACTTCCAAGCAGTGCTCGTTTCGAATGCTATACAGGAGATACAGCGTTTCGCTACCGCTATGAACCCTATATATCGTAATGTCATAGAATCAGGCTATTTAGGCGACTTGCTCGTTACATGCTATTCACAGTTCTCGCGTAACCGCCAGTTCGGAAATATGATTGGTATGGGCTATAGTGTTCGCTCTGCTCAACTCGAGATGGAGATGGTGGCAGAGGGGTATTATGGCACTAAATGTATTCATGAACTCAACCAACGTTATCATGTCAACCTGCCTATTATGGAAGCCGTGTATGACATCCTCTATAATGCCAAACCACCGCGACTTGTCATTCAAGCACTATCAGAAAAATTAGGGTGATAAAGTAAATATGCGCGGAAAACTCTCGTTAATTTCAAAAACATAAAAATTTTAATATATGAATCATATTTCTTTACAAATCAACAAAGCCTTTGGTTTTGTTAAAGAGGATGAGGTAAAAAAACTCTATCCTGAAGCAAAAAAAGCACTGCAAACGCTCAAAGACGGTACAGGTGCAGGTAACGATTTTATTGGTTGGCTCAACCTTCCTGAAGAGACAACCGACGCTTTCTTGAAAGATATTCAAGCGACAGCCGACCTGCTTCGTCATGACTCCGAAGTTGTGGTCGTTATCGGTATAGGCGGCTCATATCTCGGTGCAAAAGCCGTTATTGACGCTCTCTCAAACACCTTTGCATGGATAGAGCAGAAGAAACCACTCATAGTCTATGCCGGACAGAACATAAGCGAAGACTATCTGTTTGAACTTCAAGAACTCTTGAAGAACAAGCGTTTCAGCATTATCTGTATTTCCAAATCGGGTACAACGACCGAGCCCGCACTTGCTTTCCGTCTTTTGAAGACTCAACTTGAAGAGCAACAAGGTCTTGACGATGCCCGCAGGCACATTGTATGTATAACCGACAAAGCGCGTGGAGCACTTCGCACACTTGCTACACAAGAAGGCTACAAGACCTTTGTTATTGAAGACAATGTGGGCGGACGATTCTCCGTTCTCTCACCTGTAGGACTGCTACCTATCGCTTGCGCAGGGTTTGATATCAAACATCTTATTGAAGGTGCAAAAACAATGCAACACGAGTGCCAGAAAGACACCGATGAGAACATCGCCATTCAGTATGCAGCTGTTCGTAATGCCCTCTACAGAAGCGGAAAGAAAGTGGAACTGCTTGTTAATTTCCACCCCAAACTGCATTTTGTAGCCGAATGGTGGAAACAACTATATGGTGAGAGCGAAGGTAAAGACCATAAAGGCATCTTCCCCGCTGCCGTTGATTTCACTACCGACTTACACTCAATGGGACAATATATCCAAGACGGCGAACGCCATCTGTTTGAGACCGTTATATCTGTTCAAGAGCCTAACCATCAAGTTGATTTCCCGCACAACGATGCCAACCTTGACGGACTCAATTTCCTTGCAGGCAAACGAGTTGATGAAGTGAATAAGATGGCAGAACTCGGCACTATGCTGGCACATGTTGATGGTGGTGTGCCCAACTTGAAACTTGTGTTGCCAAAACTTAATGAGTACTATCTTGGCGAGATGATTTATTTCTTTGAAATAGCTTGTGGTATAAGCGGTTACTTGCTCGAAGTCAATCCTTTTAACCAACCCGGTGTGGAGGCATACAAGAAGAATATGTTTGCTCTGCTCGATAAACCCGGCTACGAAAAAGAGTCTGCCGCTATAAAAGCAAGACTTTAATTCAGTTAATAATTGATAGTTGATATTCCTCATCCTGCACGGCTTGCCGATGCGAAGCAACTTGTTTCAGGATCTAACAGATTCTGTGTCAAGTACGGAATGAGGCATATACCTCATCCTGAACTTGTTTCAGGATCTAACAGATTCTGACCTTCGTTAGAATGAGGACTATCAACTATCAACCATCAACCATCAACTATCAACGATCTTTGTTATGTCTATTTGGAGAGTTATATTATCAATTATTTTCCCGCCCTTAGCTGTTTATGATCGCGGTTGCGGGTCAATGCTTATTGTCCTTTTACTGACATTAGCCGGTTGGGTACCTGGGGTTATTGCTGCATTAGTTATCTTGAACAAAAACAACTGATAACTATGCTAATAGACAAGAAAGTCATAAACGCTTGACAAATTTTATTTATGATTGTTCGGTTGCTTTTTTTACTTTCGCTTATCATTGCCGTTGGCTCAATGCTTGGCAAGATAAAAGTGCGCGGAGTATCGCTCGGCGCTACTTTCGTCTTGTTCGTAGGTTTGGCAGTAGGACATTTTTACGGCAGTGAGGTCAACAACGACCTGCTTGATTTTATCAAGGATTTCGGGGTTGTGCTGTTTATTTATTCTATTGGTTTGCAGGTTGGTCCGGGCTTCTTCTCTTCGTTCAAGAAAGAGGGAATGATGCTCAACGGACTCGCTTTGCTTGAGGTGTTTTTAGGAGTAGGGGTAACGATAGCACTGTTCTTTTTTCTCAATTCTTTCCATTCGCTTCACGAGAGTGGCAGTTTCAGCATGCCTATGATGGTGGGTGTGATGTCGGGTGCCGTTACCGATACGCCCGGGCTTGGTGCTGCCACAGAAGCCTTACAACAGTTGCAGCATAGCGGTGCTATAAGCGAAGTGCCACCAATAAGTTTGGGTTATGCCGTGGCGTATCCTATTGCTATTGTGGCTACGATATTCGCTATGATGCTCGTCAAATGGATTTGTCGTGTCAAACCTGAAGAGGAAGACAAACGCCTTGCTGAGTTGCAAAACAATTCCAGAAACAAACCCGCGATACTCACTTTCCGTATTACCAACAGAGCCATTGACGGACTTATGGTCAGTCAGATGAAGCAACTCTACGGACACGAAGCCATAGCAACTCGTCTGAACGACGGAGAGAAAATCTTCATTCCGCATGCTGATACAGTTCTGCATTTCGGTGATATCATTCTTATCGTTACCGACTCGGAGTATGCCCCGCTTTTGGAGAAACTCTTAGGGCAGAAAATGGCTTACATTTGGAAAGACGACCACGATGACCTCGTTTCTCGTCGTATAGTGGTAACGCGTGGCGAGATAAACGGCAAGACTATCGGACAGCTGCATCTTAGAAGTGCGCTCAATGTCAATATCACTCGTATCAACCGTGCCGGTATGGATCTGCTTGCGCGTCCTGACCTTGTCCTTCAGATGGGCGACCGAGTGATGGTGGTAGGTCCGCTTGAGAACATCCGCAACGCGGAAAAGATGCTTGGCAACACTCTCAATCGACTAAACGACCCGCAATTTGTTACCATATACTTAGGTATAATGATCGGTATAATAGCCGGTATTATACCTATTCATATAACAAACTTGCC
>JAFVAX010000043.1 GCA_017480285.1 Paludibacteraceae bacterium | reverse complement strand
CTTTTTAGCCGAAGCGTAAGTAAATGGTATATAGTCCATTGCGAGCGTTAGTCCCAGTCCTTCGTAGGTTATGATACTGAGTGCAGCACCCATCGAACGGCCGTTTGAGCCGAAGAAACTGTACGATGCAGAGAGGTTGAACCAATGAACGGGTTGGAAATATGCACCGAGCGTGAGTTCTTCGTCGAACCGGTGGTTGAAATAGCGAGTGCGAGAATAGAGGCCGACCCCTACTCTGCCGTCCCAGAACTTGCCGTCGATACCGACATTGAGTTTGGCTGATGTCATTCTTGTGGCCCCTTTCGTGCGGAAGACCGGATCAATGCTGTCAGAGAAAACTTCAAGACCTTCAGCAATGTCTTTGAAGAGGCGTTCAGCATCGTAGTCGTCATCTTCTTGAAAATAGTCGCTCACTTGATAGGTATTTGTACCGGAGTGTGTAGCATCTATTTCTATTCCGTAGCGTTGTCCTCTCCAATAGATAAATCCGAGGTCGGTAACGGCAGCGGATATTTGCAGGTATTTGATTGGTTTATAGACAAATCCTAAGTCAAACGCAGCGCCGTAGCCTTGCGGTGTGAGGTAATTAACGGGTGTTTTAGAGATGAGTGGTTGCCCGTCATAATTATCGCTGTTGATCCAATCTTTAATAGCCTGTCGGTTGATTTCCAAAGGAAAACGGTTTAGCGGTGCTGCTGCCATAACAACAGTACCTCGTCCTTGCATTTTCCAATCGTCAGGCGAGAGATAGGCGTTGAGGTTCTTGAAGTTTAGGTCTGCATATCCTTGTCCTAAAAGGAGTTTCACTTTTCCGCCGACTGTCCATTTGTCTTTTATGTTTCTTGAATAGCCAAAAGCAATTTCGGTGTATGTATCTGCTTGAAAAGCAAGTTTTTTGAAGTTGTATGTGTTTATTCCCTCAAGGTCTTTCACACCACCATCGAGAACAAAAGTGAGCAGATCTCTCGGTATTGAAGTCTCTGTTTCGATGCGTTGTGTAATGCCAAAATGGAAATAGTTGTACTCTTTGAAACGAAAACCGAAGGCGAGCAGATTGATTGAAGCATTACTGCCTGCCGCCCAAGGGTTCTTGAGTTTTTTCAGTAGTTTTTTGCGGTCGGCATCAGGGTGTAAGGCAGTGATAGTCTGACCGTTGTTATTAAAGATGACATCGTTTAGCGCTATACGGTTGTTGCCTGCATACATACTTGTATAACCTAAGACGGGCAGACTGATGTAAATGTTTGCCAGTGGCTCTGCCGCAGGGTTCATATAATGACGGAACGGTGCATTCTCAACCCACCATAAGGTGTTGACTTCTTGTGCGATAGCAGGTAATGCGAATACCATAAGAAGGCACAAAGTGATATGTTTTTTCAGATTTTTCATAGTTGTGTCCTCCTTGTTTATTTGTCATTATCTGTTTCTGTTTCCTCTTCAGGTTCAGTCTTGAAATTCATTATAGCACTTGCATCGGCTGCAACTGCCAGTTTGATAGCAAGTCCTGAGTTTTGGTCGATCTGCACGCGGTCGGTAGTGTGCGAGCCTTCTGCATCTTCCCATTTTTGGAAACTATCGGGGTCGGTTGCAAGTTCTAACCGATACAGCATAGAGCGGACGGTGCTGAGTGTGTTGATATCGTCTTTTGTAGCGGTAATACGCACTCTCTTTACTGATGGTTGTTTGACCACACCGCTTGATATGTGTGTGGCTGCCGGAATGACGAGTCGATGGTCGTTTGACAGAACGGAACCTATTGAGTCCATATCTTCAATCATACCTTCGATATTGACTATCTCGCCGTTCTCGTTCATAAAGTCGAAGTTGGCAATGATGTTGAGCGGAATGGTGTTAGAGAAAGTGAGGAAAACGAAGGCTTTTGCTTCTTTTATCTCCGTTATCTGGTCCACTTTGTTGGCAATAGAGTCGAAATTGATGACGGAGAAGTCGGCATCGAGCGTATCTTCGAATGACGCTGTTGCGCCATTGCCGAAGATGAACGGCATATCAAGCATGGCTTTGATGTGAAGTATAAGGTCGTTGTCAACACGGATTTGATTGCAAGGTTTGCCATAATCGTACTGAATATCAATGTCGTATGACCAGCCCATCTCGTCGGGTCGTTCTTCAAAGAGGCGGTCGATATGTCCGCGTTGCGGGTCTTTTGAGAAAGTATAATGATATGTAAACGATTGACTCTCCGGGTTTTGCAAACGGCGTTGCACCCAGTTGTTTATTTCATCTGCTGACACTTCGTCGGTCATGTTCCAAACTGTGTTGCGAGTGTTTTCCGAAAGGTCGAAGGTCGCATATTTGGGATTGTTGCTGCCCTCTTTTCTGACAAAGAAATACTGTGCATTCACTTTCAGCGGTGCTACAATACTTGTTGTTGCCTCTATTTGTACAACAGGCTCCAACAGATGCAGTTCCATGGTCTTGAACTTTTTCCAGTCTTCCCACTCCTGCTCGATGAACACAGTGTCTGCATCGTGCATCTGCGGTCCGGGACGGAAATAGCCCCATAGTTTGTCGAATTTCAGATACTTGATACCTACTTCGTAGTTGAAAGTAGTGTTTGCGGGAATAACAAGATTGCCGTCAGTTGACTGAAAATCGATATAAACAGTAAAATTGAGTTCGTTGATGGTGTTGTTGTTCCATTTGCCGATGTCGTCCAAATTGTTGAAAAACGGACTGAGCCCTGTCTCTTTCATAAGGTTGATAGAGAAGTCCTGCATAGGTACCTGCATCTCGCTGCCAAAGTGGAAAGTGCCGTCTTTGTCAGCGTCATAGACGGTTATCAAACTACCCTCTTTTCTGCGCAGACGGTCGCCTACATCGACGCGCACAGACTTTACATATTTAGACAGCGACGCGCTGTTGTTTGTAGTGAATTTCGACACAAACAAAGCATCTTTTATGGTCATTGAATCAAGTCGCTCTTCCTTGAACATCTCTTCGTCTCTGTTGAGATTGAACTCAATGGGAATAACGAAGTCCATTGTTATGGTTTGCATTTGCGGTATGACAAGTGGTTCAGCGATGTCGGCATTGATTGGCAACAACTTACTACCCTGTGTTGTATAGTTGCTCAGTTCGATGTCGTGGTATTGACGGTCGCGAAGGAAGGTGTCCTGATAATGCAGAATACCATTTCTGTCCATCGTAATTTTACTGCCCAACCTGTCGTCGTCGTAAAAACGCCCCACATTGTCAAAGACCGTGGCAAGCGGGACAGCCACTTTCATATCCACCTGCATAGTGGTGTCAATGTCATCTAATGCTACTTTTGACTTGCAAGCTGTTAACATACAAGTGCTTACCACAATCAAGCAGAAGTAATTGAGATATTTCATCGTCTATTCATTTTTATAACCAATAAAGTTTCCTGTAGCAGATTGCGGGAAACTTTTATTGGTTTAGTTAGTTAAAAATCACTTCGTTACAAAGAGTTATTTTTGATATTGATACTCTTCGTGTGTGATTGTTTCGGTGTATTGATAAATGAACTCAACACGGCGGTTGTTAGCACGACCGGCTTTCGTCTCGTTAGTATCAATAGGTTTGGTATCGCCATATCCGACAGAGGTGAGTTGGCTTGCCGGCACACCCTTTGAAATGAGGTAGTCGCGAACAGCATCAGCACGCTTCTGCGAGAGAACGAGGTTCTTATCGGGGTTACCTGTAGAGTCGGTATGTCCTTGAACTTCAACCTGATAGTACGGGTTGTTCAGGAACACATTTGCTACTTGGTTAAGTGTGTTGTATGAAGCCGGTTTGATGACAGCCTTACCTGTCTCAAACTGGATACCCTTCATTGCATCTTGCAGCACGCGTGTCTCTGTTGATTTGAGTGCCGGGCAACCGAGGTTCTCTTTCGGACCTGCCATGTCAGGACATTTGTCTTCGTAGTCAGGTGTTCCGTCGCCGTCGGTATCGCGCACACAGCCGTTCTCGTCAACTCCGTTAGGATACTGCGATGCCTCTTTTGGTGTGTCGGGGCAACGGTCTTTCCAATCAGGTACGCCATCGTTGTCGGAGTCTAACTCACAACCGTTAGCATCGACATGTCCGCGAGCCTCTGCAAGCGTTCCGGGGCATTGGTCTCTCCAGTCGGGTACTCCGTCGCCGTCGCTGTCGAGTTCGCAACCGTTCTCATCAACTGTTGCATTTTCCGGTGTATTCGGGCATTGGTCTTTCCAGTCGGGTACTCCGTCCTTGTCGCTGTCGAGTTCGCAGCCTTGTGCATCGACATGACCACGAGCACGCGGGTCTGTACCCGGGCATTGGTCAAGATAGTCATAAACGCCGTCGCCATCAGTATCTTGCGGACAACCTATGCTATCCACTGTGCTCCATGCTTCTCTTGGTGTGTTCGGGCATTGGTCAAGATAGTCGGGTACTCCATCGCCATCTTCGTCGAGCGGACAACCTTTCTTATCAACAAGAACACCTCTCGGAGTGAGCGGGCAAAGGTCTTTGCGGTTGCGTACACCATCGTGGTCGTCGTCTTTGTCGTGTCCGATAACGATGCTGAGTCCCAAAGCGAGGTTCACACCTTTGGATTTATAAGGAACGTATGCCATCTTGGCATCTTCGTTATGATAAGCATAACTGAGTGGTATGTAGTCCATTGCGAGGGTTATACCAAGTCCTTCGTAGGTTATGATACTCATAGCGGCACCGAAAGTGCGGTAGTTTGTTCCGATGAAACTATAAGATGCTGCGAGGTTGAACCAATGAACGGGTCGGAAATACGCACCAAGGGTTACTTCTTCGGTTACACGGTGGTTGAAATAGCGTGTGCGCGAATACAGACCTACGCCTACGCGGTCTTCCCAGAACTTACCGTCAATAGCAACATTGAACTTGAAAGAAGTGAAACTTGTAGAAGTACCTTTCTTATATTCTTTGGTTTCGATGTTTGAATAAGCAGTACCCAATCCGTCAGCAACATCGCCTAACAGTTTATCCGCATCGTATGCTTCTTTGGTAGCAAAATGTTGATTATACATGTCAGCGTTCAGTTCGTTTGACAGAACATCAAGTCCTACATTGTACTTATGAGCATTCCAACAAATAAAGCCGAGGTCGGTGAAAGCGGCTGATATTTGCAATTGCTTGAGTGGTCGATAAACGAAACCGGCATCGAATGCCACACCGTATCCGGCAGGTTTGAGCCAATCGTTAACGCGGTCAGAATAGATTTTCTCATTACCGTTTTGGGCATCATCGGTCCAGTCTTTAATTGCTTGTTTATTTATTTGTTCGGGGAAGCGTGTGAGGAAGTTGCCTGCCATATAAGCTGAACCTTCGCCTGTCATTTTCCATCCGTCAGCGTTCAGATTGCTCTCAAAGGGGGTAATGCGGGCAGCCACAACACCCTGACCAAGCAACAGTTTGGCTTTACCACCGACTGTCCATTTGTCGTTTATGCGGCGTGAATAGCCGAGGGCAATCTCAGTGTAGGTATCAGCCTTCAGCGACACTTTGTTGAAGTTAGTGTTCAAGGCATTCTCACCGCCTTCGAAAAGGAAACGAGCCACACTCTTAGGTGCCGACACTTCAGACTCAAAGCGTTGAGTTACATTGAAATGCAAGTAGTTTTTCTCTTTCAGGCGAAAACCGAAAGCGAGCAAGTTGATTGATCCGTTTGCTCCGGCGGCAGCAGTGCGATGGATCTTCTTCAGGAGCGAGGTGCGTCCATCGTAAGAGTCGAGTGCGGTAGGACTGCCTTTCAGGTTATGACGGTCGTAAAGCACATTATTCAGAGCAACACTGTTGTTACCTGCCCAAAGGCTGGTATAACCAATCACCGGCAGACTGATGTAGATGTTTGCCATAGGCTCTGCCGCAGGGTTCATATAATGCCTGAACGGGGCATTCTCAACCCACCATAAAGTATTGACTTCTTGAGCCTTGACATTAAATGCCACGAACGACAGAAGCAATACTAACAAGTAAGAAAATTTTTTCATATAAAACCTGTTTTTGTTAATATAATATTGTTTTTTTTACAATGAAATTTATTTTTCACTTATAATTTCCTCATTCCGGCGAAGGCCGGAATCTTTTTACAGATCCTGACCTTCGTCAGGATGAGGAATATCTACTATCAAATATCTACTATCAAATATCTACTATCAACTATTTGAGGTATTTGTCGAGCCACTCAAAGAAAGTGCGTTGCCATAGTACCCCGTTCTGCGGACGCAGTACCCAGTGGTTCTCGTCGGGGAAGATAAGCAGTTCAGCATCAATACCTTGCATCTTTGCCGCATCGAAAGCCGCCATTGCCTGATTGGCAAGGATACGATAGTCTTTTTCGCCGTGGATGCAAAGTATAGGCGTGTCCCAACAGTCAACAAAACGGTGTGGCGAGTTGGCAAAAGTGCGTTGAGCCACTTGATTATCTTTTTCCCAGTATGCGCCACCCATGTCCCAGTTGGCAAACCATTTCTCTTCTGTTTCAAGATACTGCATTTCCATGTTGAATATGCCATCGTGTGCTATGAAGGCTTTGAAACGCTTGTTGTGATGTCCGGCAATCCAATAGACGGAATATCCGCCGAATGAAGCACCAACACAGCCTAAGCGGTCGTTGTCAACAAAGTGGTTTTCAGCAAATTGGTCGATAGCGGAGAAGTAGTCGCGCATACACTGTCCGCCGTAGTCGCCTGATATTTGTTCGTTCCATTCAAGTCCGAAGCCGGGCAGTCCGCGACGGTTGGGGGCTACGATGATATAGTCGTGAGCCGCCATCATCTGGAAGTTCCAGCGGAACGACCAAAACTGACTTACAGGCGATTGCGGTCCGCCTTCGCAGTAAAGCAATGTCGGGTACTTCTTGTTAGGGTCGAAATGAGGCGGATAGATTATCCATGTGAGCATCTGCTTGCCGTCGGTTGTCGTTTGCCAGATAGGCTTCACTTCGCCGAAGTCGATGTTATCGTAAAAATACTTGTTTTCCTGTGTAAGTTGCTTTATCTCACCCTTTTCGTTGAGTGCAAACAGTTCGTCGGCAGCCGACATCGAATGGCGTTTTAGAAGTGCTCCGAAGGGTGTGAGATCGGCTATCGAATAGTCGTACTGACCTGAGGTGAGTTGAGTTATATGTCCTTCTAAATCAATCTGATACAAGTGTTCAAGCGCGTGCCAGCAACCGGTGAAAATAAGGCGGTTGTTGTCGAGCCAGCGATAGTCGTCAACATTGCTCTCAAACTTCTGACTTATAAAGCGTTTCTCGCCTGTTTGCAGGTTCATTACGAACAAGCGGTTTTGGTCGGCTTCGTAGCCGTCGCGCTCCATCGACTGCCATGCAAGCGAAAGTCCGTCAGGCGAAAACTTCGGATTGGTATCATAGCCCATCATTCCTTCGGTAAGGTTTTGGGTCTTGCGAGTCTCAATGTCGTAGAGATAAATATCTGAATTGGTGGATATTGCATACTCAAGTCCTGTCTTTTTCCGGCAGGTGTATGCTATTTTTTTCGAGTCGGGCGACCAAGCGAGTTGCTCCATTCCACCCCATGGTTTCATCGGACTCTCGTATGGCTCATCTTGCAGAATATCAACGGCTTCGCCCATCTTGTCGTTTTCTATAGATGCTACAAACGGGTGCGGTGCCGTTTCGGTCCATTCGTCCCAATGTTTGTACATAAGGTCGGTAACGATTCTGCCGGTTGCTTTCTGTAGGTCAGGATACTTCTCGGCTGTTGTCTTAACGGTTTTTACTTGTGCAATAAAGAGTATTTTCTTTCCGTCAGGCGAGAAACAGAAGCCCTCAATATCGTCTTTGAAATTGGTCAGTTGTTTCTTGTTTTTCCCGTTTTTATTCATCGCCCAAACCTGCGAAGAGCCATTCTCGTTGCTCAGAAAGGCTATTCGCCCGTCCTGCATCCACTGAGGATCGGTTTCGCGGAGTGATGTAGTGGTTAGTTGGCGTTGGTTTGTGCCGTCCTTATCAATGAGAAAAAGTTCGCTGTTTGAGCGGTTTTCCTCAACTGAGTAATAGGTTACATTATAGGCTATTTGTCCGGTTTGCGGGTTTTGCGAGGCTGAACCAATACGCCCCATAGCCCATAAGGCTTCGGCACTAAAACGGCGGTTTTCAATCTTCGGCTGTTGTTTGCCGATAGGTTTTTCTTCGTTTTTCATACAAGAGGTTGTGCAAACAGCAACTGACATCGCCACTATAAGCACAAAAAAATAACTATTTCGCATCATATTGAATTTTGTTGTACAAAAATACTAAAAACTGAGTAAAAAAACAAATTATTGATTTATTTTATTTGGATAATAATTAAAATTTTTGTAACTTTGTTCAAAAAATCAGCATATTATGCTTTTCTCTGATTTTAGAAAACATTCAGATTCTGCTATTCGCCCATCGCTTCTTTGGGAGTATGATTTAGAGCATCTTGATTTTTACAAGATGCGCAATGTCGTTGTACAACGCGTACTTGAGCGCGGGCGGAGAGACGATTATTATGCTATGCTTAATCTGTATGGAATAGAAGGAGTTAGAGAAGCCTTGAAAGAAATACCTTATATGAGCGAAAAAGATATGAATTTCGCTTGTTTTACTTTTGATATAAAAAAGGAAGACCTAAGATGTTACAAATCCAAACAATCGCACCGGCAACACTTCTCATCCTGAAGCAATTGATGAATGCCCCGCAAATGGAACACTTTCGCCTTGTTGGTGGCACTGCTCTTGCTCTGCAACTCGGGCATAGAATAAGTGTTGATTTGGATTTATTTTCACAAACGCCCTTTGATGCACAACAATTGCAGGAGAATCTGGAAATCAATCATTTGTTGCAAACTGATTATTTAGCAAAAGGCACTGTCAAAGGCGAAATAAACGGGGTACAGATTGACTGTATTGAGCATAATTATCCTTGGATAAAACCTCTTGTAGAAGAGGATGGTATTCGTCTTGCAAGCCTTGAAGACATTAGCGCAATGAAACTTAATGCTATTGCCGGAAATGGTACGAGAATAAAAGACTTTATTGATGTTGCGGAATTGTCGTCGGTATTTTCTCTTAATCAAATGCTCAATTTTTATGAGCAAAAGTATAATGCAAACATATTGATTCCGCTTAAAGCCATAATATATTTCGACGATATAAATAAGTCGGAACCTATTAAAATGGCTGATGGCAAGCAACTTAAGTGGGAAAAGTACCAAAAGCGTCTGCTATCAATGGAAAAATTCCCTAATAAAGTGTTCGGCAAAATCTAATGAAAAACAGCGAAGTGATCCACCTTCCAACAGCGTAGCGGTCCAACTTCCTTAATAAGATTCGCTTTCGTTAGGGAAATCGCCTGATCTGACGGCATTTATATAATCTCCGGCGGCTTGTTTGACAGCATCGCCCAACTGAGCGAAATGTCGAAGGAACTTAGGCTTAAATCCATCGTTCATTCCGAGCATATCCTGCAAAACGAGCACCTGACCGTCGGTTGAGTTGCCGGCACCGATACCTATGACGGGAATAGTCAGTTTTTCAGTAACCTCTTTTGCTAATGCAGCCGGTATCTTCTCAAGCACAAGCGAGAAACATCCGGCTTCCTGCAATAGGAGTGCATCGTGCATAAGTTTCTCTGCTTCTGCCTCTTGCTTTGCCCTCAGGCTGTATCCGCCAAATTTATGAACGCTTTGCGGGGTAAGTCCCAAATGTCCCATAATGGGAATGCCAGCCGAAGTCATGTGCTTGATTATATGCACAATATCCTCGCCTCCTTCCAATTTCAATGCATCACAACCCGTCTCTTTCATTACTTTGACGGCGTTGCGCAATGCGTCTTCTTCGGAAATCTGATACGAGCCGAATGGCATATCCACTACCACCATCGCTTGTTTTGCCGCCCGAACCACACCACGGGCATATACAATCATCTCATTGACAGTGATGGGCAGGGTGTAGTCGTGCCCGAGCATTACATTGGCTGCACTGTCGCCCACAAGTATCATATCCACTCCCGCAGCATCAACCAGATGTGCAAGCGTGAAGTCATACGATGTGAGCATTGTTATTTTTTCTCCGTTAAGTTTTTGTTTTTGAACTGTTTGCGCTGTCTTTTTCAACGTAGAACCTAAATGTACTGACATAATTTTTACTATTTTTCTTGTATTTTTGTTTATTTTTTTTCAAAAATCGACTACAAAGATACATAATAATTATTATTTTGCAAAATAAAAAGTTTTTTGTAAATTTGTAGCAATTATTCTAATTTTAACCTGCGAAGAGGGTTGCTTGTGTATAAACAGACCCGTTCGTAACTGATTTTTGCTGTTTATGAAAGATATTATCATAACCCGTTTCGGCTCATTTTTCAGTCCGATTAACTATCTGCCGCGTTGGGCTTTACTGCTACTTGACATATTCATAAGTTTCATTTGCTTTCTTCTGTCCAATGCTGCAGGTTATGGTGTTTTCCATTATTTTGACGACCCGACCCTGCCACCGCTTTGGTTGCAGACTATTATTCTGCTTATTTCGCAACTGATTTTTTTCCTTTCGTGGAGGACATATACAGGCATTTTGCGGTATTCCACTTTTGCAGATATCGTAAAGATTCTTTTTGCAGTGCTATGTACAGGGGCTGTGTTGCTTATTCTGAACACTACCATTTATAATATATGGGACTTGAAACTGTTCCGCAACACTACCCTGTTTATTTATATCTTCATAGCAAGCACTATTCTTTTGAGTACCCGTGTTTTTATCAAGACTATTTACGAAACGGCTCAGCAACATAAGGCTGTCAATCGCGTGCTCATTTATGGTGCCAAACAGTCGGGTATCGCTATTGCCAAGATGCTTCGCAGTTCGGGCGATGCCAAATACACACCTGTTGGTTTCATTGAAGACAAAAAGAGCGAGCAAATCAACCATACCATAGTTGGTTTGCGTGTTTATGAACTTAACGAGTCGCTCTTTACACGGATGAAAATCAAGGACATACAGTATGTCATCGTCTCGCCAATGAAACTCAAGTCGCTCAATACGAGCGTTGATTTGCAGCCTTTTCTCAACCATCAGATACATATCCTTACAACTCCCTATTTCACCGATTGGGAGGACGAGGAAGTTCTGCAACAGAATGTAGGCAAGATTGAACAGATTCGCATTGAGGATCTGCTTGACCGCCCTGAGATAGAAATCAATACTGAGAATGTGCGCCAGATTCTTGAAGGTCAGACAGTTCTTGTAACCGGCGCCGCCGGTAGTATCGGTTCGCAGATTGTGGAGCAAGTGGCTAAATACAAACCTATGCGTATAGTGCTTGTGGAGCAGGCGGAGTCGCCACTTCACGACCTTCGTCTTGACCTGCAACAACTCTATCCAAAGCAGGAGTTTGTTTGCCTTATCGGCGATATACGCTCTCGACAGCGGATGGAAGATATCTTCTCTGAGTTCCGTCCGCAAGTGGTCTATCATGCAGCCGCTTACAAGCATGTCCCGCTTATGGAGGAACACCCCAACGAGGCTATCCAGACTAATGTCTTGGGTACGAAAAATGTGGCAGATATGGCGGTTAAGTATCGCTGTCAGAGGTTCGTGATGATTTCAACCGACAAGGCGGTCAACCCTACCAATGTGATGGGCGCAAGCAAGCGTATTGCCGAGATTTATGTGCAGTCGCTTTTCAAATATCTCTACCAGACCGACAAGGACTGCACCAAGTTCATTACCACTCGTTTTGGCAATGTGCTCGGCTCTAACGGCTCGGTCATTCCTTACTTCAAAAAACAGATTGCCATGGGCGGTCCTGTAACGGTTACTCATCCTGACATCATTCGCTATTTTATGACCATTCCCGAAGCCTCACAACTCGTACTTGAAGCATCAACACTGGGCAATGGCGGAGAGATATTCTGCTTCGATATGGGTCAGCCGGTGCGTATATATGACCTTGCGCAAAACATGATTCGTCTTGCCGGTTATCGTCCGTTTGAAGACATACAGATAGTCTTTACCGGACTGCGTCCGGGTGAGAAACTATACGAAGAACTGCTCAATAAGAAGGAGACTACCCTACCCACTCCTAACAAGAAAATATTGATAGCCAAGGTTCGCGAGATGCCCTACGAGACTATACTTGAGCAGATAGTCAGCCTGATTGCCATAAGCAAACAGAACAAGCCGTATCTTACTGTAGAACAGATGAAACATATTGTGCCAGAATACAAAAGTCGCAATTCCGTATATGAGATGTTAGACAAATGATTTCCATTGAACACCTGACAATAGAATTTTCAGCCCGCCCTGTCTTGTCGGACATAAGTTTCCTTATCAATCGTCAGAACCGTATCGGGCTTGTCGGCAAAAACGGTGCCGGCAAAACGACCCTGCTCCGTCTGCTTGCAGGCGAGATGCACCCTACCGCCGGCAACATCGCAATGCAAAACGGTATAAGCATCGGCTATCTGCCACAGCAGATGATTTTCAATACCGACACCACCGTTATAGAAGAGACGCGAAAAGCCTTTGCTAAAATAACCAATCTCGAACAAGAGGTAGAGCAACTGCAACTTGAGATTTCCCGCCGAACAGACTATGAGTCTGCTGATTATGCTTCGCTCATTGACGAGATGACCTACAAACAGGAGTTGCTGCAACTCTATGGTAGTAGCAATTTTGAAGGCGAAATGGAAAAGACTCTGCTGGGTTTAGGTTTTCTCCGCTCGGACTTTGACCGCCCTTGTGATGAGTTTTCCGGCGGTTGGAGAATGAGAATCGAACTTGCCAAGATTCTTCTGCAACGACCTGATTTACTACTTCTTGACGAGCCTACCAACCACCTTGACATTGAGTCTATTCAGTGGCTTGAAGAGTTTTTGCAGACAACAAGAAGTGCCGTTTTGCTCGTCTCGCACGACCGTGCCTTTCTTGATAATGTAACCACTCGCACTATTGAGATAACGCTCGGCAGGATCTACGACTACGATGTGCCATACTCTAAGTTCGTGGTTCTCAGACAGGAACGCCACGACCAACAAGTGCGTGCCTACGAAAATCAGCAGAAAATGATTCAGGAAACGGAAGATTTTATCGAGCGTTTCCGATACAAAGCCACCAAAGCCGTTCAGGTGCAGTCGCGCATCAAGCAACTCGAGAAACTTGAGCGTTTGGAAGTGGATTTGGAAGATACCAAGCGTCTGCATCTCCGTTTCCCGCCAGCACCACGCAGTGGCGACTACCCCGTGATAGCCGAAGATGTGCGCAAAGCCTTCGGGCAACATCTTGTTTTTGAGGGTGTTACCTTCACTCTAAAGAGAGGCGACAAAGTGGCGTTTGTAGGTAAAAACGGTGAAGGTAAGACCACTCTCGTCAAGTGTATTATGCAACAACTTGACCACGACGGCTCACTTCGTATCGGGCATAATGTGCAGATAGGCTATTTCGCACAAAATCAAGCATCTCTGTTGGATGGTGAACAGACCGTCTTTGATACCATCGACCGCGTTGCTACAGGAGATATACGACTGAAAATAAGAGATATACTTGGTGCTTTTATGTTCGGGGGCGACATTTCCGACAGGAAAGTGAAGTTCTTGTCAGGTGGTGAGCGCAGCCGTTTGGCAATGATTAGACTTTTGTTGCAACCCGTTAATCTGCTGATACTTGACGAGCCTACCAACCACCTTGATATGCCATCGAAAGATGTGCTCAAAGAGGCCATACAGAATTTCAACGGTACGGTTATTATCGTCTCGCACGACCGCTATTTCCTTGACGGACTGGTAGATAAGGTGTATGAGTTCGGTGGCGGGAAAGTGAGAGAGCATCTCGGTGGCATCTACGACTTCCTGCAACACAAAAAACTCAACTCGCTTGAGCAACTCAACACTCGTAGTTTAGATTCCGACCTTCGTCGGAATGAGGTAAAGTCTTGTCGGAATGAGGTGAAGTCTTGTCGGAATGAGGTGAAGTCTTATCGGAATGAGGGTAATCCTCATTCTGCACGGTCCCACGATTCGAAGCTACTTGTTTCAGAATCTCATCGTCCTCATTCTGAACTTGTTTCAGAATCTGATAATATAAAAAACAGCAAAATCGACTTCCAACAGCAAAAAGAGCGAAAAAGCCAAATCAATAAGTTAAACAAACAAATAGGCGAAACGGAAGCGCAGATTTCCGATTTGGAACAACAGCAAAAAGACCTTGAGGCTAAACTCTCATTACCTGAAAACCAAACCGATACATCGCTTTTTGAACAATACAACAAACTCAAACACACACTCGAACAAAAACTCTACGAGTGGGAACTTTTGCAAGAACAATTATCAGCCCTCTAAGCAATGTTTATAAGTACTTTATAGCGAATTTTTATTAAAATCAACTAATTATAAATCAGTACTATGAAACACAGTTACTTACTGCTAACTTTTGCGTTAGTGATGTTGTTTTGTGCTTATGTGCAAGCCTCCGACGAGATTCAGTTGCGTCGGGACACGACTTATCGTCCTTACAAGGACACGGTAATGCACATAACAGAGCATCTTGACAGTCTTGAGCGTGATACCATAGTGGAGTATCCCGCCGACTCGTTCTCTTACAAAGGGCACTATGTGGAAGCCTACCTTGGTGGCGGCTACGGTTCGCCCGGCTATAAGATAGCCGATGCCGCCGACATAACGGGCAAACTAAGTGGCTCTTTCTCAGGG
>JAFVAX010000042.1 GCA_017480285.1 Paludibacteraceae bacterium | reverse complement strand
CAGCGTAAAAAAGCGGTGAAAGAGAAAAATTTAACAAATGAAATATACTGTAGTCATAGAGGAGATATTGCGAAAAGAGGTCGTTGTTGAGGCAGAAAATTCGGAGGAAGCGAAAGAGATAGCCGAAGCGCTTTATCGCAAAGGGGAGATTGTCTTGGACGCAGGGGATTTTATTGGAGAACCCACCATAACATGTAAGTAAAAACCAAAATACATAATTGACATAAAACATCCGCAGCGGCGGAGTAAACATATTTATTAATTAGCGTTTGCTATTTGTCTATTCGCACTGAAACGTAGGAAATTTCAAGAATAAGCAAATTAGAAAGAACAAAAGCAAACCCGCAAATCATGCGGGCGACTTGTCTTTCTATTGGTGCTATTCCTACGACCACAGTGCGAGCAAGTTTGCCCGCATTTTGTATTTATACAGGTCGTAGAAACTGAATAGGAAAGGTAGCAGACAGTATAATGCTATCTAATGAAAATCACCGAATCGGTCGCCAAACCCTTTATCAAGTGGGTTGGCGGTAAGACACAGCTCATTGAGCAATTAGAAGCTTTGCTTCCGGCTGATTTTGAGGAATGGAAAGAGGTGACGTACATTGAGCCTTTTGTGGGTGGCGGAGCTATGCTCTTCTATATGTTGCGTACGCATGCCAATATCCAAACAGCCGTTATTAACGACATCAATTCGGATCTGACTACGTGCTACAAGGTAGTGCGCAATCATCCGTCGGAATTGGTGGAGTCTCTGCAACAGATCCAAGAGGAGTATTATGCACTCACGTCCGAAGATGAGCGCAAGGATTTCTATATGCAGCGACGGGACGAGTTTAATACCAAATCATTAGCCCCGCTCCGTAACACCACACTATTCTTTTTCCTAAACCGTACCTGCTTTAACGGTCTTTATCGTGTCAATAAAGCGGGTCTTTTCAACGTGCCTTTCGGTCGCTATGATCATCCGCAGATATGCGACGTCAAGACGATTTATGCGGATAGTGCGTTATTGCAAAAGGTAGAGATATTTACTGGGGATTACCAGCAAATCTTTCCTTTTGCTCAAGGAAAGACACTCTTTTATTTCGATCCACCTTACCGTCCTTTGAACAATACCAGCAGTTTTAACGATTATGCGAAAGAGCCTTTTAATGACCTTGCGCAAGTTCGTTTGAAAGAGTTCTGCGACACAGTTGACGCTTCCGGCTATCATTTCATGCTGAGCAATTCCGATTGTCAAGACGGTTTCTTTGATGACCTCTATTCTCCATACATCATTGAGCGTGTTTTGGCATCGCGTAGTATAAATGCGAACCCCAGCAAACGCGGCAAACTGACCGAGATTCTGGTTCACAATTACAAAGAAGTTAAACAAAACCAATTATTCTAAACTATGGCAGCACATACCGAAGAACAATTTGAGATATTTATGTCTCAGTTGAGAAAAACAAACCAAACATTAGACTACTTTTTCTGTGATTTTAAGAAGATAAAAGCAAATGTAGATAGAATAAAGCTAAATCTAAATTTACTAAATAGTTTGCTGACCTCTTCTAATATCCAAAGTACCATAGATTGTATATTTAAGGAATATGGTGCAAAGCCTTTTGAGGTGTTAGATATTTTGATTGCTGTAAGAGATAGTAAAGATGGCGTATGGGTAGTTGAAAAGTCTCCTTTGGATGAACCGCAAAAATTATCAAATATGTTTAAATCCCCTAATGGAGTATATACATTTCTCAAAACAACAGGTTTACTGAACTTATTTCAAAATAAAGATCTTACGAACCTTGTTGATTATGTTTTTGGTATAGAAACAGGAATGGATACAAATGCTCGCAAAAACAGAAGTGGTCAAATAATGGAAAATGAGATATCCTCAATCTTAAAAGCAAATGGAATCCCTTATAGCAGTCAGGTAAAATCTATTACTTTTCCAGATTTGAAAGATAAATTAGGAAAGGATGTTAAGAAATTTGATTTTTCCATTCGTACAACACGTAAAACATACTTATTGGAAGTAAACTTCTATAATGGAGGAGGTTCTAAACCGAATGAAGTAGCGCGAGCTTATACAGGTATTGCTCCTAAAATCAATAGTAATCCAAAATATGAATTCGTGTGGATTACAGATGGGCAAGGTTGGTTTGATGCAAAGCCTGAAATCAAAGCTGCTTATGATGTAATTCCTTCTATTTATAATTTAACAAGCCTTCCCAACTTTCTAAAAAAGATAAAAGATGAAGGTTTCGTAACAGATAGTTTATTTTGATCTAATGACCACTTATTCAACATACCCCGATTTTCGCATCCAGCAAGGCGATTGCATGGAACGATTGAACGAGATAGAGGATAACTCTATTGATGCTATCTTTGCTGATCCGCCGTACTTCCTGAGTAATGGCGGAATAAGTGTGCAAAGTGGCAAACAAGTGTGCGTGGACAAAGGAGAATGGGACAAAGGAGGCACGCCCGAATATATCTATGAGTTTAATCGCAAATGGCTTGGCCTATGTCGCTCCAAACTGAAAGAAAACGGCACGATTTGGATTAGCGGCACGCACCACAACATCCATGTAGTTATGCGCTGTTTGCAAGAGCTCGGCTACAAAGTGCTCAATACGATTACTTGGCAGAAAACCGACCCGCCACCTAATTTGTCATGCAAGTATTTTAATTTCTCTACCGAACTCATCATTTGGGCGCGCAAGTCGGAAAAGAAAACGCACAAGTTCAACTACGAGACCATGAAACAACTGAACGGCGGTACGCAGATGACCGATGTGTGGCGTATTCCGGCGGTGGGTTCATGGGAGAAACAGCAAGGCAAACACCCGACACAAAAAACCTTGCGTCTGTTGTACCGAATTATTCTTGCTTCAACCAACGAAGGCGACACAATACTTGATCCATTTAGTGGTTCAGGCACGACCGGTATTGCCGCTAATCTTCTCGGGCGCAAGTACATCGGCATTGAGCAAGATCCTTCTTTTGCGGATTTATCTTTGCGTCGCCGCGAAGCTTTAGAGGACGAACAAACGCGGAAAAAACTCTTGGACAAAATGCGTGAAAACGGACAAGAGGCAACGGTTCTGGTGAATCACATGCGCGAGAAAGACCGCGAACTGGCGATGCAATTAGGCATAACGTACACGCGTGCCGGAGATAGTAAAGGTTCGTTGCTCGTGAAAGAAGGCTTTGAGCGTTTGGGCTATATTTGCCTGCACACCAACGGAGACAATCCGCTACTATTCAAGCAGACCAACAAAGGTTTTCGGATTTATACGGCTAAAGACTTGCAGAATATGGGATTTTCTGCCGAGAACGCACCATATTATGCAGTATTCCTCTTTGACCCGAACAAGTCCATCCGCTTCGATCAGGAGATAGACCTCCACAAGAAGAAATACACCCAAGTGGCACACGTAGAACCACTTAGGTATTTTATCGCTATAAAATAACAAAAGACAAACCGATGGAGTAAACCCAACCGCCCCGCATAGTTAGCGGGGCGGTTGGTGTATCACGTTAGCCACGAGATATGCTAATAAAATTTTGATTTTCAAGTGAAATGAAATGATTTTTGCGTTGTTTCTTGTTTTTATAGTACCGTCGGCACGCCCCGCAAGCGGGTTCCCTCCGAAAGTACAGTCGCGTCCTGCCGGACATATATTCCACCGCGGGCATTTTTTTGACGAGCCGATGGCT
>JAFVAX010000041.1 GCA_017480285.1 Paludibacteraceae bacterium | reverse complement strand
GTCTTCGTCGATGTGGCAAAGGTGGCGGAGTTCTTGTTGCGTGCCGTGCTCTATAAACTGATCCTTTATTCCGATACCCACAACACGACAATCGATGTTTTTTTCTGCAAAATAGTCTCTTACAGTACTTGCAAGTCCGCCTGCAAGAATACCCTCTTCGGCAGTGAAGACAAGTTTATATTTACGCCCCACTTCGTCCAAAATATCGGTATCTATAGGTTTCAAGAAACGCATATCATAATGTGCTACATCAAGGTCTTTTATAGCACTTTGAACAGCATTTCCAATAGCACCAATGCTCAAAACAGCCGTTTGTGAGCCGTCTTTAAGTTTGCGCCCTTTGCCTATGGTAAGTTTTTTATATTCAGTATCTTGCACTGTTTCAGGCACTTTGCCGCGCGGATAGCGTATTGACATCGGTGCGCCTGCCGTTTGTGCCGTATAGAGAAGGTCTCTGAGTTCGTTGCCGTTCATTGGTGCCGACACAATCATTCCCGGTATGGCATTGAGGAAACTCAAATCGAACAAACCGTGGTGCGTGATACCGTCTTCGCCCACAAGTCCGGCGCGGTCGATACAGAACACCACCGGCAAGCCAAGGATGGCTACATCGTGAATGATATTATCGTAAGCCCGTTGCAGGAACGAGGAATAGATATTGCAGTAGGGTAGCATACCTTCTTTTGCCAGTCCGGCGGAGAAAGTAACGGCGTGTCCTTCGGCAATACCGACATCGAAGACACGGTCGGGTAACTCGCTCTGCATTATGTCCAAGGAGCAACCACCGAGCATGGCGGGAGTGATACCTACAATCTTCGGATTGCTTTTGGCAAGGTCGAGTAGGGTATTGCCAAAGACCTGTTGCCAGAGTGGCAAGGCAGACTCTTTCTTGTTTCTCTCACCCGTCTCAACACAGAATTCTCCGGGTGCATGCCAAGTACGCTGGTCGTTTTCAGCAGGTGCATAACCTTTGCCCTTGACCGTTATAAGATGCAGAACACGAGCACCTTTGTAGTCTTTTATCTCACGAAAGATACGCACAAGTTCCTTGACATCGTGGCCGTCGGCAGGACCAAAATAGCGGAGGTTCAAGCCGGAGAAAATGTTTTTCTGCTGTTTCGATAATATCGCCTTCACGCTATTATTGAAACGCTGAATGTTGTTTTTCGATTTTTCGTTCCACAGGTGCAGTTTTTTACCTAACTTATAAAACCGATAACGCCATTTGTTGTAGCCCGAAGAAGTGGTGATATCAAACAAGTACTGCGTGAAGCCACCCTTGATAGGGTCAATAGCCATGTTATTGTCGTTCAAGACGATAAGCAGGTTGTTTGGTATCATTGAAGTGTTGTTGAGACCTTCAAATGCCAAACCGCCGGTCATTGCGCCATCGCCTATGATGGCAACGACATGTTTGTTTTTTATCTTAGGATTGTCTTTGGCGAGCATTTCATTTGCCACTTCCTCACCCAATGCGGCAGAGATGGAATTGCTTGCATGACCGGCAATGAAGGCATCATAATCGCTCTCTTTTGGGTTGGTGAAGGGTGCAAGTCCGCCCAGTTGGCGGTTGGTATGAAAACGCTCGCGTCTGCCGGTTAGGATCTTATGTGCGTAAGCCTGATGCCCCACATCCCACACAAGTCGGTCGTCGGGCGTGTCATAGACATAATGAAGTGCAACGGTAAGTTCCACAGTACCAAGACTTGATGCCAAATGTCCGGGGTTGTGGCTGAGTTCTGTAATAATAAACTCCCGAAGTTCCTTGCAGAGTTGTGGCAAGGCTTCGACAGGCAGTTTTTTCAGGTCATCGGGAGTGTTTATATTTTCGAGCAAACTCAATTTTTCCATAAGTATGCAAATTTAGCAAATTTTTTGCTTTTTTGCAAGTTTTTGCTAAAATAATACTACTCGAACTTTAGGTTTCCGATGCCGTTGCGGATTTTAACGGTGCAATGTTTGCCGAACCACAGAGGGCGGTTATCCTCGACATGTCCGGCGGGAAAATCGGTCCAGACGGGGTAGGAGTAAGGTTGTGTAAACGAAGCGACATGTTCAGTTATTGTTGTAGGGAAGCCTTCGCGTGTGTCGCAATCGCTGAACTGACCAACAATCAACCCTTTTATACGGCTGAAGACACCGGCAAGACGAAGTTGGTGAAGCATGCGGTCTATTTTGTATTGCGGTTCGCAAAGGTCTTCGAGAAAAAGGATAGTATTTTCTTCAAAATCAGGGAAATAAGGCGTTCCGATAAGTCCTGCAAAAACCGACAGGTTTCCGCCTATTATCTTGCCTTCTGCTATGCCGTCGCGACTTTCCGTACCGGTTTTGAGTTGATATTGCACAGGCTCACCTGAGAGTATTTTCCTCAGTTGCAGAATAGGTTCTGCGTTTTCGGGCAAGGTTGAGATATGCTTGCACATTATTGAATGAAGCGAGGGGATGTTTCGTTTGTAGAGTAACAGATGCAGGCAAGTGATGTCGCTAAACCCTAAGACCAACTTGTTGCAGCCATGTGGTATTTGCACCTTATCAACTATCTGTTGCAAACCGTATCCGCCCCGCGAACATAAGATAATATCCGTGTTTTCGTCTGCGAAGGCGTTGTTTAGGTCGTCAGTACGCTCGTTCGCAGTGCCGGCAAAATAACCAAAATGATTTTTAGCATTTTGTCCGACCACAACACGATGTCCCCAAGAAGTGAGTTTTTGGGTGGCAAGGTCGATGTATTCGGGGTCTATTGCGCCGGAGGGTGATACTATCCTGATGTTCATTATTAGATAATGTTAAATCTTGTCTTTTTTGCGTTTGCGACTTGAAAAAACAGAGCGGATATAGTCGAAATATGCACCAATGTATCTGCTTTTCTTTTCCTCGTAGATATCTTCAATCTTGACCATTATGCCTGTTTCATAGACATCCGAGAGTTCGTCGTTAACACAGTTGCCGAAGAAGCGAATCTTGTCGGTAAGGTTCATATATGCCTGAAACATTGGTGGTATGGCAACACCGCGCGTGCGAACGGCTCTTTGCAAGATATGGAAGTTCTCTTTTGCGTCGCCTTCGGTGAATATCTCATCTGCAAGTTCTTGTCCTTCAACAGATATGTCAAGCGGGTGGTATGGTGCAAACAGTCCTTTGCGGTCTTTGCAGAAGCGTTGGAAATAGGCATAGATAAGGTTGCGAGATACGGCATCGAACTGCGGATATATGGTTACCTTGCCTATCAAGTACTTGACATCCTTGTTTTTAGCCACTACGGCACCGAGTCCGTCCCAAAGGTTATCGAGAGCAAAAATACTTTTAACGCCCATCTCTTTGGTCTGATACATCGGTTGTACGAAGGCGCGTCCGAGTTCAATGGTGTGTGGCAGGTAGTCTTTTATGAAATAGTCGGTATAGTGGAAAAGGTGAGCCGAGGTGATGTAGGGCTGACCGTTTTCGGTAAAGATACAATCCTTGAGGTGCAGATAGCGATAGCCACCTACTATCTGTTCGTTTTTCGGATCCCAGACAATGATTTGGTGATATGGCTTTTGCATCGTGTCCATATCGTCGATATCAAGCGAGTGTCCTGTTGCACCGCCACCTGCACGGTAGGATATCTCACGCAGACGGGCAATCTCGCGCATGAGGTTGGGGCAGTCGGTGCCAGTGATATCATATATCTCGTTTTCGGCGCGGTTGGTTGGCCTGAGGAAATAGCGTTTAAGCAGTTCTTTGCGAAGCAGTTCGCGATCAACGGGTTGAATAATCTCTTCCATAGTTTCATCTTTTTTCAGCCAAGATTGGCTGAAACATTCAGTTTTATTAGCCAAGATTGGCTGAAGCGTTTGGTTTTAGTTTCAGGGTTTCTTGTCGCAACCATTCAGCCCATTGCTGAAAGGTCTTTGATTTGTCGAAGGTTGTGTAGGGTATAGGCTTGCCGATATAGATATCATAATGCGAGTGTTCTGCCCGCACCATCTCGTGAGGCAAGAAAAGCATTTCTATATTGAGCGGTATGTGTAAGCGTTTGCGCCATAGGGCGAGGTTGTAGAAGAAACTTGAGTTGTGTCCGTCGAAATAAATGGGCACGATATCCCGTCCGGTTCGTTTGCATTTGATAATGAAACTGTGCATCCAAGGCTGTTCGGTTATTTGTCCGTGTTCTTTTCTTGCACATTTGCCGGATGGGAAATTCACGATACCGAAATCTGAATTATAGAGTTCGGCAATACGCTCCATGCTCTCACGACTCTGCGTTTGGTTTCCCGTCTTGTTGACCGGCACGAAGATATCTTGCAAGTTAGTGATATTCATAAGAATATCATTGACTATGAGTTTTATGTTTTCGTTATAATGTCTGCCAATAACGGAAGCAAGGATGATGCCGTCAAGTCCGCCTAAAGGGTGGGTTGAAGCGAAAAGAAGTCTTTTTTGCTGCCAGATGCTTTCATCTTCGATATGTAGGTCAAATGAGATATCGAGTTCTCGAATCATACCATCCATAAACTCAAAGTTGAGGGTGTTGCGAATAGGAGCAAGTATCTCGTTCAGACGGTCTTCGTGAACTATCTTGCGCAGTAGCCATACAAGCGTCTTTGGCACATAATGATTGCCTAATTTCGCATGAAGGGCTTTTTCAATATCTACTTTTGGTAAGGGAGAAGACATGATAAAAAACGGAGTTTTTTATTATTCAAAGATTAGATTTATTCAAAGATTCAAAGATTGCTTTTATTCCAAAATTCAAGATCCTGAAACAAGTTGCTACGCATCGGCAAGCCGTGCAGGATGAGGGCATTTCCTCACCCTGACGGAGGTCAGGGTCTAAAAAAAATCAAATATTCAATTCGTCAAACTGTTTTGCTATTTGTAGTACTTGTCGTATATTGTTGAGTGGCAGTTGGTTAGCGGCATCGGAGATGGCATTGTCGGGGTCTGGGTGCACTTCAAGGAAGAGTCCGTCAACACCCACTGCAAGTGCTGCTTTCAGCAGTGGTAACACAAGTTTGCGATTGCCACCTGTCTTGCCTGTCGGGTCGCTCGGTTGCTGAACGGAGTGTGTAGCATCGAAGATGATGGGACAGCCTGCCTCTCGCATCAACACAAGCGAGGTCATATCAACCACAAGCCTGCCGTAGCCGAAACTTGTGCCGCGCTCGGTGAGAAGAAGAGTGGGGGATTTTTCCTCGTGCGTACCTTCTTTCGCAAGCAAGGGTGCCTCAATATCCTTTTCTGCAAGCGAGGACTCTTGCGTTGCATATCTGACTTTCTGCACAATGCCTTTGACATCCCAAGGTGCCATAAACTGCCCTTTCTTGACATTGACATAACGCCCTGTCTTGCAGGCTGACAGTAGGAGGTCGGTTTGTCGGGAGAGGAAAGCGGGAATCTGCAACACATCTGCCACTTCTGCCACCGGCTCACATTGCCATGTCTCGTGTACATCGGTCAAGACGGGCAGACAGAACTGCTCTTTGACCTCCCAAAGGATACGCAGGCCCTCTTCCATTCCCACACCGCGTGCGGACATGGAGGTACGGTTGGCTTTATCAAACGACGATTTGAATATCAGAGGGATATTCAAATCGTCGCATACCTTACAAAGTTCTTCGGCAGTGTGCATAACCATGTCGCGCGACTCAATAGCGCATGGTCCGGCTATAAGTACAAAAGGTTGCTTGTTGCCGGTTGCTATATTGCCAAACGGAAGCATCAGCGCTTGCATTTATTTCTTAAAAGCGCGAATCCACGATACTTGCATATAGCCTGTCTTGGCTTTTTCCTCTTTGGGGAGGAATGAAGTGAGCACAAGGAAGAGGTCTTCGTTTTGTGGCACTTCGGTATCGTACATACGGCCTACTTCTTTATTGTTGATATACCAAACAAGTTCGCGGTTCTCCCAGACGAGGCTGTAGATAAACTCGTCGGAGCCTTTGATGCCTGTGTTGGTGAGGTTCTGACTATTGCGTGTGCAGAGTCCTACCTGAACATACTTGCCGTCGGTATTGAACAGTTGCAGTGCAATCTCGCGTTTGCCTGTGGTGAGATACAGAGAGTGGTGTACCTTGCCGTCAAGTTTAACTTTTGCCATCACTATACCGCCGTTCTTGATTGCGAGTTTGCCGGCGCTGTTGAGTGTGTCGGAGGTGTAGTCGAACTGTGCATCGCAGAAGCCTTTCTGTGCGTCCCAAGCCGGAGCCTTCACATGCTCTTTGCGTGTGTCGATGCGCAGACCTTTCTGACCAACGGTAGTGTTACGTCCGTTGTTGTTGGCATTGTGCTGACTTGTAAGCGAATACTGGCTCTTGAGTGCTTTATCTGAGAAACCTTGACCTACTTGCCAATTTTGACGATTAGCGAACTTGTCTTGCCAAATAAGATTATATGTGCGCAAGTCTTCCATCTGCTTGGGGTCTTGCTCAATGAAGAAGCGGATGTCAGGTTTTTGCAGCAGTGCGGCATGACGCAGGTCTTGCTTGCCTTCTTCTGTTGTCTCCCAGCGTTTGGGGTTAGCCCAGAAAGCATTGTTTTTCTTAAATTCGGGTGTAGAAGTCTCTTTGCGCAGTTCTTCTATCTCGTCAATGATACCGCTTTGTTTCATTGCTTCATATTTGCGGTAGCGACGCGAGTCGTAGATGCCGTGCAAGCGTTTGAGGCGCGGATCGTTTTTCCATTCGTTTTCGTCCTGCAGTTTGTAGGAGTCGGGCGAGTCAAGGAACTTGAGCAACTCTTTGAACTCGGGGTCTGCCACTCGTCTGAAATAGCAGCGTACCGACCATTTGCCTTCTAACTTTCTAAGCCGTTCGGACTTCTGATACTCTTCCGTATCTTTGTAACGGCGAGTAGTAAGTTCTTGTTTTTTAGCTTGGAAATCATCGTCTTTCACGATTTTGTCCAACTCTAAAAACTCTTTCAGTTCAGCGGATTTCTCCACTCTGTCATAACGCTCGCGAGCCTGCAACAAGTCTTGGATGTGCTGCTCGAACTTCTTGGTCGATAACATCTTACCGTTGGAATTGTCGAAAAACATAGGTATTAGGGTTTTGAAAATTAAACATCAAGTTTGGCGTATGTGGCATTTGTTTCGATAAACTCACGGCGCGGTGCCACTTCCTCGCCCATAAGCATTGATATGGTATGGTCAGCCTCGGCTGCGTTCTCAATGGTTACCTGTTTGATAGTGCGGTTCTTGGGGTCCATCGTTGTCTCGAACAACTGATGGTCGTTCATCTCACCCAGACCTTTGTAGCGTTGAGTCTTGATCTGTTTCTCGTCGCCCCCGCCGTATTTCTCAATGAAGGCTTGGCGTTGTTGGTCGTTCCAGCAATACTCTGAGTGTGAGCCTTTTGAGCATTGATAGAGCGGTGCCATAGCGATATACAGGTAGCCCTGTTCGATAAGTTCTTTCATGTGGCGGAAGAAGAAAGTCATGACGAGTGTAGCAATATGTGCACCATCGACATCGGCATCCGCCATGATGATAACTTTGTGGTAGCGTATCTTTGAGAGGTTGAGTGCCTTGGGGTCATCCTCCGTACCGATGGTAACGCCGAGTGCAGTAAAGATATTGCGTATCTCTTCCGACTCGAACACCTTGTGTGGCATGGCTTTCTCAACATTAAGAATCTTACCGCGCAAGGGTAGTATGGCCTGATGTGCACGGTCGCGACCTTTCTTTGCGGTACCGCCGGCGGAGTCGCCCTCAACGAGGAAAAGTTCGCATTCAGCAGGGTCGTGCGACTCGCAGTCTGCAAGTTTGCCAGGCAGACCACCGCCTGACAGCGGGTTCTTACGCTGAACATTTAGTCGGGCGTTGCGAGCGGCTATACGGGCTTGAGCAGCGAGGATAACTTTCTCTACTATCTTCTTGGCATCGTCTGGGTGTTCCTCAAGATAGTTGGTAAGTGCTTCAGCCACTGCTTGCGACACCATACCTGCCACTTCGGAGTTGCCGAGTTTGGTTTTTGTCTGTCCTTCAAACTGTGGTTCGCTCACCTTGACGGAGATGACGGCGGTCAGACCTTCGCGGAAATCGTTAGGGTCGATAGCCGACTTGCCGTCCTTATCCTTGAGTTTGGCTTTCTCAAGCAGTTTGCTCTCTTCGGCGTATTTGTTCATAACACGCGTGAGTGCCATACGGAAACCGGCAACATGCGTTCCGCCTTCTATAGTGTTGATATTATTGACGTATGAGTGTACATTCTCGTTGAAGTCGGTGTTATACAACATAGCCACTTCAACAGGCGTACCATATTTCTCGGTATTGATATGTATGACATTGGAAATGAGCGGGGTGCGTGTATCTTCAAGATAGCGTACGAACTCAGGCAGACCCTGTTTTGACAAGAAACGCTCTGCTTTGAACGAGCCATCGTCTTTCTTGACGCGCTTGTCGGTCAGAAGGATACTTACACCTGCGTTCAGATATGCAAGTTCGCGCATACGCTTTGCGAGGATGTCGTATTGATAAACCGTCTCTGTAAAGATACTGCCGTCTGGCCAGAAAGTAACGGTAGTACCCGTCTCTGTTGAAGTACCAATCTCGTGAACGGGACAAACAGGTTTGCCTTTGGCATATTCTTGCATATAGAGTTTGCCATCACGACGCACTTGGGCTATCAGTTTGGTTGATAACGCATTAACACAACTCACACCTACGCCGTGCAGACCACCGCTGACCTTATAAGACTCTTTGTTGAACTTACCGCCGGCGTGAAGCACTGTCATTACCACCTCGAGTGCGGAGCGGTGCTCCTTAGGGTGCATATCCACAGGGATACCGCGACCGTTGTCGCTCACCGTGATTGAATTATCTTCATTGATAGTTACTTCAATGTGGTTACAGAAACCCGCTAATGCCTCATCAATAGAGTTATCAACTACCTCATACACCAAATGGTGCAGACCTTTTTGTGATATGTCGCCGATGTACATAGC
>JAFVAX010000040.1 GCA_017480285.1 Paludibacteraceae bacterium | reverse complement strand
TCAACGACTCACAGCGTCAGGCTACAAAGGAAGCCGGCGAGATTGCAGGTTTGAAAGTTCGTCGTATCGTCAACGAGCCTACTGCCGCAGCATTGGCATACGGTCTTGACAAAGCCAACAAAGATATGAAAATCGTTGTTTTCGACTGCGGTGGCGGTACTCACGATGTCAGCGTGCTTGAGCTTGGCGACGGCGTGTTTGAAGTAAAAGCAACCGATGGTGATACTCACCTTGGCGGTGATGACTTCGACCACAGAATCATTGATTGGCTCGTTCAGGAGTTCAAGAACGATAACGGCGGTGCCGACCTCTCGAAAGACCCGATGGCTATGCAACGATTGAAAGAGGCTGCAGAGAAAGCAAAAATAGAACTTTCGAACACATCTTCAACTGAAATCAACCTGCCGTACATCATGCCTGTAAACGGCGTTCCTGCACACTTGGTAAAGACACTTACCCGTGCAAAGTTTGAGCAACTTATTGACGACCTTATCCAAAAGACTATCGCTCCTTGCCGTACGGCACTGAAGAACGCAGGACTTACCACAGCAGACATTGACGAGGTTATCCTTGTAGGTGGTTCAACCCGTATTCCTGCCATACAGCAAGCAGTTGAGAAATTCTTCGGTAAAGCCCCGTCGAAAGGTGTTAACCCTGACGAAGTAGTAGCCGTAGGTGCAGCCATACAAGGCGGTGTGCTCACAGGCGATGTGAAAGATGTGCTTCTTTTGGATGTAACTCCGCTTTCGCTCGGTATAGAGACAATGGGTGGCGTGATGACCCGTATGATTGAAGCCAACACTACCATTCCTACCAAGAAGACAGAGACCTTCACCACAGCCGTTGATAACCAACCTTCAGTTGAAATCAAAGTGCTTCAAGGCGAGCGTCCGATGGCAGCACAAAACAAACAAATCGGTATCTTCCACTTGGACGGTATTATGCCAGCCCGTCGTGGTGAGCCGCAAATCGAGGTTACTTTCGATATTGATGCCAACGGTATATTGAATGTAAGTGCCAAAGATAAAGCCACAGGCAAAGAGCAAAAGATTCGTATCGAAGCATCCACCGGTTTGTCAGACGAGGAAATCAAGCGTATGAAAGCCGAAGCCGAGTCCAATGCCGAAGCCGACAAACGCGAGAAAGAGCGTGTTGAGAAACTCAACAAAGCCGACTCTATGATTTTCCAAACTGAGAAACAGTTGCAAGAACTTGGCGACAAGTTACCTGCTGACAAGAAAGCAAACATCGAAAGCGCACTTAAAGAACTTAAGGACGCTTACGATAAGAAAGATGCAGATGCTTGCGAACGTGGCATAAATGCAGTACAAACAGCATTCCAAGCCGCAGCAAGTGAGATGTACGGTCAGCAAGGTGGTCAGCCTAATGGCGGTTTCAATGCGCAAGACTTCCAACAGAACGCCGGCGGTGCAGGTCAGCAAGGTGGCAACCACGACGCTAAAGACGATGTAACAGATGTTGACTTCGAAGAAGTAAAATAAAACGAAGCCTCTAAATAAAAAAAGGTCAGCAGAAACAGCTGACCTTTTTTTATAGATGCTTTAGAACGCTTCGCTGACTTAGAGACCTTAGAGCCTGCGGTCAAAGTTATCTAAGACTTCTAAGTCGTCTAAGTTAGCGTAAGCGGTCTAAAGCATCTAAAGTTTCTAAAGCCTATCTAACTTCCTGACCGAGTTGGTTGAATACGCCATGCGGGGTAACGATATACAACTTGCCGTCGATCATCACTTTCTTAGAGGTGTTTTCTTTGTCTTGAAGAACAGCAGGTAGAGCGGTTGTGAGTTCAACAGCCACTGTCTTTGCCGTAGCATTATAAACGAAGCGTATTTGTGCTCCGATTTCGAGTTCTGCAGCACCGGCTATATCAGCAGCGGGTATCCATTGAGCACCTTGGTCAGAGGCAACAGTATTGATGTTTACTCCGACACCGCCCCAAAGGTCTTCAATCTCATAAACGCCTTCGGCAACCTTAGCAAGAGGTTTCCATGTCCAGTCAGCGTCTAAGCCTGTTCCCCATGGGTGTTTGATGAAGTATTCAGTTTCAGGCTCTTCCGGCTCACCATCATCAACCGAGAGAGCATCCATAGCGAAATATGTTGGAGTGTTAATGCCATACTCACCAACATCGGTGCTATTTACAGTATAAGTGATACCATACACTTCGCCAAGAGCCGACAAGTCGAACCGTTCCCAACCTTCGTTAAGTTTCCACGCAGCCTCATCTCCAGAGCGATAATCTATGAGGTAGCATACAACTTCGCTACCTTCAATCTTGTTACCTTCTTTGTCCAAGCCGTTGAATGTAACTGTGAAATAATCACCTTTCTCAAACTTTCGAGCAGGAGCGAGAGTACCTTCTTTCACTGCTGTCAGAACGGATGCGGCATTGCAAAGATATACTTCTTTCGGAGTATAGGCATTGCCATCGTTGAAAGTAAGTGTTTTAGGAGCATAAGCCCAAGCACCACCATCATAAACCATAAGGAAGGCATCGCCGAGTTGACCTTTACCAACGGCATTGTTCCAATCGCTTAAGCCATAGTACTGAAAATCTGTTGCTGTACTTTTACTTACAGAGAAACCTTCGCAATACGGAGTCTCATATTCAATGATTTCACCTTCATACTCATACGAACCTTTCATAATGGTTCCATAGTGTGAGAAAGTAAAAATACCATAACTGAAAGTGTTGGCTTCGCCTTGAAAACGCTCTACCCAGAGGCCGTTCTCATCGAAGGTAACACCTTCTGCTTCTTGTTGAAGGTCAAGAGTAATGACCTTTGCATTAAGGCTCAATGCGACGAAAGCAAGAGCCAGAAGTAATGCTTTTTTCATAAAAAACAAAAAGAATAAAGTTAATATAAAATGTTTTCTGCCTTTTCTTTTATATAGCCTTCTTTTTGTTTGTTAGTGCAAATTTACGATAAATTGTGCAGAAAAACAAAAATTATTTGTCTTTTTACAAGATTTTTTGTAAATTTGTGCGTTTTTATTTACCAATAACGAAAATTTATAACTTAACAAATTGAAAATATATGTGGTTAACTGATTCTTCTATCGGCAGGAAATTCGTAATGAGTATTTCCGGCTTGTTTTTGGTGTTGTTCCTGCTCTTTCATGCGTCAATGAACCTGACGCTTATTTTCTCGGAAGACGCTTACAACTGGATTTGTGAGATGCTTGGCGCAAATTGGTATGCCCTTATCGGTACCGGCGTGTTGGCATTGGGTGTGTTAGTACATTTCGCTTTCGCTATTGTCTTGACCTATCAAAACCGCAAGGCTCGCGGCAACGACCGTTATGCTGTTGAAACTCGTCAGGAAGGTGTTGATTGGGCATCGAAAAACATGCTTGCTCTCGGTATCATAGTACTCGGTTTTCTTGTGCTTCACCTTGCTAACTTCTGGTTCAAGATGCAGTTTCAAGAACTCACAGGGCTGAAAACCGGTGCGTTTGACCCGCAGAATGGTGCAGCGTATGTAAAATATCTCTTTACCGGACTTTACGACCCCGCCGGCATTCAGGAAGGCTACGAATTTTCCCCTATGGCAAACTGGCTACACCCTGTTTATTGCATTCTCTATCTTGTATGGCTTTGCGCTCTGTGGTTCCACCTCTCACACGGAGTATGGTCGGCATTGCAGACTATGGGTATGAGCAACACTCTGTGGCTTAACCGCATCAAAGTCATATCAATAGTTGTTGCTACAATAATCGTTGGTATGTTCGCCGCTGTTATTGTTTATTATTTGGGGATGTTTGTAGGGGCTAATTGTTTCTAAACATAACACTTTTTCATTAACCGAATAAAAAAGTAAAATACTATGGCTATAAAAGATGAAATACGAGACGCGGTAAAGACTGCCGCCGACACAGTACAGAAAATAGCAGAGCAGGCTGCTGAAGTTATTACAACAGCAACTGAGGTTGCCAAAGATGTTGTAAGTGAAGTAGCCAAAGAAATGGACGCTCAGGCTGAGCAAGCCGCTAAAGAGGCTAAGATAATCACGCCTAAGATGGCAAAGATACCCGAAGGCCCGCTTGAGCAGAAATGGACTAACTACAAGAACCACCAGAAACTTGTGAACCCTGCCAACAAACGCCGTCTGGACATCATCGTTATCGGTACGGGTTTGGCAGGTGCTTCGGCAGCAGCCTCACTTGCAGAGATGGGCTTCAATGTGCTGAACTTCTGTATTCAGGACTCCCCCCGTCGTGCCCACTCTATCGCAGCACAAGGTGGTATAAACGCCGCAAAGAACTATCAGAACGACGGCGACTCTGTTTATCGCCTCTATTATGATACCATCAAAGGTGGCGACTATCGTGCTCGCGAAGCCAATGTATATCGTTTGGCAGAGGTGAGCAACAATATCATTGACCAGTGTGTAGCACAAGGTGTTCCTTTCGCACGCGAGTATGGCGGACTATTGGACAACCGCTCGTTCGGTGGCGCACAAGTAAGCCGTACTTTCTATGCCAAAGGTCAGACCGGTCAGCAACTTCTGCTCGGAGCCTACAGCGCACTCTCGCGTCAGATAGGCTTGGGACATGTAAAGATGTACACCCGCCACGAGATGCTCGACATCGTTATGATTGACGGTCGCGCACGCGGTATCATAGCACGCAACCTCATAACAGGTAAGATTGAGCGTTTCTTCGGACACGCTGTCGTTGTGGGTTCAGGCGGATACGGCAACACCTTCTTCCTCTCGACCAACGCCATGGCAAGCAACGGCTCGGCAGCCATGCAGATGTATCGCCACGGTGCATATTTTGCTAACCCGTGTTATGCACAGATTCACCCGACCTGTATCCCCAAGCACGGCGACTTCCAATCGAAACTGACACTTATGTCAGAGTCGCTCCGTAACGACGGGCGTATATGGGTGCCGAAGAAACTTGAAGACGCAAAGCGTCTGCAGAAAGGTGAAATCAAAGGTCGCGACATACCCGAAGAGGACCGCGACTACTATTTGGAGCGTCGTTATCCGGCATTCGGCAACTTGGTGCCGCGCGATGTAGCAAGCCGTGCCGCCAAAGAGCGTTGCGACGCAGGCTATGGCGTAAACAACACCGGTCTGGCTGTGTTCCTCGATTTCTCTGACGCCATTCAACGCCTCGGCAAAGATGTCGTTGCGCAGAAATATGGCAACCTTTTCCAGATGTACGAGAAGATTGTTGACGAGAACCCCTACGAGAACCCGATGATGATTTATCCGGCTATCCACTATACGATGGGTGGTATATGGGTTGATTATGAACTTATGACCAGTATCCCTGGCTTGTTCTGCATAGGTGAAGCCAACTTCTCCGACCACGGTGCTAACCGTCTTGGTGCTTCGGCACTGATGCAAGGTTTGGCAGACGGCTATTTCGTACTGCCCTACACCATTCAGAACTACCTTAGCGACCAGATTGGCGTTAAACGCATGAGTACCGACCGTCCGGAGTTTGAGGAGGCTGAGAAACGAGTTCAGGAGAAAATCGACCGCCTGATGAAGATACAAGGCAAACGCTCGGTTGACAGCATACACAAAGAACTCGGTCTTATAATGTGGGACTTTGTAGGTATGGGTCGTACAAAAGAAGGTTTGCAAGAAGGTATGCAGAAAATAAAAGCCCTGAAGAAAGAGTTCTGGACCAATGTCTATATCCCGGGTACAACCGACGGCTTGAATGTAGAGCTTGAGAAAGCACTTCGCTTGAGCGACTTCCTTGAGATAGGCTACCTTATGGCACTCGATGCTCTCAACCGCGAGGAGTCTTGCGGCGGACACTTCCGTGAGGAGTACCAGACCGAAGAGGGCGAAGCTTTGCGTCAGGACGACAAGTTCTCATACGCTGCCTGCTGGCATTATATGGGCGAGAACCAAGACCCCGAACTCATTAAAGAGCCTTTGGATTACGAGTTTACAGAGCGTAAGACGCGTAACTATAAGAGTTAAGATAACACGAGTACGGATGCCTTCCGTAAAAGAAGACATCCATACTCTTTTGGTATTACTTAACTACATAAAATTATTTACATTGAGCAACTTTCAACTATATAATAAAATATAAAATACATAAATATCTAAGCTATACCATAAAATGGCAGTGTATGTTATCACAATTTGTGATGACATCAATGCAAAAACGACCAAAATCATTTCTCCCTTATGCTTTTACTGAATATGGTATAGTAATGCTTGCATCTGTATTAATAATTCAATTGCAACAAAACAATTGAATTCAACAAACAAAAAAAACTACAAAATAATAAACAATGGACAAAAACATCAACATCAAGGTTCGTGTTTGGAGACAAGCCGGACCTAAAGCAAAAGGTTATTTTGAGACCTATGAGTTGAAGAACATCTTCCAAGGTGCAAGTTTCCTTGAGATGATGGACATCCTGAACGAGCAACTCATTGCGGAGCACAAAGACCCTATCGCTTTCGACCACGACTGTCGTGAGGGAATATGCGGTATGTGCTCAATGTATGTCAACGGACACCCGCACGGGCCTGACAGCGCCATCACAACCTGCCAGCTTCACATGCGTAAGTTCAACGACGGCGAGACCATCACCGTTGAGCCTTGGCGTAGCCATGCTTTCCCCGTAATAAAAGACCTTATGGTTGACCGCGGGGCATACGACAAGATAATGCAAGCAGGCGGTTTCATCTCGGTCAACACAGGTGGTGTGCCCGACGCAAATGCCATCCCTATTCCGAAAGCTAAAGCCGACGAGGCAATGGACGCTGCAAGTTGCATCGGTTGCGGTGCGTGCGCTGCTGCTTGTAAGAACGGCTCGGCAATGCTCTTCGTGGCTGCCAAAGTGAGCCAACTTGCACTGCTCCCGCAAGGCAAGGTGGAAGCCGCTAAACGCGCCAAAGCAATGGTGGCAAAGATGGACGAACTCGGTTTTGGTAACTGCACCAACACGGGTGCCTGCGCTGCCGAATGTCCTAAATCGGTAAGCCTGACAAACATTGCACGACTCAACCGCGAGTTCCTTGCCGCTAAATTTCAAGACTAATATAATAATTGATAGTTGAAATTGATATTGATTTCAACTATCAAATAAATTCTAACACTATGGCTGAAAAAACACGTTACACTGACGAAGAACTCGAGGAGTTCAAACAGATTATTTTAGACAAATTGAAAGTAGCAGAGGAGGAGTATGATCATCTGCGTCAGATGGTTGCCGGCATAGGCAACGATGTTAACGACACTTCGCCAACCTTCAAAGTATTGGAAGAAGGAGCCTCTACATTACAAAAAGAAGAACAGGGCCGTTTGGCACAACGGCAGATGAAGTACATTCAGCAACTCAAGGCTGCACTTATCCGTATCGAAAACAAGACCTATGGCATCTGCCGCGTAACGGGCAAACTGATACCGAAAGAACGCCTGCGTCTTGTTCCGCATACCACACTGAGTATCGAAGCAAAAGAAAAGAAAAGAGTGTGAGCAAAAAGAAGCAAATACTGTGTCTGACAGGACTAATCTTGGTATTAGTCCTGTTTGACCAGTTGCTCAAACTGTACATTGCCTACAACTTCCGTTTGGGCGAAGCAAGAGAGGTAACACGGTGGTTCTATATCTGCTTTGTCGAGAACGACGGCATAGCCTTCGGCATAAGTTTTATACCCAAACTGCTTCTGACCCTTTTAAGGATAGTGTTTGTAGGCGTTGTTATATGGTACATGTCGCGCCTTATAAGGCACCATGCAAGCACAGGCTATCTGCTTTCTGTCGGTGCTCTAACCGCCGGTGCAATAGGTAATATCATCGACTGCCTTTTCTACGGACTTCTGTTCGACTATGCCCCGCTTTGCTACGGGAAAGTTGTTGATATGCTCTATTTCCCGCTTATCCACAACAGTGCGGGCGAGGTGGTTTTCTTTCAGCCCGTGTTCAATCTTGCCGACTCTTATATAACAGTCAGCGTCTTTATTATCGTACTCTTTTTCACAAAAGACTTCAACAACTCTTTTTCAAAGGAGCAGAACTCCTCCAACAACACTATTCCTCAAGAACAAGCAACGGAAAACAAATAACTCCGATTCAGTGCAGTAATGAGAAAGTTCGTTGAATTGATATTGTTTGTTTTTCTGCTTATGGGTTGCACCATTCGTCCCAAAGGCATCTTGTCGGATAAAGAGATGGAATCAGTGCTCTACGACATGCACATGGCAGAAGGTGTAGTGCCCGCCATAGGTATCAATGGCTCACAAACAGACGATCAAGACGCTTGTTTCCGCTTTGTGCTGAATAAACACGGAATAACCAAGGCGCAGTTCGACTCGTCTGTAGTATGGTACACAGCCCATCCAAGACGCTTCGACAAGATTTACCCCAAAGTGATAAAACGCTTTGAGAAGAACATTGAAGATATTGTAGCCTTGCAGGCAAAAGAAAAAGAGATGGCTCTGCAAGGTGGCGAAAACAAAAGAAAAAACATTCGCCAGCTCAATGTTGACAGTCTTATAAGACACACTTCCCTTCCCCGGCCTACTGTCTGGCAACAACTGCAAGACTCACTCTACTCAACCTATCAGGTTGAACCTCCACTTAAATAGATTTTTTGTATTCAACTTTCAGAAAAAACTAACCTGCAAGCGCAGGTTTTTCATATTCTGACGAAGGGTATCTCATTCTAACAAAGGTCAGAATCTCTACCCTCACCCTGACGCAGGTCAGGGTCTCAAAGAGGAGATCCTGGAACATGTTGCTTCGCATCGTAAACGTGCAGGATGAGGCTACGCATCTAACAAAAAAACGCAAGCCTTCGAGACTTGCGTTTTTGGGTTATAGAAATCTGTCCAAATCTGTTTAATCTGTGGGAACTTTTCAGTTTTCACTTTTCACCTTAAAGTGCTACAACAGACACTTTCTTGAACAGTTTGTCGGTTTGCAACAAGTAAGTACCTGCTGTTGAAGCGGTGATGCGTACTATGCCGTCCTGACCTGCGCGCTGCTCTCTGACGAGTTTGCCAACAGCGTCATACAAGCGGACATACTCGCCTTGCTTCAAGCCACTAATATTGATGTCCAAACCTTTGACTTCAATCTCAAGTTTGTCCTTGTCATCGGTTGTGCCGTCGGTCTCGATATCTGTCGGTATGTCAAT
>JAFVAX010000039.1 GCA_017480285.1 Paludibacteraceae bacterium | reverse complement strand
CCAGCCGTTTGCGGTCGTGTTTGTCCGCAAGAGAAACAATGCGAGAGCAAGTGTATTCACCTGAAGATGAAAAGCGAATCGGTCGCTATCGGCTATCTTGAACGCTTTGCTGCAGACTATGAGAGAACCAACAACGAACAATCAGAAGTTGCCAAGCCACAGACTAATGGCATCAAAATTGCTGTTATCGGTTCTGGTCCTGCCGGTCTGACCTTTGCAGGTGATATGGCAAAATGGGGCTACGAAGTTACAGTCTTTGAAGCATTGCACGAGATAGGCGGAGTACTCAAATACGGTATCCCTGAGTTCCGTCTGCCAAACAAGATTGTTGACCATGAGATTGACGGTCTTCGCCATTTAGGTGTGCATTTTGAAAAGGATGTTGTTGTCGGAAAAACCATCACCATCGAACAACTTCAGGAAGAAGGTTACAAAGGTATTTTTGTCTCAACAGGTGCAGGTTTTCCGCGCTTCATGAACATTCCGGGAGAGAACCTCATAGGTGTATTGAGTAGCAACGAATACCTTACTCGTGTCAACCTTATGGATGCTTCGTCCCCTCTTACCGACACGCCTATACTGAAGGCTAAGAGAGTAGCAGTCATAGGTGGTGGCAACACTGCTATGGACTCCGTGAGAACAGCCCTTCGTCTTGGTGCTGAAGAAGCAACCATCGTTTATCGCCGTAGTGAGAACGAGATGCCGGCAAGGGTTGAAGAAGTGAAACACGCCAAAGAAGAAGGTGTGCAATTCCTTACCTTACACAACCCTATAGAGTATCATGCCGACGAGAACGGACGCGTATGCCGCATGACCCTGCAAGTTATGGAACTTGGCGAACCTGACGCTTCCGGAAGACGAAGTCCCGTGCCTGTTGAAGGGAAGACCATCGACAAAGATGTTGATCTTGTAATTGTCAGCATCGGTGTCAACCCCAATCCGCTAATTCCCAATAGTATGCCAGAACTGAAGACTTCATCGAAAGGTACTATCGTTGTTGACGATGAGATGCGCAGTTCAATGTCGGTATTGTTTGCCGGTGGAGACATCGTCAGAGGCGGTGCTACCGTTATTCTTGCTATGTCCGATGGCAGAAAAGCCGCAGCCGCTATGCACAAACAAATTTTTAATCAATAAATCTTATAAAACTATGCGATTGATCATTCAACCCGACTATGAAAGAATGTCGGAATGGGCAGCCTACTATGTTGCCGCTAAAATCAACAAGTTTGCCCCGACAAAAGACAAACCCTTTGTACTTGGTTTGCCTACCGGTTCATCACCACTCGGTATGTACCGTAAATTAGTGGAACTGAACAAACAGAAACTCGTCTCGTTTGAGAATGTCATCACCTTCAACATGGACGAGTATGTTGCCCTGCCTGTCGAGCACCCTGAGAGTTACCACTCCTTTATGTGGAACAACTTCTTCTCACACATCGACATCAAGAAAGAGAATGTGCATATCTTGAATGGCAATGCCAGTGACTTGGAAGCCGAATGTGCTAACTATGAAAAGATGATTCAAGAAGCAGGCGGTATCGACCTCTTCCTTGGCGGTATAGGTCCTGATGGCCATATAGCCTTCAACGAACCCGGTTCTTCACTTCGTAGTCGTACTCGCCAGAAGACTCTTACAACAGACACTATCATTGCCAACTCACGCTTCTTTGAGGGCGACATTGACCTCGTGCCAAAGACTGCACTTACTGTTGGTGTCGGAACGGTTATGGACGCCCGCGAGGTGATGATACTCGTCAACGGACACAACAAAGCCCGCGCACTGCAACATGCTGTTGAAGAACCTGTAAATCACATGTGGACCATCTCTGCTTTGCAGATGCACCCGAAGGGAATAATCGTTTGCGACGAGTCGGCTTGCGACGAACTCAAAGTAGGTACTTACAAGTACTTCCTTGACATTGAGCGCAAAAACCTTGACCATCGTACGAATCTTTAATTAAATAAACAAACACAGAGTAGTCGGACTATTCCGATTACGCTGTGTTTTCTTTTAAGATAATGAAACTATCAACTCTCATAGGTGGCGGTATTGGCTTTGCTCTATTTGGACCAATAGGTGCTATTATCGGTGCTATCATAGGTAGTGCCATTGGAAACATGCTGGCTCAAGATGACGATGACAACGAACCTATCAGTCAAGAAGAACAGCCTCGCGGTGGGCGCGTCAAAACCACGCCGGCAGATGTCAGGCTTAGCATCCTTATTCTAATAGCCGCAGTCCTAAAAGCCGACGGACATGTACGCAAAGTTGAACTTGATAAAGTCAAGGTCTATCTCCGCCAACTCTACAAAAACGAACAAGAAGCCCAAGAAGCGCTACTTTTCCTCAGAGATGCCATCAAACAAGATTTTCATCTCGATCAGGTTTTGGCGCAGATACGAGTATATACCAACTATTCCACCCGACTGACTATTGTACAGATACTTCTTGATGTTGCTTACTCTGACGGCTACTTCGAAAGAACAGAACAAAACACCATAAGTTATATAGCCAACTATCTTGGCATTACGCAAGCCGACTATACATCTCTATTATCAATGTTCGTACCAACCGAACGAAGCAAACCTGATTGGGCTTACAAAGCATTGGAGATTTCGCCTGACGCAACAGAAGATGAGATAAAAAAAGCATATCGGCGTATGGCTATGAAACATCACCCCGACAAAGTAGCGACCTTGGGCGAGGAGATGAAACGCAAAGCCAACGAGAAGTTTCAGGAAATACACAAAGCATACGAATATATAAAACAAGAACGAGGAATAAAATAACAAACTCACATTATGAGATATTTTTACACTTTACTATCCGTTTTTATGGTTGCCCGTCTTTTTGCGGCCACACAACCTCCGAAGGAAGGCAACACCTACAAAGTAAGCACAGCCTCACACCTTGAGTGGATAAGTCAGCAATCCAAAACAAATTCATTCGAGGGTAGTATTATATCCATCGAACAGAACATCGATTTGGGCGAGACAAGCAACTGGACCCCTATAGGCTCTATTGACAAACCCTTTGAAGGACAGGTCGTGGGAAACTGCAATGTCATTCAAAACCTCAATATCAACTATGTTGCCGCTACTGAAGGTATGGGTCTGTTCAGCGTGTTAGGCGAGAAAGCAGACATCTCAGACTTGGCTATTGCCAAAGGAAAGATTTTCCTTGACAAGAAACAATATGTTGGTGCAATAGCGGGTATCAACCGCGGTAACATACAACGCTGCTTCAGCCTTGAGGAGATACTTGTTGACGAGACCGACTATGTAGGCGGACTTGTCGGACTCAACGAAGGTAGCATCAGTTATTGTTATCAAGCCGGATTTATCTCCTCTGCAAGAGAGTATGTCGGCGGTCTGGTTGGTCTGAACCGCGGCAAAGTGGCAAACTCATATTGTATAGGTCTCACCGTCGGCAAAGGCGCAAATATCGGTGCTGTTGCAGGTGGAACGGAAACAGGCTCGCAATTCTCAAATGTATATTTCGACCAGCAGATGTGTCGGCAGAAAGCCGGAGTATCAGACATTGACGGAGTCATCGGCATTGAACTTACAACCGACATGTTCTCTATATTCAAAGACCAAAGGGCATGGAAAACGACTAAAGACTATTATCCTCAACTGCCCTGTTTTGCAGACAAACAACCTGATTTTTCAGGTGTTTCCGTTACACCGCTTTTGCTATATACCGACAAACCACCTTTCGACCGTGCGGAGAAGATGATCAGAGGTTTCCAAGCCGTTACAAGTCTCGGACAGAAATTCAGTTCGCCTGACAACGAAGTAGTAGAAATATCCAACAATACGTCAGGCTCTGTTCATCGTCCTTGCAGCAACCGCGACATAGTGCTGACCATCAATCTTAACGGTGCTCTTAGAGGCGTACTCGTTCAAGTGCCGGGCTACGACGCTTTCAATGCCGGCTATGTTGGTGGAGAACACACCTTCTGCAACGGAGAGAAAGTCAAAATAACCAAAGTGCTTGAAAACTACAGAGATGCATCTGGCGGAAAGAACGACGATCAAGAAGATTTTCCATATATCTACACTCTGACCCGTTATCAACTCTTCGACCGCAATAACGATGGCGAGTATGAAGATACCGTATATCTTGACAAGATAGTTCTCAACTACACCGATTATCATAAATACCAGATTGATACTTATCACGATGGCAGGTTTATGTATATTCGCGATGTTCACGACCAAAAATGCCAACTCGACAATGTCCGTTCCGACGGCCGTTTCTTCATCAATGTGTATAGCGATTTCAACCCGGGTGCTTTAGATACGAAAGTAGATACCATCTATGGCATACCAAAAGATACTATTGTCAAAAGCGAGATGGATGCCACGGGCGGTAAAGGTCCGTATTGGTATCGATGGTTTATGACAAAAACAGATATTGACTATGTATCTGGCGATACAATCAATCAAGACGAGGAAAAAGAGATTATACCTTCAGATTTCTATGCATCCGAACTGCCACTCTCATTCACCGAGACAGGCGAATATACCTACACCCGCAAGGCGATGGATCAGACCTGTGCCGGAAGCCACCAACTGAGCCGTGGAGAGAAAAAGTTTGTTGTCTTTGAAGTTCTTAATGCCGGTTCTATTGCCGAACAGACGATAACCACCTGCACATTGCCACTTGACGAAAAGATTGGCGAAACAGCCAAACCGACAGGCGGCAACGGCAGATACCAGTATCGTTGGCTACTAAACGGAGAACCTTTAGCAAACAGTAACCAACCTACCCTCTCGCTTTCTGATTTAAGCCTCACCTATTCAAGTGAGAATACTCTCACTCGCGAGGTAAAAGACGATACCGGGCTTATGGATTGGACAGCATCAGGCGGCGAAGTAAAACTGATTGTATATAAGCAGTTTGCAGTAGGTGCTATCAAGTCCGCCAATGAGAATATATGTCTTAAGCCACAAGAGAACACCGTTGTCTTCAACGGCACGGAAACAGCAGTCGCTTCAGGCGAAGGAACAGTATCATATCGTTGGGTGCTTTTCAAAGAGTCAGCAGGCACTCTAACTGAACTTACTCAAATAGAAGGCGGACAGAAATCAGTAACTTACACTTGCGACCTCACGGACACCACTATATTTGAGTTGCCTGTTACACTCGTTCTGAAACGGCAAGTCAAATCAGCAGAGTGCAACAACAGATGGATGAACTCTGAAGGCGAAGTGAGAAAAACCATTGGCAGAGAGATTGACGAACAGCGAACAGTCGTAGTTTGCGGTACATCACTGCCTTACACATTCACCTACACATACAACGACGGCAAAGAGCAGAACATCACATTCCGTACGGAAGGCGAGCGTATCGTTATGCACGACAAGACCTCAAACGGTTGCCGCTATGATGTAACGCTTGTATGCCAACTCTTTGATGTGCCCGTTGTCGAAGTCGAACCGCTTGGGGCACTCTGTCAGGAAGATAGTATAATTCACCTCAACTACAATGTCCTTCACGGCAAGGTTGACCATTACAGACTATGGTTCGATTCCGTAGCCGTCAGCGTCGGAATGACAGCCATCGAAGATACTCTCTACTACAAAAACGAGATACCCATACCGGCGGTCAAGATGCCACTCGGCGAATACACCGCTTACCTGCAACTCTACGAAATTAACGACACAACCGGTTGCGAAGTGAAGACCGACACCCTCAGTTTCAGTATGAACCTCGCAGGCTATGTGCATCAGAAATGGAGCGATGTACTCTATGTTGACAACAACGACAAGAACGGCTGGCCTGATGCAGAGACTGACCTCAAATATGCAACCTACCAATGGTACAAAGACGACATACTGCTTGAAGGACAAACCGACCAGACCTACTACGAAGAAGGCGGTTTGAACGGCGTTTATTTCGTTGTTTTAACCGATACCGACGGTCGCCAATACCGCTCTTGTAATGTCGTTGTACGCCCCGCAGCAGACCTCGAAAGCGTACTTACGGATGCTCAGATAATAGCAATCTACAACCTTCAAGGTATGAGACTTGACTACTTGCCTGCAACACAAGGCATCTACATCCTGCAATACCGTACTGCAAAAGGCAATCTATTCACCCGAAAAATGATACAACTATGAAAAAGACCTGTCTTGCATTTATCGTTTTAGGGTTGCTACTAACCATCATACCCTTCGCCACATTGAGTGCTCAAAAGAAGAAAACCGTTCGACCAAAACGGGAGAAATACGACAAAGGACATTTCATTGGTCTCTACCTCAATGGTGGTGTCGGCAGTTTAGGTTATCGTCTTGAAGGCGGTAAGGCATACCTGCAACCAAGTTTTGGCGTTCAGGCTGAATATGCTTATTTCTTCAACCCATACATAGGTATCCAAACAGGGTTGCAATTCTCTTATTACAGTTCAAGAGCCGCACTGACTGACGATATGTTTTGGAACAACCTCACCGACTATCAAAATCAGCAATATAATCACAGAATAGAGTTTGACAGTTGGCGTGAGACGCAGCGCCTTCTTGAACTGGGCATTCCTATAGGCATTGCTTTCAAATACAAACCTAAAAAATTTGGTCTGTACGGCGATTTAGGACTGAGAGTCAATGCTCTCTTGAATGCAGAATACAACCACAACAAAGGCAGCCTCACACATACTGCCTACTATCCTTTCTGGGATGTTACGATGCACGACCTGCCTAACCGCTATGAGACAGAGACTTACACGCAAAAAGACCGCATTGAAGATTTGAGTCTGATAAATGTTGCCGGATATTTCGACATCGGCATGCTTATACAAGTGAACAAACGGGTTGACCTCACTGTAGGTCTGTATGCCGACTATACTCTGAACGATATGGTCAAAACAAAGAAAAGCAATCGCCCCGAACTGGGTTTTGCCCGTAGTGAAAACAATTATGGCAGTTTCATGAACACTTACAACGGACTTGTCGGAACCAACCATGTCAGCAGTGTCCATCTTTGGTCGGCAGGTCTGAAACTTGGTATCCGCATCGCCCCAAAACTGACAGAGCGAGAGAAACAACGCAAGGCACAACGACAGTATCGAAAAATTAAGAAGTACCTGCCCGAGACACAAGGCAAGATTGACACCGTCTATATCGAGACCATACTTCACGACACTGTCCTTTTCTGCCCTGCCACAACCGAAGACTCGGCTGTTGTAGTGAGAAAACGCCAGACCGAGCGTGCACACGAGAACATCCACAAGATGCTGCAAGCAAGCGTCATCTGGTTCCACTACGACGACTACAAGCCTATACTTGAACCGGCATACATACTCGACTCTGTCGCATTCACCCTCCGTCAGTATCCTAACCTGCGAGTAGCAGTTAACGGACATGCCTGCTCAATGGGTAGCGACAGTTACAACCAACGACTTGCACTGCGTCGAGCACAAGCAGTGGCTGACATGCTACAGAAGAAAGGTGTACAGAAACGACAACTCATCGTCAATTCCTACGGTGCAACAGAACCGTTCCACTACAGCGGAAAACATCAGCAAGCCTACGACCGACGAGTGGAGATAGTGCCGATGCCCTACGAAGAAGATACTACTATTCAAGTGGTTGCGCTCAACGAGACTTGGCAGAAAAACTACGGCAAACTCTATACCGAGTTCCTTGGCGAAGAGAAAATCACCGAAGGTGTAACGCTACGCACACTTGCAGAGAAATGGTACAAAGAACCTGCATACTGGGTATATATCTACGAAGCCAACTCCGACCGCTTGGTAAGCGCAACTGACATACCCTCAGGCACTGTCGTTATGATACCCGACCTCAAAGATGTCCTACGCGACCTCACACCCAAACAAGCACTACGACAAGCCAAATACTTGGAAAAAGAATACGAGAAAAGTGAAAGGTGAATTTGATATTTGAACGTATTCACTATTGGATATTAGACCGCTTCACTGTTGGACTTTCACTTTCTCCAACAGCGTAGCGGTCTATAACTACCTTTCAAAAAACTATTAAAAACATAACACATATTGTTGCGCAAAGAACGCATCCCACACTTCTTTATGGTAAGACTGGGGGAAGATGATTTGTAACAAGCAATTAGTATCAAGAACAATTTTCATTTGTAAGGAAGACGTTCGTGAATATTACACATTTCGTCTAATTTTTGTTGATCTAAATCCAACTTTTTCCATAACTCATTCGCACGTTTCGATACTTTATTTTGATAGTAAGACAGCACCACGTTTTGAAATTCTAATTTACTTTCTTCGGTTTGAGAGAAAGAGAATAATTGCAGTAAGTACAATTGAGTTGAATTTAATTGAGTTGCAACCATAAAACCTTAATTTGTTTGAATTATATAGTTTAACTATCACAAAAATATACAAAAAATCACAAAAAAAACAAATTTTCAACAAAAAACTTGCAAATATGAATAATTTTTTGTATCTTTGCAATCGCTTTTTTCGCAAGTAGGCTCAAATAGAAGTAGCAACTTATCGTCGCAGAGATGATTTGCCTCGCCTACCCGACTTAATTTAATGTACTAAAAAACAACAATGTACGCAATCGTAGAAATGCAAGGACAACAGTTCCGCGCTGAAGCCGGAAAGAAGTTGTTCATTCACCGCAAAGCCGAGCATGAAGTAGGCGAAACGGTAGAGTTTGACAAAGTTTTGCTCGTTGATAACAACGGAGCAGTAACCGTAGGCACACCAACAGTCAGTGGCGCAAAAGTAGTAGCCGAGATTCTGGACCAAGAGGTTCGTGGCGACAAAGTGTTGGTTTTCCACAAGAAACGCCGCAAAGGCTATAAGAAACTCAATGGTCATCGTCAGGACTTCACCGAAGTTCTCGTAAAAGAAATCGTATTGTAAAATCAGTGATAAGCCGAACGGACAAAATCCTATCGCTTATAACTTAAAAAACAAAAAATTATGGCTCAAAAGAAAGGTGTCGGCTCGTCAAAGAACGGCCGTGAATCAGAAAGCAAACGACTTGGAGTGAAGATATTTGGCGGTCAGTTCGCTAAAGCCGGCAACATCATCGTTCGTCAACGCGGTACTGTTCATTACCCGGGTGAGAACATGGGGATGGGCTCAGACCATACTCTGTTCGCCCTCAAAGACGGTATTGTTACCTTCACACGCAAGAAAAACGACAAATCGTTCGTTAGCATCCAGCCTATCGAGGCTTAATAAGCAAGAATGCTAAAATGAAAACTACAACTCCCCTCCCTGTTCTTATGGGGAGAGGAGTTTTTTAATTAATAGTTAATAATTAGTATTTCGTTGCGTGCAAAACCCTCATTCTGACGAAGGTCAGAATCTAAACTCTCATTCTGACGAAGTTCAGAATCTGAAAATGGAATAAGATGCTGAAACAAGTTGCTCCAAGTATTCGCATCGTAAACGTGCAGCATGAGGACTCACTCCATAAGAGTTTAATACGCAATGCAATATCAAAACTACCAAATATCAAATCATCAAAACTATGCTCACATTAAAACAAATAAACGATAATCCTCAATCTATCATTGCCGGATTGAAGAAAAAACATTTTGCCGGTGCTGAAGAAGCCATCAGACAAGTGCAGGAGATCGACGCTACCCGTAAAGCCTGCCAACAGAAGAAAGACGATGCACAGGCACAGATGAACCGTATCGCCAAAGAGATAGGCAACTTCTACAAAGAAGGCAAACGCGCTGAGGCAGATGCCGCCAAACAACAGACAGGAACACTCAAACAAAACATACAACAGTATGAAGCGGAAATGGCTGAAGCAGAGAAACGCCTAACAGACCTATTGCTAACCATCCCTAATGTGCCATACGACATCGTTCCTGAAGGCACAGCCGCCGAGGACAACCTCGTGGTTAAAAGCAATGTTGGTGAATGCCCCGAAGGCTCGACAGTGGGCAACTGGAAAGGCGATGTCAAAAACGACCAAGCCAAACTGCCACACTGGGAACTGGCAAAAAAATATAACCTCATTGACTTCGACCTCGGCGTAAAGATTTCGGGTGCAGGCTTCCCCGTATATATCGGTAAGGGCGCACAACTGCAACGAGCACTTATCAACTTCTTCCTTGCAGAAGCCAACAAAGCCGGATATACAGAGATTATGCCACCAACGGTTGTCAATGCCGCATCAGGCTATGGCACAGGACAACTACCCGACAAAGAAGGGCAGATGTACCACTGCGAGGTGGACGATCTCTATCTCATCCCGACAGCCGAAGTGCCTGTTACCAACCTATATCGCGATGTCATCCTCGAAGAGAAAGACCTGCCGATAAAGAACTGCGCTTACACCGAATGTTTCCGTCGCGAAGCAGGCAGTTATGGCAAAGATGTACGCGGACTGAACCGTCTGCACGAGTTCTCAAAAATTGAGATTGTGCGTATCGACACACCCGAACACTCCGACGAGTCCCACAAAGAGATGCTTCAACATGTGGAAGACCTGTTGCAGAAATTGGAGCTCCCATACCGCATACTGCGTCTGTGTGGTGGCGATATGTCGTTCACCGCCGCACTATGCTACGATTTCGAAGTCTATTCCGAAGCACAGCACCGCTGGCTTGAAGTCAGTTCAACTTCTAATTTCGACACTTACCAAGCCAACCGTCTGCATTGCCGCTATCGCCGTCAAGACGACAAGAAAGTAACACTCTGCCATACACTCAACGGTTCGGCATTAGCCCTTCCCCGTATCGTAGCAGCACTGCTTGAGAACAACCAAACCGAACGTGGCATACATATCCCCGCCGCCCTGCAACCATACACAGGGTTTGAATGGATTGAGTAATAGATACACACATGCTTATAAATGCCAACGCAAAAATAAATGTCGGACTCAATGTCGTTAGCAAACGGCAAGACGGCTACCACAACCTCGAAACGGTGTTCTTCCCCGTTTTGAGGTTGTGCGACAAGCTGCAGATAACTGCCCGAAACGACAAGCGTATCCAACTCACACCACTAAACTTAGACAAACCTTGTTCCGACCAAGACAACCTTATCTACCGTGTCGCCCTTGAGATGCAACGGCAGTTTGACATACAAGGCGTTGATATACAGTATGAGAAACATATCCCAACGGGTGCTGGACTTGGTGGAGGCAGTAGCGATGCCGCCGCAACGGCAAAAGCAATAAACAAACTCTTTGGTCTAAACTTAAGTAAGACGGAACTTAAAAATATAGTAAGCCGTTTTGGTGCAGACTGTGCCTTCTTCATAGAGAACACACCTTGTTATGCCACAGGCAAAGGCGATATTCTCACACCTATTGACTTAAACCTCAACGATTGGCATTTGGTAATTGCCAAACCACAAGTATCTGTCAGTACCGCACAAGCATATAGCCGAATCCGTCCGCAACTGCCAAAAGAAAATGTCTGCGAGATATTAAGTCAAGATGTCTCAAGTTGGCAAGGCAGACTCCGTAACGACTTTGAAGATAGTGTTTTCCCGCTTTCCCCTACGATAGAGAAAACCAAACAGACGATGTACGACTTAGGCGCAAGTTTCGCTCTCATGACCGGTAGCGGTGCATCAGTCTTCGCTCTTTTCAAGCATCTTCCCGAAAATCTGAACGACACTCTTTTGTCAATCGACAACAAAATGTTTATATTTAGTTGATAACCGTTTTTCGTCCAAATGTGGGTAAAAAAGTATGGATTTGGACAAAAAAACACCAAAATATTTGCATTTATAAAAAAAAACAGATAAATTTGTGTATTGATTAAGGGGCTATCTCAAAAACAATAAATCTAAAAAAATAAACTGTCTATGAAAGATTTTCTAAAATTCACTTTTGCCACTATTGTCGGCCTAACAATTTTTTGCTGTATCGGTGGCTTTTTTATGACTGTTTGGCTCGTGTCAATGATAGCACTTGCAAGCAGTAGTTCGTCATCCACTACCGTAGCCCAAGAGCATAGCGTGTATGTGCTGAGCCTTAGCGGAAGTGTCGTAGATAATGCTACTGACGACTATTCGTCGTACCTGCAAATGCTTCGCGATCCGGATGCCGACCAACCTATCGGACTGAACGACATCATCGACAACATCAAGAAAGCCAAAGAGAACGAAAAAATCGATGGTATCTACCTCCGTGGCGGAGAACTTGCCTGCGGTTATGCAATTAAAAAATCTATTCGCGATGCGCTACTCGACTTCAAAGAGTCAGGCAAGTTCATCATCGCATACGCCGAAAACTATGGTCAAGGCTCATACTACCTCGCTTCTGTTGCCGACAAAGTGTATCTGAACAGCAACGGTTCGCTTGATTGGTGCGGTATGGCAGCAAATGTAATGTTCTACTCGCGATTGATGGAAAAAGTGGGCGTAGAGATGCAAGTGTTCAAAGTTGGTACTTTCAAATCAGCCGTCGAACCATTCATCCGCACTTCAATGAGCGAACCTAACAAACTGCAATACAAGGAGATGATTGATGGTATGTGGTCGGTTGTCCGCGAAGAAACAGGAGCCTCACGAGCAAAAGATATCTCTACACTCAATGAGTATGCCGACCGTTTCTTAGGTCTTACCGCACCCGAAGAACTTGTAGAGTTAGGTATGGTTGATTCACTCATTTATATGCAGGACATAAAAACCATCCTTACCAAACTGACCGGTACGGAAGACTATCATCTGCTACACCATTCCGACATGCTCTCACTTGCTCAGAAAAGCGAGAACAAGAGCAAAAACGAGATTGCTATCCTCTACGCCGAAGGCGATATCAACGACTCAGGCAACGATGGTATAGTGGGAAAGAAGATTGTTCGCGAGATAAACAAACTTGCCAAGGATGATGATGTCAAAGCCGTTGTATTGCGCGTCAATTCACCGGGCGGTAGCGCAATGGCAAGCGAGCAGATATGGCACGCACTCACACTTTTGAAAGAGAAGAAACCGCTTATCGTCTCTATGGGCGACTATGCTGCATCAGGCGGATATTATATCTCATGTGTTGCAGACAGCATCTTCGCAAGCCCGCTGACACTTACCGGTTCAATTGGTATATTCGGACTTATACCCAATGTGAAGAAACTGACCGACAAAGTAGGTTTGGACATCGATGGTATCGGCACTAACACCAACTCACTTTTCCAAGCCAATGCCACCTACAAGGGTCTTAACGCAGAGCAACAACGGATGATGCAGGCTGAAATCAATCGCGGCTACGAACTGTTTGTAAAGCGTTGTGCAGACGGTCGCAGAATGACCATTGAGCAAATCAAAGCCATTGCTGAAGGACGCGTCTGGACAGGCACTGCAGGTGTGAGAATCGGACTCGTTGACAAGATTGGAGATGTGAACGACGCCGTACTTGCCGCTGCAAGAAAAGCCGGTATCGAGAACGACTACAAAGTATCGACATATAGCGAAAAGGAAGACATCTTCACTCAGATAATGAATAAGTTGCAGGGCACTGACAACGAAGAGCGTGTGTTTATTCGTAAAATTAAACAGTTGAAACAACTGTCTGAACGCCCGCAGATTATGGCTCGTATGCCATACGAAGTAGAGATTCAATAATGATTTTAGACATTTTATATGGTCTTGTGGTATGGACACGCAACCGGCTTTACGACTTGCGTGTCCTATCTTCATATAAAGGCTCACTGCCAACTATCGTCATCGGCAACCTTGCTATAGGCGGAACAGGCAAGACACCACATTCCGAATTCATCGTCAGGCAGTTGCTCGCCGAAGGCAAACATCCCGCTATTCTATCACGCGGATATAAACGAAAAACAAAAGGCTTCCTATTGGCAAATGCGGGTAGCCTCACAAGCGACATCGGTGATGAGGCGATGCTCTTACACTTTCGCTTACCCGATGTGCCTATTGCCGTTTGCAAAGACCGACTTGAAGGCATCGAAAAGATAAAAGAACTATGTCCTGAGGTAGATATAGTTGTGCTTGACGATGCTATGCAATATCGCCGTTTGCAGGCTGATACAACCATTCTTCTGACGCGGTATAATCACCTTTATCCGCAAGACGCATACCTGCCTTGGGGAACACTTCGCGACCACAAAGGCGAAAGCAAGAGGGCGCAAATTATCATCGTAACAGGTTGCCCTGCAAACATCTCCGAGGCAGAAAAAGACCTTATTTGTGGCACACTACAACCGGCTGATAATCAAGAGGTCTTATTCAGCACCATAAGTTATGGCAAACCATCACTTCTTACTGCTTCTGTATCTAACATTCCTATAGATTCTGACCTGCGTCAGAATGAAAATCGCTCTCAGAATAAGAATCGCCCTCAGAATAAGAATCGCTCTCAGAATAAGAATCGCCCTCAAAATGAGGATCACTCTAAGAAAATCACATCCTCACTTCGTATTGGAGTATTTGCCGGCATTGCCAATCCCCAATCATTTGTTGAGTATGTGAAAACGACATACGGAAAACCTGATATAATACATCTTTTCAGTGATCACCATTGGTACAGCGCAAAAGACATACAATTTTTTGAAAACGCCATAGTTAGCAATACTATAGACCTATGGCTAACAACTGAAAAAGACGCTGTTAGACTCATTAACAATCATCACCTCACCCCCACCCTACAAAACAAAATTGCATATATACCAATCGAAATAAAAATTATATAAATAATTGAAGGAACTTATCTACTCTGTAAAATTGATCAATCTAAATAAAGATATTCCGTCAAAGGTAATTTAAGATAAACGGAATAGAGTTCGTTTTGCAAAGAGTCATTCCATCAGTCTGTTTCCGTATCATACTTATATAGCACCAAGAACTCGTAATCAAATACAAAGAACTCCAAATCAGGAAATCTTGCAACTAAAAACACAGGCATTTGTTTTTTATTTCTCTTAACTCTTTGTGTGTTGCTATCTCAATAATACAAAGGGGATAAAAACACTCATCAAAAATCACTGAATCTGGTGCCAAATCATCCCAATTGTCAGTAACAGTTGCTTCGGAAAGCATTAACAAATGTTTTTTACGAAGTTCTAATGCAGTATTTGTAAGAAGAGCGTTTATAACAATCTGATGTTGCCATTTCGGGCGGGGACTCATTCCTATGCCCGTATAATTGTCTAATAATCCCATAAGCAAATTGCAAATTATAAATTAGTTGGTTAGAATGCAATTGCCAATCCTACTCCATTTGCTGTAACACCCCAACGGAGTTGTACTGCCACATTGTCATATTTGGAATTATATATATCAATTGCTTTATTAAAGTAAGCAGACGATCCTAATGTAAGTCCAAGACCTATGCCAAGCGGAATTAAAGCAGCACTCTCTAAAGATATACATATAATATTATCATCAGATAACAATGAAAATAAACCTCCAATAACAAGACCTGTCCCCAAACCTGTACAAACAGAGCCTCCAATTAACATTCCTTTTGCTTGTTTCCACTTATTATAAGCCGCCCCATTCTCTCTCATAAGAATTCTCTCAACCTCTTTTGAAGAGATATACATATCGTTATACAAATAATTCTTGTTATCGCGATAAATACGCCCTGCTTTTTTACTTGAAGAATCATTGCCGACTGTAGTTGTCTGAATCTGAGTTTGTACCTGAGTCTGTGTTTGAGACAGTGACGGCGAAGATGGATTTTCTTTGTTATATGTTTTAACTTGTCCATTAGGCAATGTTACAGTATGAATTTGAGCTGCAGGTATATTCTTTCTCTCAATTCCTTCTAAATATGAAACATAATTATTATTCATGTCTATCACCTCAACCAACTTCTTTTCACCTGATAGTAAGAGAATTGTGGATAAATTAGGATTTGCCAAGTTGTTTTGTTGAATCGGCACAGCGGAATTCTGCACCGGTTGTTCAATAGGTGGCGTAATTGATTGAGCCGGTTGATTATACAAAACAACCTTTCCTGTTGAATAGATAATTGAGTTTATCTCATCTACTTCCAGAATAAACATCGGACCATCTAAATTATCAGGCTCTTTGTATTTAATTTCTGATTTTGAGACTTCCATAATCTTAGCCTCAATTTTTTTTGCATCAATAGTAATAATGATGTCTTGTGCATAAGCAATTATAGATACCAAACAAAGCAATGCACATAGTAATAAATTTTTATTCATAACACATAGAATTTTATTTTGTTTACTGAAAACTGTATTATTCTATAAAAGACTTGTCAAATAAATATATTCATACACAGGTTTTGAAAACAGTGGACTGACGAAGTCGTAGTCATCACTTTTGAGCCATATACAACCTTCAGAAAGGAGATACAGCACATCCGTTTCGTAGTTGAATACATAGAAATCAGCCGTAGGAAAACGCTTTTTCAGTTTCAGGCATTTGCGCTTGTCGTAACTCAACGACCACGAACGAGTTATTTCCATTATAAACAAAGGGTAGCCGGTTCTGTCTTTTATGATTATGTCAGGATAGTTATCGTAAGGATTTTCTGTTACTAATCCTTCGCATAAAAGGTCAAGACCTTGCCCAAAAACAATTTCAGGAAACATATTATATGCAGTTCCCGTTATTATCCGTTGATGCAAGTTCCTTGCACGAGGACTGCCAATGCCCTTCAAGTTAATCATTTTTATAAGTTTTTGATTTTTGTGCAAAAGTAAAAGTATTTGCTTTCACAACCAAGAATTTGATGTAAAATATCGAAAAAATCAAAAAAATCGAATTTTGGAAAGTTATTTCCGCAATTCGATTTCTTTGATATTGTAATATAACTTTTTTCGCAACTAATTGCCATCAATCATATCTTGCAATTTTTTCTTTGCTCGATTAACCTTAATGATATTTTTACTTGGATAAGCCTCATTGAAGGCGCTTGAAGGGGGAACCTGTTTTCCTGATACTTGTTTTACCCACAGCCGAAGATTATGCAAATCACTATCATCAAGATAGCCGAGTTGCTGAAGTGCGGTAAGATATTGAGCCACTCTTGCCATACTTACAAATCCTGCTTTTTGTGGATTAGAAGGTAGGGAACGGAACAATTCGCACACTTTTGCCTGTTGCCGTTCGTCTAAACCCAAAAAAGGATTATAATCTTTGCTGACAGTTTTCTCCACTACTATAGTCTGACTTTTTCTTGATTGAAGTATATAATCAACTTTATTTGAAAAATCTCTTTGCTCATCTGACTCAACAAAAAACGACAAACAGACACGAATAGCGACAAACAATAATGCCACAACGAGCATAATCATAGAAAGATAACGGAAACCTGTTTTCAACATTTTGGCAGAAGCATATTGCTCTATACTCAGACCAAAAATACTATCCAGACACATATAAGCAAGAAAAATAACCAACAGTACAAACAATACGGCAACTGATATATCAAGAAGCCGTTTTATTATTGCATCCGTTTTCTCTAATTTGTTCATATTGCAAATTAAAATCAGTTGATATTTTCTTCGTATGCTTTGACTATTCTCTCAACAAGCGGATGGCGGATAATGTCGCGTTTGTCGGTACGAATAAGACTTATACCTTCAACATCTTTGAGCACTTCAATAGCGTGTCTTAGTCCTGATGTCTGATGTGGCGGTAGGTCTATTTGCGTCAGGTCGCCTGTGAGAATCATCTTTGAGTGCATACCCAGGCGGGTCATAAACATCTTAATCTGCTGTGGTGTAGTGTTTTGTGCCTCATCAAGAATGACGATAGCATCGTTTAATGTCCTACCTCGCATAAAAGCAAGCGGCGCTATTTGTATGACACCCTTGTCTATATACTCTTGCAGTTTCTGTTGCGGAAGCATCTCCTCAAGCGCATCATACAGAGGTTGCAAGTATGGGTCAATCTTCTCTTTCAAATCACCGGGCAGAAAGCCAAGTTTCTCACCTGCCTCAACAGCCGGACGTGAGAGAATAATTTTCCTTACCTGCTTGTTTTTCAGTGCTTTGACGGCAAGAGCGATTGCGGTATATGTCTTGCCGGAACCGGCGGGTCCTTCGGCTATGAGCATATCATCAGTCTCAAAAGCCTCAACCATACGCTTTTGATTAACAGTACGGGCTGTAATAGGTTTGCCGTTCAGCCCGAAGAGGATCAGGTTTTGAGGTTGCTCCGCAGTATTTGTCGGGTGAGGTTCAAAAAGGTCGGTTATGTTTTTTTCTGTAAGTTGGTTATTGTTGATGCAATATGCCTCACAGCGTTGCAAGTGTTGCAAGAAGCGATTTATCGACTCGTCATCGCCATTCACCTTGACTTGCATGTTTCTGACAATGAAGCGCACCTGTGGATGAAGGTTATGCAAAGTTAGCAGGTTTTGATTGTTCACCCCGCAGAAAGTAGGCTCATCAAGGTCCGATGATAGTAGTATCAGTTGTTCTGACATAGTTGTTCGTAGGTTGGTAATTGAGTTAAAAGTTCATATTTATCGCTAAGAAATTTGCAAGCAATAGTTGTTTTTCCATTGGAAAGGATAAAAAAAGGCACATTCAGCGGTCTGTTATAGACAGCCACTTGGTCAAACACCTTCTGGTTGATAGCCACTGTGGCAGCCTTAAATTCCAAAATGCAAACGGCTTGCAAGGCATCGTTAAAAACCACGGCATCACAACGCTTTTGCAACCCGCCTACCGTAATGGGATATTCAACGGCTATTCTCGATGCTGGAAAAAGCAATGTATCAACAAGATAGTGCAGAAAATGTTGCCGTACCCACTCTTCCGGTGTGAGACGGACAAACTTCTGGCGCCAGGTGCATAACACATACTGCTTACCGTTTATCAATTTACAATTCACAATTTACCCTCATCCTGAACTTGTTTCAGGATCTTAATTCAAAATTTACAATTCACAAATTACACCTCATCCTGCACGCTTGCGATGCGCTCGTTTACGATGCGAATACTTGGAGCAAAACTTGGAGCAACTTGTTTCAGGATATTATTCCTCATTATTGAGATTCTGACCTGCGTCAGAATGAGGATTCACTCCTCACTACAAAAATACAAAAAATTGTCAGTAAAAACAAAAATAACTATATTTTTCAAAAAAAATTATTTTCAGGTTACCTTTTGTACATAAACCTACATATAGTGTAACAAAAGTTTTATAATATATGAAAAAAGTCATTGTAACACTGTCTCTTTTATTATTTGTCCTTACGTTTTTGGCGGGTCAGATAATATATAAAAACAAAGAGCAAGAATGGGAACTTGTTGATGTTCGTTCAAACGATGTTTTGAAGGCGATTATGAACCTTGGGAAATGTATCCGTGACATTACGAGTGGAACTATTTCCGTAAACGACAACAAGGCAAAATTGTTCACGCCGTATTCTATTTCCCTCGTATCCCCGCCGAAGTTACAGAAATAGGCTGGTATTTTGATGGCGGTTGGGCAAACGAACATTCGCCTGCAGATGAATATCGCAGTCCTAAATTTGAAGTGGAAAGATTTGAAATTGAAGATAATTTCAACCATATACCCCATACCGGCTGGACGGAGTTCGCACTCAAGAACTACCAGGCAGAACACCAACCTGCACCTATTGAAGGAATCTACAATTTTATCAGTACATCCAACCGGCAGTATTGGGGCAACAACAGACACCGGCTCGCTGTAAAAAAAGACGGCGAACAATATCAAATCATTTATCTGCAAGACTCAAACGACAAGTCTACCCCACCTACGATGCCGAATACTCTAACCGGTGATTTTATATGTTAACAAAATTGAATTATCGATATACTAATCTATTCCATATAAAAATTTTACAATTATGAAAAAAACATTATTCATTTTCGCAGTAGGTCTTTTGATGATGACCTCTGCACAGGCTCAAAACTCTCAAGCAGAAGTAGCACAACAACTCACTAAGACTGAGAAATTTATCAACTCGTGCTTATTCTACAAGTCAGAGGATGTTCTTGAATTAAAAGAAGGCGGACTATATGTAACCGCAACTATTATCACCAACCTTGAAACCAATGAGAAAATAGGCACAATGGCGTTCAGGACAAAAGTTGATGGTGGAAAACTTGCCGCCGGTATTTTGGGCTCAATGACCGGACAAAAAGGCTCGGACAAAGTAATGGAAGATGCAGGACCAAAAGAACTCGGGTATCTTGATATGGACGAGATTGACGGCCTCATCAAAGCATTGAAGGGAATCATAGCCTCTACTAAAGAGAAAAGCGATTTCCCATATTATATCAACTACTCGGAATAGTTAATAAAAAGAAACTGCCTCGCATTATGAAGGCAGTTTCTTTTATAGGTGCTTTACTAATATCAACTATTTCTGCCAATTGTCTTTGAGCGAGGCGGTACGGTTGAAAACAAGATGCTCTGCCGTACTGTCGTCATCAACCACGAAATAGCCTTGTTTCAAGAATTGGAAATGGTCTTGCTGTTTGGCTGTTTTGAGTGCCGGTTCAACCATTGCCGTCAGAACTTTCAGTGAATCAGGGTTAAGCAGTTCGCGGAAGTCCTTGTCGGAAGCAGACGGGTCCTCAACGGAGAACAGACGGTCGTACAAACGCAACTCCGCAGGCACTGCCTTTTCAGCACTCACCCAGTTGATAGTGGATTTAACCTTACGGTTGCCTCCTTCAGTACCTGATTTAGAATTCGGATCGTAAGTGGCATGAACAACTGTTATATTTCCATTCTCGTCTTTCTCACAAGAAACGGCTTGAATGATATAAGCATTTTTCAGTCTAACTTCCCTGCCACCGGGTGAGAGACGATAGAAATCTTTTGATCCTTCCTCACGGAAGTCCTGACGCTCAATAAAGAGTTCGCGTCCAAAAGGCATCTCGCGTGTCCCAAGTTCAGGCTTGCCGTCAATGTTTTCAGCAACGATAGTCTCCTCTTTTCCTTCAGGATAGTTGTCAATAACAAGTCTTATAGGCTCAAGTATGGCACACATACGCGGAGCGGTCTCTTTCAAGTCCTCACGAATGACATGCTCAAGCAGACCAAGGTCAATCGTCCCCTCCACTTTGGTATAACCTATGCGGTCGATGAAAGTGTGGATCGACGATGGTGTATAACCACGACGACGCAGACCGCACACTGTCGGCATACGCGGGTCGTCCCAACCGGCGACAAGACCTTCTTTGACAAGTTGCAACATCTTGCGTTTCGACATAACGGTATATGTTATGTTCAAACGATTGAACTCATACTGGTGCGGACGATACTCGCCTTGTGGCACAAACTGGTCGATAAACCAATCATATAGCGGACGATGAACAACAAACTCAAGCGTACAGATAGAGTGTGTAACGCCCTCGAAGTAGTCAGATTGTCCGTGAGCAAAGTCGTACATCGGATATACATTCCACTTGCGCCCTGTGCGATGGTGCGGATGCGATGTGATGATACGATAGATGATAGGATCGCGGAAGTGCATATTGGGGTTAGCCATGTCAATCTTTGCACGAAGCACCATCTTACCTTCAGGTATCTCACCTGCCTGCATCTGCTCAAACAAGCGGAGATTCTCCTCTATCGGGCGGTTGCGGAACGGCGATTCCTTACCGGGTTCGGTAGGACTACCTTTCTGCTCGGCTATCTGTTCGGCAGTCTGCTCATCAACGTATGCCTTACCCTCTTTTATAAATCGAATAGCGAGTTCGTATAGTTGGTCGAAATAGTCGGAAGCGTAGAACACTTGTCCCCACTCAAAGCCTAACCATCTGATATCCCGCATAATAGAGTCAACATACTCGGTGTCTTCTTTTGCAGGGTTAGTGTCGTCAAAACGCAGGTTGCAGACCCCTCCATATTTCTTTGCAATACCAAAGTCCATACAGATGGCCTTCACATGACCTATATGCAGGTATCCGTTCGGCTCCGGCGGGAAACGAGTTTGAATGCGTCCATCGTTGAGTTTTGCTTTCAGGTCGTTTTCGACAATTTCTTCAATAAAGTTCATATTTGTTCAGTTATGAGTGATAAGTTAAAAGTTATAAGAGATACTCTGCAAATTTACAAAAAATTATATAAAAAAGCAATAGTTTGCCAAAAATATCATAAAAGCAACAACTATTTTTTATTTCGACGATTTTCTCCGGTTACAATCCCTACATAGCATCTGGCAGTTAGAAGCAATCGTTCGTCCGCCTTCCACCCACGGAGTAATATGGTCGGCTTCCATCGCTTCTATATCAAACTGTTTGCCACAGATGGCGCACTTGCCGCCTTGTCGCTCATAGACCTCACGGCGCGTGTTGGCATCAAAACTGCGGATACCTAAATGGTGGATATCGCCATCAAGGATATAGGCAAAAATACCGCTTTTCTTCTGCACATCGCTGTCTGCCATCAGTCTTGCCATCTTTTCACCAATAGCCGTAGCGGTTAAAGTGGTGTCTTTGTGTCTATTGTATAGCAATCCCCACTCTACACCTTTCATCTCTTTTTTGTACTTGCGCCCGAAGAGTTTATCAACCCAATGAATAACATCTTGGTAGTACTGCCATAGTTCGTCGGCATCCGTGTCGTGCTGATGACGCGCCATGTATTGCTCAATCGTTATGCCTTGTTTGTCGGCTATCCAGCTGAGTGCGGTCTCAAAATAGTCTTGGCGGATAGGCGAACCGTTCATGAAGTCCGAACCGATTTTGTATGCCACACAGCCTGTCTTGGAGAAACGGCGTTTGGCTTGTGTCACCCACGAACCGGAATAGATAGCGTTGCGGATCTCTTGCTCTTTAAGTTTCTCGCCGGCGATGTTGATGCGCTGGAACCAACGCAATTTCTCTTCGTCCGTTCCCTCGCATATATAGACTTGCAGTTTGTAGTCCAATATACGATTTTGCTGTTCAATGGTCATGTTGTTGAAACCGAGCAAGTTACCGTCAAAGTTCATCATATACTCGCCTGCTATAAACGAACAGATGGAGATTGTTCGCTGCTGACCGTCCAGCACTTCAAACTCGATGCCGTCTGTGCCATCAGTTTTCACCCAATACATGACGTTCAGCGGAAAATTCTGCCAAACGGTGTCCATGACAGCATTGCGCTGTTTCTCGTCATAGACGAACTCCCGCTGGTATTTCGGGCGTATATTCAGCCGTCCGCCGTAGCCGACGATACCTTCTTCTTGAATACTCAAATCATTGTAATCGGCGCACAACTCCCGCACGCGGACTTCATGTAATTCTATTTTCATGGTTTTTGTTTTTAGTCAAAAATTATTCAAAATTATCCAAAATAACAAAGCGGCAATCTGCTACATATTGGATTACCGCTTATCTGTTAGAATCTGTATAACTTTTACTCCTCAATACTTGTTATCTCGTCCAAATCATCCTTTTCTTTTGGTAAGGGCAGTTCGTCAGGTGGAGTGGTGAAATGTACTGCTTTGCGTTGTGATATGACACTGCGTCCGATACGCTGCTCAAGGTTCTGCCGCGCTGCATCTGCCACCTCGCCACCTTCTTGAGCAATACCGGCGGTCTCGATGAATCCTTGCGGGTTGCGCTCTTTGGAAATCTCTGTCGCTGCCGCCTCGGCAAGACCATTGAGCATCAGCTCTACATTGGTCATATTGTCTCTCAAACTCTCTTTGCGCAAGCCTTTGAAGTCTTTGTATTCGCGTGTGGTCATGCCCGACCAAGCCTGATACATAATATCTGTGAGCGAGGCATATTCCTGTTCGGTTTCCACGCCACTGCGTTTCCATTCGTCGGTCAGTCCTTTGCGTATCTCGATGGTCTTGATGCGCTGGTTTATCCAGTTCTCGGAATATCCTAACCGCCTGTAATCTCTTATTGCCTGCTCTATGCTCCGTTCGGGGTCCTGCAGTTGGTTAAGCCGCTCTTGTCCGACTTTGGCAAGCCACATCTTAAACGGCTCTGCCTTCTTCGACGGAATAGACTGAATAAGCCGCAGAACCTGCTCTGTGTCAGCCACATCAGTTAGGTATTTCTTGCCGTCAGCTGCGGTTAATTTCAGTCGGTTACAATTTGTAACCGACTCGTTTCCTTCTTTGGTAAGTCTATTCTTTAAGACTTTCCAATAGTTGCGAGCCGTCTGATAATCAGTGCTGTCTGTTAATACTTGGACAACATCCACCACAGAGAAATAATATTTCTCCGTTTCGTTGTCCCATACCACGCGTATCTGTTTCGCGTCAAACAGTCTTACTAACTCTTCTTGTGCCATTGCTGTCAGATTTTATAGTGCAAAGATACAAAAAAATAACACATACGCAACTATTTATGTAAATTATTTTGCGGTAATCCAATATTTCAAATATCACTATTTTGCAGGTCAAAAATAACCCCCAAATTATTCAAAATTTATATTCATATAGCAGTATGCTCGTCATCGATAAACAAAGGGCGCAAGCCTGTTTTGTGAAGTCTTGTGCAAGTGCGAGCGTAAACACGCAGTGCTTACAATGCTCGCCGCCGCCAAGACTGGCAACATCGAGGAACGAGATGTTGAACGGCAATGAACAGGAACTGAAATACAACTGAACAAGAACGCTGTTTTTGTGGGACGCAGGTATCCTCGCCTGCGGTAGTTTTCTTGTAGTCAAAAATTATCCAAAATTATTCAAAATTATTTAATATAGTGTCCTCCGCAATCGAGACGGCCGCGTATCCGCAGATAACCGCAACCGAGACGGTCGCGTCCCAAATTCTCACCGCTTGCGACGGATGAGGATGCGGGTGTACAATCCCTTCCCTTCTAAAACAGGTGCATCGTATCTTTCCCATGTTTTTTTATAGTTTTCTAAAAAACCATCCCCACCTCTATCAGTTGTCCATATTATCTCAAATTGGTCCGGATTATATTTATCAAGGAAAGTGATAGGAACTCCCATGACACCATCATAGTCACAAGGTATATCTGTATAGGTATTCACATTGATAGCATCATAATTATCGTATTTCGGATATTCCTCGGGCGTGTAGTGCTTATACAATATCAAGTCCTCATTATGCTTTGTAACAGGCAGATTCGTAAACCAACAAGATGTTGATACTCGTGCTATCTTCTTACCGTTTTCAATATGATGGAACTTCTCCCAAGAATCGGGTACTTGAAAAAACATTCCTACATTGAAATTGGTATAACCCGTACGGATCTTGTCTTCTTGGAACATCTTAAAAGTAAGTTTGTATTTAAGAGCATTAGTATTACCTATAATTACAAATTGTTTATTATACTTATCTAACACATCTAAAAACTCCTTAAACAAAGAAAACGGCGGATTGGTAACGACAATATCTGCTTCTTTGAGCAATTCGATACATTCAGGACTATCAAATGAGCCATTGCCTTTGAGTACTGACAGCACATTTTTGTCGTTTTGTATTAAGTATCTTACATCTGCAAGGTCAACGCGCCCATCTCCGTTATAATCCAACACCTCATTGATTTCAACCTTGTAGGCTATTTTCTTTGGAACGCGGTAGGCTTGCCGGTCCTCGCCCGCAATAGACGGCAGTTCGAACAGCAACGGCAATTCCTCACCCGAAATGGGCGAGCCGTTGTAACAAGTAGCAATCAGTTTTTTCAAACCGAGAGTATTGAAATTGAGAGCAAAATACTTAAAGAAATTGCTTTCGTATGGATCATCGCAATTACAGAGCACCACCTTATCGCGGAAATAAGGTTTGTAGTATTTGAGTTCTTTGGCGATGTCATCGAGTTGGGTATAGAACTCATCTTTCTTTGCGTCTTTGGCTTGCGCCAAATCTTTTCGTGCCATAGATTGATAGTAGTTTTGCGCATACTATCAATCGGTTTCTGCTTATTTTCAACAGAGATATGGAGAAAGCTGAGATTTTTCTCAGTTTCTTCAGTTTTCTCTGTTGACAAATTTTTAGCAGATGCGATAAGAAAAAGTGCGAGTTTCTTATCGCGTACCAAGGCAACCCGGCAAGGAGACCTCTCATTCTCTAAGAAACTCACACAGAGTGTAAGCATCATTATTGAGAATGATAAGGCATCCTATACACGGAAACCTTTACTATTTATTTGCTGTTTATCTCCTTAAACTTTGCCGGGTTTTTCGGTAAACGCGAAATAATAGTAATGCTTTGTTAATATGTTATTGCGCAACGCTTTGCGCGGATATATGTTTTGCCGGAGATTCCGAACATTCCGGACATTCCGGATTTGTCGGACATTCTGGAAGTCCCGGGAATACCGGTTTTATCCGCAATTGCCTCCGAGGGAACGGATAATGCTTTGCAGGCGGACTATCTCTTTCTTTAGTGTCTCGTTCTCGTGCGTGAGGTTTTCGATTATTTCTTTTTGGTTGTTGCGATAGCCGAGGCGGGCTGCCGTTATGCGCTCACGAATGCCGCCTTCTGTAACAAATTCAAAGTCTTTTCGGCGTATGTAGGTCTCCATAGCCTTGTCCACCATGTGGCAAAGACAGATAGCACAATTTGCCATTTCCTCGTCCGTCCATCGGTTGAAAAAAGGCTGATAGTCTTCCACCGCCGTATGCTCTTTGCAGAACTTGTGTAATGCCTCGAAACGCGGATTCTTTTTCCACCACTCCTGTTTTCCGTGTTTCTTGAGATAGTCAGTATAATCTTCAAGCAATTCTTTATTAGAGCCTTGTGCAATACCGAGCAATTTCAATTCAACCTCAACAGAAGTTTGTCCGTCGGTACTACCTTCTACAATATTTTGCTTGGTGGAGCGTGCAGCCTGCACCATCTGATCAACTGTTCGATCGCCGTATTGTGGCAGGAAACGCCCGCAAAAAACGGCAGTCAGTTGATAAAGCACATCGCTTCGTTTATAGAAATTCAGGTCGGTATAAACCACCTTTTTCCGAAGAACGCTTGGAGTGCCATCATTACTATATTGTAGTTGTGGTGTTGGCATTGTTTATGTTTTAAGGGTAATCAACTCAATTAGATGCGCAGTGTTTTACTACGCAACGCTTTGCGCTGATTTATTTCTATGTTATCTTATCTAAAACTCACCGCCGAAGAACACTTGCTCAACGGGTGGCAATGCAGTGCGCACAAAAAAGTCGATTTTCTGTTGGTGGTCTTCGAGTGTGTTTTCTATTGCCATCAATCTGCGGTCTATTCTGTCTTCTACATAAGCAAGACGTTGATTGACAGAATAACCACGCAATAAATAATCCTTTAGAACCTTCAATGCCCATTGTCTAAATAGTGTTCCAGCCTGCGATTCGACACGATATCCAACAGATATAATAACATCCAGATTATAGTATTGAACAGCACGAGTTACTTGACGATTTCCTTCTGTTTTAACTGTTAAGAATTGCACTTCCAACTGAAACTGCTCATTCGGTTTATAAATCACAATCCCATTCGTCATACATATATTGCGAATTGAAAATTGTAAGGACAATTTATTCAAAATAGCCTTTGACTATACCACGCGGAGAGTCTTTAATAAAAAGCAGTATCTCGTCCCGCTCTTGGCTTGAGGGCATGTCGTTGGTTATTTTCTGGGCAGCCATCGAAACATTGAGTCCTGATTGATATATTGTTCTATAAGCGTCTTGAATAGCTCGTATCTGTTCGTTGCTGAACCCTCTGCGTCTTAGTCCTATACTATTCACACCACTATATTGTATAGGTTCACGCCCTACCATAACATACGGCGGGATGTCTTTATTAACACGCGAACCACCTTGTATCATTGAGTGCATACCAATATGCGTAAACTGATGTACAAGTGTGCCGCCACCAATAACGGCATAATCGCTAACCACCACCTCACCTGCGAGTTGGGTCGAATTGGACATTATTATATTATTGCCTAAGACACAGTCGTGCGCCACATGGCAATAAGCCATTATAAGGTTGTTGTTGCCGATAACGGTCTTGCCTCGTGAGGCTGTCCCGCGATGTATAGTGGCACATTCGCGAATAGTATTGTTATCTCCAATGATGACGAGTGTATCTTCACCTTTGAACTTGAGGTCTTGCGGAACAGCACCTATAACCGCCCCGGGGAAAATTTTGCAATTCTTGCCGATACGCACACCTTCCATAATGGTTACATTCGAACCTATCCAAGTGCCTTCGCCTATCTCCACATTTCTGTCAATACTTACAAAAGGATCAATAATCACATTTGAGGCTATACGCGCATCAGGATGAATATATGCTAATGGTTGTTTCATTTATATATTATTTTTAGAATTAAATGACTAAAAGCGTACAAAGTTACAAAAAATCGCCATAAAAAACAAATAAACTTGAAAAAAGACCGCTTCGCTGTCAGAAGTTAGAAGTTGGAACGCTACGCTGTCGGAAGTTGGACTTTTGAACGCTTCGCTGTCGGAAGTTAGTTTAATTCGTATAATTAGTAGAAAAATAAACATCTAATTAGTAGAAATCTAAATTTTACTGCAAAAACGCAATAAATTTGTTAATTAGAAAAAAAAGTTGTACTTTTGCGTAAGTATTTCACGCCGGAAGGGTTTTATGTCTTTTTCGGGTGGTAATACAGACATAATAAAAGGCGTTTATTGACGCTTGTTTTGGTTTTACGAAAATCTGGTAAATTTTCTTCCCCCAAAACAAGATAGTGCAATAAATGTTCTCGTGGGTATGATATACTTATCTGCGCCCGACAGAGGGCGAGGAGGGTCATACATATCGGGCGTGGACATTATTGTTTATTCTTGGGAAACGGTTTACCAGAGCCTCGTAAAAGGGAATAAGCAAAGATAAGGTTCCACGCTTTCTTTATACATTAACGGGTCGTTAGGAACCGACTTCCCCTGAAAACTTTATAAAGTTATGGACAAAAACAAAAACGAAGAACTGCAGTCGCGACGCGAGTTCTTCAAAAGTGCAGCTAAGACAGCGTTGCCTGTATTGGGAGCAGTGGTGCTAAGTAGTTTGCCAATTATTCAAGCCAAAGCGGTAGCAACAACAGGTTGTTATACTTCAGCTTGTACTTTAAATTGTGGAAGTGGATGTACGGATTATTGTGAAGGTGGCTGCAATGATTCATGCCATGGATCTTGCAGAGGCACATGCAATGCGACATGCAGGTATAACGTAACATTAGGTTAATAGTGTTTTTAGGTGAAATTGTTGCTTATTATAGCAAACTAACAAGTTTAGATGTTTTTATTAACTCTAATTATGGAGGACATTTAAATGTTTAACAAAATTAAAAAGTAGTTTATAATTTCATGACTAATGTGAATTGGCTTAAATTTATTATAGTTGGAATTCCTGTTAGTGCGAATAGCACACTTGATTTGAACTATTTTTATGACTAATTAACATTAGTAGGGTTAGCGAGGGCGGGGAAATAAAAAATATACAAATTATGATACTATACAAATACTATTCACCTAAGCCATATAATTTTTGCTCTGTTTGTGAAGGGAAATTATGGTTTGCAACAAATAAGTTACTGAATGATCCATACGATTTATATTCAGGTATGTCTATTGTTGAAATCCCTTTTAAAAGATTCAATCATCTTTCAAACTATATTACTAAAACCATTAGTAATACCAAACAAAGTGAAGTATTTTTAGCAGTAATAAAATCATACGCATCTTGTTCTTTTTCAATAAATCCTATTGATAGACTAATGTGGGCGCACTATGCAGATGGATATAAGGGTTTTTGCGTTGGTTATGAAGTCAAAGAGCAAAATAACTTTTTTCATAAAGTTATATATTGTGATCAGCAACTACCTTTGTACCAACAAAAAAACATACGATATCTACCTGATTTTAATTCTCATATTGATGATATTGTAAATAATTGGAGAAAAGAATTCAATAATATAAATGATTTCGACATAGACATTAAGAAGGGACTATCAATGGATCACATAAAGCGATATTCTAATGAATATTTGACATCTTTCTTAACTCATCTAATGTGCATTAAAGCACAAGAATGGTGCTATGAACAAGAAATTAGACTTATCAAACAGATTGATTATAAAAAAGTTGGTGAATTAATATCAATTGACAATTTTTCATTGATACCGAAAGAAATAATAATTGGGAATAGATTTAATCAAGAGAATTTATCAATCATACAGAAGATTGAAAAAAAATATCAAATTGAAAGTAAACAACTACAATTAGATGAAAAACGCTATTATGCACTAAATTTCAAATAACAAATGCCACCAACAACTTGTAATGATAATTGTTCATGGTTATGCAGAGATTCTTGTAAAAAAGGATGTGAAGGAATTTGTCAAGGTGCGTGCATGAATGGTTGTACAAGTGATTGTACATCATCATGTTCACAAACAGATAGAAAGATTTGTCGGAGTCCTCGTGGTTGTAATTGTGCAGGAATGATAAGAAATTGTAAATATCATATTCCATAAATTTTGCTTTGTATGATTGTCTTATAGGGATGGCCTAATCGAAATTATGGGTTTATATAGTATTTGATTATGATTGATATGAAAGAAAAGATAAAAGATAATGCTGAGTCTTGGCAATCGGGTATGGCAAAGAACATTACCTTTATTGTCACGAAAGATTGCCAGCTTGCTTGCAAGTATTGCTATCTTGTGGGCAAAAACGAAAAAGAACGTATGCCATGGGCGGTGGCGAAAGCCGCTATCGACTATGTGCTTGACCACGAATCTGACCCTGATTTTGCTTACGAGTCAGTTATATGGGACTTTATCGGCGGAGAGCCGTTTCTTGAGATAGACCTTATCGACAAGATTTGCGACTATATCAAAATGGAACTCTATCGCCGTCAGCATCATTGGTTTAACTCGTACCGTTTCTCATTTTCTACTAACGGTATCAACTACGACTCTGACAAGGTGCAACGCTTCATCAAAAAGAACAAAAGCCATTTGAGCATCGGTATCACTATTGACGGCACACAACGCAAGCATGACCTGAACCGTGTGTATAAAAACTCGGAGAAAGGTTCATATAAGGATGTGGTGCGCAATATACCACTGTGGCAGAGTCAATTCCCCGGAGATGGAACAAAAGTTACTATCTCATCGGCTGATATTCCTTATATATGCGAGTCGGTGCTGCACCTCTATGACCTCGGTATTCATCAGGTGAATATCAACTGCGTATTCGAGGATGTGTGGAACTTTGGAACGCGATCGTCCTCGCCCGCAATAAAACCTGACGATATCCTCTTTGAAGAACAACTGATGCAACTTGCGGATGCCATTATCGACAATGGGTTATATAAAGATAATGCTTGCTCTTTCTTCTCTGAGAACATGGGTAAGCCATTGGATTGCAAGCTACAGAATCAGAACTGGTGTGGGGCAGGTAAGATGCTTGCTGTGGATGCTGCCGGTAATTTCTATCCGTGCACGCGTTTTGCACAATACTCACTACGCGACAAAGAGGCTTGGATTATCGGAAATATACACGACGGCATCGACAAGAATAAACTGCGTCCGTTCCTGACTCTCGACCGCTGCACCCAGTCGTCGCAAGAATGTATTGACTGCGAAGTGGCAGAGGGTTGCGCATGGTGTCAAGGCGAGAACTATGATGCCGCCAAGACGCATACAGTCTTTGAACGCTCAACTGCTATATGCAAGATGCATAAAGCACGCGTGCGAGCCAATAACTACTATTGGAACAAACTCTACCGCAAACTTGAGTTAGAAGGCTTGCGCGAGGAATATGAAGCAAATAAGAAAACGATTAACCCTGAGATATGTTAGAATATTAGCCCACAGATTGAGCGGATAAAACAGATTAACACAGATTTCTCGTCGATATCTGCTAAAATCTGTACATATATGTGGGTAAAAAAGAATGAAAACTATGCTACAATATTTAGTTATACTGCTTGATGATACGAGCGTGGCATATTGCCATGCCGACAACCCGCTGAAAGAGCGAAACTTGATGTCTCTTGAAACACTTCGCAAGGCTATCCTTTTCGGTATGAAAGAGAATCTGATGATTCAGTATGTCTATCCCGACTATGAATTGCCCGATGAATACAACGAAGTCATTGAGTCTATCGACCATGTGAAGATAGGTCGCGAAGTTGAGGTATATAATGAGATACCGAAATCTTTTACCGCAGAGAATGTTGTTTTACGCCTTTCTATTGCCGATTTTATCGCAAAACAATATGACATTGTTGCCGTACTACCGCAAGCCAAGCGTTTGAATATCTGCATTACCGATGTAGAGAATTTCAAAGACGAGCAGATTGAAGGTTATAAGAAGGCACTTATGACGCTTAATGCCGTTTTACTGAATCAATACAAAGCAGGCAAGCAACCACAAGTGAATATACTCACCGATCGTCTGCAACTCGACAAGATGCACAACTGCGGTGCAGGCGTGAATAACATTACGGTAGCCCCTAATGGCAAGTTCTATCTCTGTCCGGCATTCTATTATGACGAACGCATGGGTGTGAATAACCGCATGAACCATCACCGACCAGCTTCGGACTATTCTGTTGGCGACCTTGACAGCGGTGTTCAGATACCTAATCGGCAGTTGCTTAAACTTGACCATGCACCATTATGCCGTATCTGCGATGCCTATCAGTGCAAACGCTGTGTATGGCTCAACCAAAGGCTGACATGGGACAATAACACACCTTCCCATCAACAATGCATAATTGCTCATTTAGAAAGAAATGCTACAAGAGAATTGCAAAAGCAATTGCAAACAGCAGGATTTACATTTGATAATCAAATTAAAGAAATAACCTATCTCGACCCATTTGAAGTGAGAGAAGAATTCTAATAATAATCAACAGAGATATCGAGAATACAGAGATTATCAGCTTTCTCTATTCCTCTGTTGACAATAAAAATAGAAATATGAAGAAAATAGTAGGTCAGGTAACACCTGAAGAAAAAAATGAGATCCAAACGCTGTTTGAACGTCGTAATGGTTTGAACGAGTTGGCAAAAATATTGACTGCCGACAATCAGGAACTATATGAAAAATTGGTTCGCGACATTGGTGAGACAGGCACTCGCTTCCAAAATTGGTGGGACACTATGGCACACAAGTATCAATGGGAGTCTGCGCCCGATGGTAATTGGGAAATAAATTTTGAGACTTGTGAGATAAGTCTTGTTACAAATGATTGAAATGAGTGGCTTGATGATTTTTCTGCTGATAATCTCGCTTATCAGTATAGGACTTCTAATATGGTTGGCTGTGTGGGAATGGAAACAGCACACCACTGCCAATTATGTCGGTTCAGCAAGTGCTATTATTGCCGTAGTAAGCATAATTGCGCTTTGGCTGGTTGTTTTTAATAATTTTATAACTTTTTAACTAAAATGACTCTACTTATGATTGGCACAACTGAAATTATCTTTATTGCACTTATTGTACTTCTGCTTTTCGGAGGAAAGAAAATACCCGAACTAATGCGAGGAGTAGGCAAAGGTATGCGCTCTTTCAAACAAGGGATGAACGGAGAGGATGACGAACAAACAGATAAACAGACTACGACGGACGCTACTGCCGAAATATCAAAGGAAGATATTGATACAAAACAATCAGTGTAATCTGAATAAATCTGTTTATCCGTGGGAAAAGAGAATAATCAACAAATGACCTTTTGGGAACATGTTGAAGTTTTCCGTAAGGTCCTTTTCCGTTGTTTGGGTGTATGGACGGTATGCACTCTTGTGGCTTTTTGTTTCAAAGACTTGCTTTTTGATTTCCTATTTGCACCAGCACAATCGGATTTTGTACTTTATAGAGGTCTTTGCCATCTTGCAGATATGATAAAGTGGAATGCTCTGTGTCCTCGTGATTTTAATGCTCAATTTATCAATACAGAACTCGCTTCGCAGTTTATGACACATCTATGGGTGTCATTGTGGTTTGGTGTTATAGTGGCATTCCCGTATCTTATTTATCAACTCTATGGGTTTATCTCGCCGGCATTGTATAAGCAAGAAAAGCGGTATTCGGTCATGCTCATAGGGTTTGGAGCGTTGCTTTTCGGGATGGGGGTTATGCTGAACTATTTCGTCATCTTCCCCTTTTCATTTCGCTTTTTAAGCACTTATCAGGTGCAAGAACAAGTCGTTAATCAAATAGCCCTTTCATCGTATATCAACACTTTTCTAATGCTATCTTTGTTATTAGGAATACTCTTTGAGATACCTATACTTGCCTATTTCCTTGCCAAATTAGGTCTTATTGATGCCGATTTATTGAAAACCTATCGAAAGCATGCTTTCGTGGTTATATGTATCATTGCAGCAATCATAACACCTACAGCCGACATCTTTACACTGCTTTTGGTAACGATGCCTATTTATCTGCTGTATGAATTGAGTATTATGATTGTGAAAAAAATTTCGCTGAAAAATTAGTTTAATTCGTGTAATTAGTAGAAAAACAAACTTATAATTAGTAGGAATCTAAATTTTACTGCAAAAACGCAATAAATTTGTTAATTAGAAAAAAAAGTTGTACTTTTGCGTAAGTATTTCACGCCGGAAGGGTTTTATTTCTTTTTCGGGTGGTAATACAGACATAATAAAAGGCGTTTACTAACGCTGTATGCGACTATCCCAAATCTTCGCAAAATTTGCTTTCAGTCGGTATAGTAACAGTGAATGTCCTCGGGATATGTATAAATATATCCGTCAAGATGCAAGTCATACTGTTGAGGTATGATATTTTGTCGGTTATTTGCATATTCTGCGTGGATTTAGGTTGTTTTCTACTGAAAGCGGGGATTGCGAAGCCCTGGGATAGCGTGAAGGCAATAAGAACTCCACGCTCTTTTTGTTTATGTTTGCTTCTGAAATTAACGATATTGTCAAACAATAAATTTTTACAATTATGAAAACAAAATTTTTTCTTGCAACTTTAATGTTGCTATTAAGCATTGTTACTATGCAAGCTGTAGAAATAAATGGTATTAATTACAATCTCGATGAAAGTACCAGAACAGCAGTGGGTGACATCTAAATACGAAAAATATACCGAGGATATTGTTATTCCAGAATCCGTTATATACGAACAAATAACATATAGCGTGACAAGTATTGAAAGTTTGGCTTTCTATTATTGTACAGGACTTACAAGCATTACTATACCAAATAGTGTAACAAGTATTGGAAATGAAGCCTTCTATGGTTGCACAGGACTTGAAACTTTAGTTCTAGGAAAAAATGTTGAAACTATCAATAAAGGTACTTTTTCTAATTGTGAAAGACTAATAGATATTTATCTATATGCAGAAAAAGTTCCTACTTTAGTTATGAATGATGCACAGGGCGAATATGAGGATTGTTTTTATAAAGTTTCTCGCAAAGCTGCCCTTTGGGTTCCGGCAAATAGACTTCGCAACTATCAGATTCACGAGTATTGGGGTGAGTTTGATGTTCGACCGATGGCAGCAGAAGGAGCAAATGTAACTGATGTAGTCATTATCCCACAAGACAACTCTGCCGAAATGCGTTGGCCCATGGTTGATAATGCCGAGACTTATTCGCTCAGTATAAAAGACAAGAAAGGCACTGTCGTCTGCACACTTGAGTTTAACAGCGAAGGACAACTGCAAAGTATAGTATTTGCTAAACCCGCACTCAACAATGAAACAGAACAGACTGAGGCCACAGGCTTCAAATTCACCATCGTTGGACTCTCTGAAGCCACACTCTACGACTACCTGCTTGAAGCCAAAGACGGAAGCAATAAAGTCATCAAGTCCTACAACGGCACTTTCGGAACGACGGGTGCGACAGTCGGTTTGGAAGAAATAACCTCACCTGAACAACTGCAAGAGATGCTCCAAAATCCTAATACTCGCATTTATAACCTGCAAGGTATGGATGTAACCTCAAGCAAAGATAACCTACCTATGGGAACATATATCATGCGTAATGGACAAAAAACAGGTAAGATTATACTGTAAGAACCATCTCCTCCTACCCAAAGGAGAGAAATAATACAATCCTCCATCTGCTTATTCATGAGATGGAGGATTGCTTGTAATAGTATATAACAATACTGTCTGCAGGTACGAATATCTTAGTGCTTAAGTATCAAACACTTCACACAGATAGAAATTATTCAAAAAAATCTTTTAATTTTGACTTTAGAAAAATATGTAAAGGTATACCTGCATCGCCAACGACAAAAACCGCCTTAGGGTTATATTTTTCTTGAAAAAGATGAAGTCCCGCATTAGAACGAACACCATTGCTCTTCACCTCAATTCCAATAACTTGTCCTCGGTTTTCAACAACAAAATCTACTTCTGCATTATTTTCTCGCCAATAGAATACTTGCATATGTTGTTTTTCTGCTTCACAGAGCAAGTATGCACCAACAGCAGATTCAACTTGTCTGCCCCATTGTTGCGGATTCATTCTCACATCTTGATATGAATATTGATTATAGACATTAAGTAAAGCGTTGTTATATACCTGAAATTTAGGACTACTGCTATATTTGCGTGCTTTATCGTGAGCATATTTCTGCAATCCACAAACCAAATTTGCCTCATCAAGTAGTTGAAGGTATGATGCCAAAGTAGTAGCATTACCCGCATCTTGAAGCATTCCCATAACTTTTCGGAATGACAATTCATCTGTAGAATAAGAACATGATAAAACAAATAATTGCCGAAGCAATGCCGGTTTATATATATTGCTTGTTTGCATAACATCCTTATTTATAGAAGCCTCTAAAAGTGAATCTTGAACATATTGACGCCATCGATTTTCATCGTTAATCATTTCTGCTGTGCTTGGATACCCCCCGAAATATATAAAATCCGACAAACTCCAATCAAAAGCCTCCTGCATTTCTGTATATGTCCAATGCGACATACGAATGATTTCAAAGCGTCCTGCCAAAGATTCTGTTAGCCCATGCATAATCATCATTCGTGACGAGCCAAGTAAAATCACTTTTATAGGGATGTTGTTCCAAGTATCACTATCCCATTCATTTTTAATTTTTTCACTCCAATTTGATACTTTCTGAACTTCGTCAATAACAAGCAATAACTGAGGATAATGTTGAGTCCTCATTTCCATTCTTGCAGATTGCCAAATGTTTTCTATCCAATTTTCTGTTATTACGATATTTTCAGCAGAATAATACCTAACAGGCATCTTTTGTTTCTCAATAACCTGTTTTACCATTGTTGTTTTGCCCACTTGTCGCGGACCAATAATTACCTGAATGAACTTTCTCGGCTCATTAATCCTTGCCTCAAGCACTTTGTTTTCAGACCTTTGTATAATACTGCTCATAAATGTTCAAAAGATTATAGAAAAATGTTCAAATTGCTAAACAAAAATGTTCAAAAGTTTAACTTGATTGCAAATATACTATTTTTTAGTTATTTATGCAAACAAAAACAAAGAAAATTCACATTATCGGCAAAACCTGTGAGAAACATTAGATTTGTATTCTGACCTTCTTATTTTACATCGTTTGAACAATCAGTTTCGCTACGTGTTAGAATGAGGAGAATATTTCTAATTTTCAAACCGGATCATTTAGAAATCTTTGCCATCAGTTCGGCTTCGGCAGCGAGGACACCACCTACATAGCAATAACCGAACATCTTGACGATACCGTGCCGCATCGGTTCGGTTATCTCCATACGCATAAGAGCAGTATCGCCCGGCACTATCTTCTGACGGAATTTAGCCTTGTCAATACGAGTGAAATAAGTGTTATACGAACCCGAATCTTTCTTGTCGTGCAGGAGTAAGATTCCACCGGTCTGTGCCATAGCCTCAAGCAACATCACCGCCGGTACAACGGGTTCGCCCGGGAAATGACCATTGAAGAAAGCCTCGTTGCCTGTGAAGTTCTTTTGACCTACAATGACATTTTCGGACATGTACATTATCTTATCCACAAGCAGAAGCGGATAACGGTGAGGCAAGATGTTTTTTATCTGCTGAATACCATAAATAGGTTTTTGGTCGGGCTTGAAAAGCGGTGGCATAACAAGCGTCTTAAGATACTCTTTCCTGAGTTGGGCACAGAAAGCGGTATTGACAGTATGTCCGGGGCGAGTTGCGATTATTCTGCCTTGAAGTCGTGCACCAAGCAGAGCGAGGTCGCCAATAAGATCAAGCAGTTTGTGCCGTGCAGGCTCGTTGTTCCAACGCAGGTCTGTCAGATAGCCCAACTTCTCGGCACTGACCGACGGTTGATTAGTAAGACAAGTGAGTTCATCTATCTGCTGTTGCTCAAGCGGTTGGTCGTAGATGACAACGGCATTCTCAAGGTCGCCACCTTTGATAAGACCTTTTTGAAGCAAAGGCAGTATCTCACGAACAAACACGAAGGTTCTTGCACTTGCCACTTCATTTTCGTAAAGCGAGAGGTCGGTGAGCGAGGCAAAAGAGTTGCCCAAGCAAGGCGAGTTGAAGTCGATATGCACATCAAGGCTGTAGCCATCGTCAGGCAAAATCTCAATGCGTGTTCCTGAAGCGTCTTCATACACCATCTTTCGCCTTACTTGAAACACTTTCTGTTCTGCCTGCTGCTCTTGCAATCCAACTGTTTTTATCTTCTCTACATAAGGCATTGCGCTACCGTCAAGTATAGGCAGTTCCGATCCGTCGGTTTCTATAAGACAGTTGTCAACACCCATTGCGTACAAGGCAGACATAGCATGCTCAACCGTGCTTACAACAAAATCCCCTTTTTTAAGAACTGTTCCTCTCTCTGTAGCACACACGAGGTCTGCCAAAGCCTCATAACAAGGCTTGTCAGGCAGGTCTGTACGACATATCCTGATGCCTGAATTCTCTTCAGCCGGAGAGAAAGTGGCAGTAAGCATCTTGCCTGTATGCAAGCCCTTGCCTTTTAAGACAAAAGATGATTGTAATGTATGTTGCATTATTGTGTAATGTTTTTCTTGAGGTTATCCACATCTCTTTGCAGTTGTTCCAAATGTTTGAACACCACCGCAGAGCGTTTGAAAGTAGCAGCATCAATAGCCGGACTGCCTAAATAAATACCCTTCTTGCGTACGGATGACGAGATGCCGGACTGTGCTCCGAAGATACATTCGTCGGCAATCTGCAAATGTCCTGCCACACCCACTTGACCAGTAAACAGACAGCGTTTGCCCGTCTTGGTAGAACCTGCGATGCCTGCTTGTGCGCACATAAGGTTGCTCTCCCCTACTTCCACATTATGACCTATCTGCACAAGGTTGTCAATCTTCGTGTTCTTACCAACAACAGTCTTTCCCATCATTGAGCGGTCGATGCAAGTGTTTGCGCCTATCTCAATGTCGTCTTCTATGATGACAGTACCTATTTGCGGAATCTTATGGTGAATGCCATTGCCGTCGGACTCAAAGCCGTATCCGTCAGCACCTATAACAGCACCTGAATGAATGATGCAGTCTTTTCCTACAAAGCAACGGGAATAAATCTTAACGCCTGAATAGATAATTGTATTATCGCCTATTGTAACATTATCTCCTATGTATGCTTGTGGGTAAATCTGCACATTGTCGCCTATCTTTGTGTTCTCACCTATATACGCAAAAGCACCTATATAACAACCTGTTCCGACCTGTGACGAAGCGGAAACATACGAAGGTTGCTCAATGCCTTTCTTACGCGGGAAAAGTTGATTACTCACTTGAGCAAGCAACTCTGCCATTGCAAGTCGTGCATTCTTTACAACGATGATAGTGGCACTAATGTTTTCAGGTAAAGTTATATTTTCTGAAACGAGTACAGCAGATGCGCTGGTTGAACAAAGAAGGTGAGTATATTTGTCGTCGTACAAGAAAGAGAGGTCGCCTTGTTTGGCTTCGTCAAGTCCTGCCACCGATGACAGCAAGACATCAGGATTACCTATAAGGCGTCCTTGAAGGAGTTGTGAAATATCTTTAGCAGGGAAACATATCATACGAAATAGAATAAGTAATGTTTTTCAACATGTTTAGTAAGTATCTGTAAGTTAAGCATATCCGAAGCCTCTGCAATATCTTTGGTAGTGCCGTCACGAAAGAGAATGTCTATCTGGTCGTCTTCGGGTGAATAAGTATCTTTTGATACTGAATGAATAGAGTACAAAAATCGTGCCTCATCTGCACATATGTGAAAACGATTTACATAATCTGCTTCAAGATGCTCTATCTCATCTTTTGAAAGTGGCTTTTCCAACTGACGCACTTTGAACAGCAGACGGTTCTGAAATGCTTCACACAGAAGTCTTAGTACCATATCATCAGACTCCGACCATACTTTTATAGCAGTTAGTATGTCCGAATCGTCAAGCAAGGCATAGTTTGAAAGAGGTTCGTCGGATGAGAAAAAATCGTTGTAATTGATTGAGTTATAAAGGAAGAACTTTAACGCCGGACTTGCAAAAAGTTGTTTACCGTTTCTTGCCAAAGAGATGGCTCTTTGCAATATCTTTATGAGTTGCTGCTCGGCCGCCACTGATGTCTTATGCAGATACACTTGCCAATACATCAGGCGTCTTGCCACAAGAAACTTCTCAACCGAGTAAATACCTTTTTGTTCTACCACAAGCCTGTCGTCTTTGACATCAAGCATCTTGAGTATTCGTGCCGAACCGACCATACCTTCGCTAACACCACAGAAGAAAGCATCGCGACAGAGGTAGTCAAGACGGTCCATATCAAGTTGAGAACTGATGAGTTGGTGGAAAAAACGGCGGTTGTAGTTGCCTGTAAACATCTTGATTGCCAAATCAAGTTGCCCGTTCATCTGCTCATTGATTTTCTGCATCATACAGAGCGACACTTGCTCGTGGGATATACCTTTAATGAGAGTATGTTCAAGCACATGTGAGAACGGTCCGTGCCCGATGTCGTGAAGCAGTATGGCAGTATAGGCAGCGATAGACTCATTGTGTGAGATGTCAATACCCTTCATTCGCAGACCTGCAACGGCTTCTTGCATAAGGTGCATAGCCCCGATAGAATGAAGGAAACGGGTGTGCGTAGCCCCGGGATAGACATAAAAACTAAGTCCCATCTGACGGATGCGAGTCAGCCGTTCAACGAACGGATGCTGCAAAACATCAAACAGGAACTCGTTGGGTATAGTAATAAACCCAAAAACAGGATCGTTAATTATCTTGCGTTTGTTAGCCACTTTTTATTTAGACCGCTTCGCTGTTGGAAGTTAGACCGCTTCGCTGTTGGAAGTCGGACATTAGACCTAATCTTCGTAGAGACGGCATTTTTCGCAGTTGTGCCAATTATATGAAACGCTCAAACCGATTTGGAAATAGCCATCAGCCCACTTGTTGCCACCACCACGACCGAAACCTATACCACCGGCATCTTCTGACGGAGACATCGGATAGCCGTCCATATTGACATGTGGTGCATCAACAACTGCTTGGTGAGCAGACAAAGACAGGCGCAGACCCCAACTCTTAGTTATACGAAAATCGTAGCCAATCTCAATCGGTATAACAGGTGCAAAAGTAAAGTGTTCACCCTTGGCAACTGTTACAGTGTTAGCAAACTGTTTTCCGCCACGAACAAACTCATACTTACGGTTACCGAGGTTCACACCTATACCTGCATAGATATAGAACCCTGCCTTACGGATAGGATACACTTCTATACCGGCAGCAATCTCACCGAACCAAGAGCTGAACTTACGATAGTTAGTAGGACGGATATCACTGTTATCACCACGGAGCTTACCTACATTGAGGCTGAATCGCCAATTGCTGATACGCGACTGTGGCATCACATAGGCAAAGGCGAGCGAACCGGAGATAGAGAGGTTGTTCGACTTAAAACCATCGGACAAAGCAATACCACGTGCATCGTTATCACCATAATAATAGAGACCGTTCACGCTCAATGTCAGACCGTTACGAACGCTACTATTACCGACGGTATAAAGACCGGTACGGCGGTTAGGTTTACGACGCCAAATTAAATCACTACTTCCCGCTGCGGGGTTGTAAGCCAACACAACTGCCGATGGGGCAAGCATGGCTACCAATAAAAACAAGATACTAATACGACGTTTCATCGATTCTAACGAATAAAAAACATTTTGGGTGCAAATTTACATAAAAAAACCTAATAAAACAAACTTTTTGAAAAAAAATTAGCAAAAAGTATGTAAAATCACAAAATTTTTATTGTTTTATGCAGATTTTTTTACAATTTACAATTTACAATTCACAATTTACAATTCACAATTTACAATGCATAATTTCTTCGTGCACTTCGGTGGCATTTTTGCCACCGCATATCAGAATAAGTTTTATTCCCTTATTGTTCCCCTCTTTAGGCCCTGACCTGCGTTAGGGTGAGGACACTAATACTGACCTGCGTCAGGGTGAGGACTCACAATTCACTTATAGTTCTTAAAAACAACATACACTGTGGAATGTGAAGAAGAATAAGAAGAAAAAAAAAAAAGAAAAAGGGTGTGTTGCTACTAACGACACACCCTTTATTACACGACTTATTATCCTAAATAAGTTTTGAGCAGTTTGCTACGGGAGTCGTTTCGGAGTTTCTTTAGTGCTTTTTCCTTGATTTGTCTGACACGCTCACGGGTAAGATCCATTCTTTCACCAATCTCCTCGAGTGTCATTTCCGCACATCCTATTCCGAAAAAACAGCGTATTATCTCTGCTTCACGGTCTTGCAATGTACCCAAAGCACGATTTATCTCCGTAGCAAGCGACTCGTTGATAAGACTCTTGTCGGCATTAGGCGAGTCTTCGTTAGGCATAACATCAATAAGACTATTGTCTTCACCTTCGGCAAAAGGCGCATCAACACTGACATGACGACCGGACATCTTCAGCGTCTCGGAAATCTTGTCAACGGGAATGTCAAGGCTCTCTGCCAACTCTTCTGGCGACGGGCGACGCTCGTGTTCCTGTTCAAAACGCGAGAATGCCTTGTTAATCTTGTTAAGCGAACCGACTTGGTTGAGTGGCAGACGCACGATACGCGACTGCTCAGCGAGTGCCTGAAGTATGGACTGCCGTATCCACCATACGGCATAAGAGATAAACTTAAACCCCCTTGTCTCATCGAACTTCTCGGCGGCTTTGATAAGTCCGAGATTGCCTTCGTTGATAAGGTCAGGCAGACTAAGTCCTTGATTTTGATATTGTTTTGCCACCGACACCACAAAACGCAGGTTTGCCTTGGTTAATCTCTCAAGAGCAGCCCTGTCGCCATTACGGATGCGTCCGGCAAGTTCAACCTCCTCTTCAACCGATACAAGGTCCTCTCTACCTATCTCTTGCAGATACTTGTCAAGCGAGGCGCTCTCACGGTTGGTTATCGATTTGGTAATTTTTAATTGTCTCATAATTCTAAATAAGCAAAATTTAGCCTACAAAGATACAATTTTTATTTTAATTTTGCAAATTTTTCTTTTCTTTTCTATAAAACACAACAAAGTGGCACTTAAAAAGACTTAAGTACCACTTTGATATAATTCCTACCATATTTGGTAGAAAAGCATTATCCGCCGAAGTTATCGAAACGGATGTCCTGGTCTTCAACACCGAGTGAATGCAGGAGGTCAAGTACTGTTTTTGCCATCATTGGAGGTCCGCAGAGGTAGTACTCAACATCTTCGGGTGCTTCGTGTTGTTTGAGGTATGTATCACCCATAACAGGCGCAATGAAGCCCGGAGTATATTTAATACCGAGTGAATCTGCTTTGGGGTCAGGACGGTCAAGAGCAAGATGGAAGTGGAAGTTGGGGAATTCCTTTTCCAATTCGAGGAAGTCCTCAAGGAAGAACACTTCGTCGATTGCGCGCGCACCATAGAAGTAGTGCATCTCACGGTCACGAGTATTAAGTGTCTTGAGCATGTGCATTATCTGTGCACGCAGTGGGGCCATACCTGCGCCACCGCCTACCCAAATCATCTCTTTCTTGGAATCGAATACGGGGTGGAAGTCGCCGTAAGGACCTGACATAATTACTTTATCGCCGGGTTTGAGGGAGAATATATATGTTGAAGCAATACCACAAGGAACATCCATAAAGCCGGGACCTTGGTCTTTGGGTTTGAAAGGCGGTGTGGCAATACGAACGGTAAGGGCAATGATATCTCCTTCGTCGGGATAGTTGGCCATAGAATAAGCACGGATGGTAGGTGTATCGTTCTTTTGTTTAAGACCGAATATACCGAACTTCTCCCATGTAGGCACATACAAATCACCGATAAGCGAACGATCAAAGTCGTTGTAATCAATATCGTAAGTTGGGATTTTGATTTGTGCGTACGAACCCGGGATGAAGTCCATGTGTTCACCCTTAGGCAGTGCAACCTTGAACTCTTTGATAAAGGATGCAACATTCTTGTTGGAAATAACTGTACATTCCCATTCTTTCACACCAAGTACCGACTCGGGCACTTTTATTTCCAAGTCTTGTTTTACCTTGACTTGGCAGCCGAGACGCCAGTGGTCTTTCTGCTGTTTGCGTGAGAAATGTACGGTTTCGGTAGGCAGTATCTCACCGCCACCGCTTAGCACTTGGCATTTGCACTGTCCGCATGAACCTTTTCCACCACATGCTGATGGAAGGAACACACCGGCATTTGCCATCGTGGAGAGAAGTGAACCGCCGGCGGGGACATCAAACTCCTTGTCGCCGTTGACTTTCACTTTCACATTACCACTTGCAACAAGATATTTCTTTGCTACAAGCAGCACTACTACGAGCAAGAGTATTACTCCCAAAAATACTCCTATGCTCAGAAGGATTGCTGTAGTGTTCATTGTGATTTTTGATTATTAAAATTAAACTTTATGGTTTTATTTTTTTAATTCTATTGTTTCAATTCTTTGTTTTAATTCATTATATAGCGCAAGTCCCTTAACCGTAAGCAGATACTTTTGTCTCGGGTGGTTGGGCTTGTCGGGATAAAGTCGTTTCAAAAAGTGTTGCTCGATGGCAGGCGTGAGATGATATACAATAAAATTCTTACGGTCTTTTAGTCTTACAAGTTCCATCAATTGTTTGAATGTATATTGACCATTAAAACCAAATTTATAATGTTTTCGTTGTTAGTATAGAACTTACTCTCTGTATTTAAGTGAGTTACAAGATAACTTGTGGGGGTAGTTGTGGGGGTAGTTGTGGGGGTAATTATTTTTCCGTTCTTATCAAGTTGTGGTTGTTCGCGCCATTCAGGTGGTGTAAGAATAAAGATCTTTTTGGTCAGGTTCGCCCTGACGAATATAGCGGTCAAACTCGGTAAAATCAGTTGGGATGAAATCTGGATGTTCGGTCATACAAATTACTCTGCTTTTGTATATTTCAGCATTTGTTCTTTTTGAAGTTCGGCATCGTCAAGATAGTTGATACGCATAGCACGGCGTACTTCCCCGATAGTTTTTTGTCCTTCTTGTTGTGCAGCAGCCGTACCTTTTTTCAAAATCTCATATACTTCCGGGATATGTTGTTCCCAATAGTGTCGCCGTTCACGGATAGGTTCAAGCAATTCCTGCATTATCTGGTTGAGGAACTTCTTGCATTTCATATCGCCAAGTCCGCCATGGGTATAATGGTCTTTGAGTTCTTGCAGGTTCTTATAGTCTTGCCAATAGCGTTCGAAATGTTCATCACGGCAGAAAGCATCAAGGTAGGTAAAGACAGCATTGCCTTCAAGATGTCCCGGGTCGGTTACTTTGAGGTGTGTTGGGTCGGTGTACATACTTTTGATTTTCTTTTCCACCTCCTCTTTGGGGTCAGAGAGATAGATACAGTTGCCAAGTGATTTTGACATCTTGGCTTTTCCGTCGGTACCCGGAAGACGCATACATGCTTGATTGTCAGGCAACAGTATCTCACACTCGTTGAGCACTTCACCATAGGTATTATTGAAACGGCGAACTATCTCGTTGGTAAGTTCAATCATTGGCTTTTGGTCTTCGCCTACGGGAACAACAGTTCCGTGGAAGAGTGTTATGTCAGCCGCCTGTGAAACGGGATAGCAGAAGAAGCCTAATGGTATGTTGGCTTCGAAGTTGCGCATCTGTATCTCTGTTTTGACTGTCGGGTTGCGTTGAACACGGCTGACAGTTGTAAGGTTCATATAGTAGAACGCCAACTCGGTCAGTTCGGGTACTGCACTTTGTATGAAGATATTGACCTTTTGAGGGTCAAGTCCGGCAGCGAGATAGTCGAGTGTTACTTCAAGCACATTCTGCCTGAGTTTCTCAGGGTTGTCGGCATTATCGGTGAGTGCTTGTGCGTCGGCAATCATTATGAAAATCTTATCGAACGAGGGATCGTTTTGCAGTTCCACACGACGGCGTAGTGAGCCTACATAATGTCCGATGTGCAGTCTGCCGGTTGGTCTGTCGCCGGTAAGTATGATTTTCGGTTTCTGTATCATATTATTCAGTATTTTTACGTTTTGGTTGCTTTCCGCTTATGCGAAAAGCAGGGAACGAAAAGTTTGGGTTACAGTGTGGAGGTCAGATATTTTGGCGGTTCAACCCAAATCGGTCATTATGCCGCCAAAAGGTACTTATATAAAATCTAATTACCGATTTGGTTTAAGACAATTAGTAACTTACTGTCGGAAAACGAAATATACGGCAAGTATCATCAGCAGTGCCGCAACGATATGATTCCAACGAAGTTGCATACGGAAAGCCACTACACTGAACAGTACGAATACTGTCAGTGTAATAACTTCTTGTATGATTTTAAGTTGCATAAGGTTGAATGGTCCGCCATTGCCTAAAAACCCCATTCGGTTGGCAGGTACTTGAAGACAGTACTCAAAAAAGGCTATGCCCCAACTAAAGAGTATGACTCCTATGAGTGGCAGATGTTGAAACCATTTAACTTCTGCCATTTTCAGATGCCCGTACCAAGCCAAGGTCATAAAGACATTTGAGCAGACAAGCAACAATATGGTGTAGAGTGCTTTCACCTTATCAGCCTATATTGATGCCGCTGAAGCACATGAACGCCATAGCCATCAGTCCTACGGTAATGAAGGTGATGCCAAGTCCTTGCAGTGGTTTAGGTACATCGTTGTATTCCATTTTCTCGCGGATACCTGCGAGGCAAACGATAGCCATGAACCATCCTATACCGCTACCGAGAGCATACATCACACTATCAAAGAACGAGGTTATTGCCTTGGGGTCTGTTTCTGCCAAACCGACGCGTTGTTGCATAAAAAGCGAGCAACCCATGATAGCGCAGTTAACGGCGATAAGCGGAAGGAAAATACCGAGTGCGGCATAGAGTGAGGGTGAGTATTTTTCGACCACCATCTCTACTATTTGCACTATGGCAGCAATAACGGCGATAAAGATGATAAAACTGAGATAGCTCAGGTCAACACCTTCAATAAGGCAGTTAGGTCCGAGTACATAGACTTGTAAAAGATAGTTGACAGGCAGAGTTACGAGTAGCACAAAAGTAACAGCCACTCCGAGTCCGGCACTTGTCTTCACATCTTTTGACACAGCCAGATACGAGCACATACCAAGGAAGTATGCGAATATCATATTGTCAGCAAAAATGCTGCGAACGAATAAACTAAGTGCGTGTTCCATAACTTATTTCTTTTCTTCTTTGTTAATACTTCTGTGTACCCAGATGATACAACCTACCAAAATAAGTGCCATGGCGGGCATCATCATCATACCGTTGTTGACATATCCATGTTCGAAGCACCACTGTGGAACGACTTGAAATCCCATAAGTGTTCCACTACCGAGCAGTTCGCGGAAGAAGGCAACGATGATGAGTATGATAGCATATCCGAGTCCGTTGCCGAGTCCGTCAAGCAATGAGTCGCCTACATTGTTAGACATAGCGAAGGCTTCGAGTCGCCCCATAAGGATACAGTTGGTAATGATAAGTCCGATATAGACAGACAGTTGCATAGCCACATCGTAGGCAAAAGCCTTGAGAACTTCGCTAACAAGAGTAACGAGAGCGGCAACTACGACGAGTTGTACGATGATACGGATTCGCATTGGTATAGTGTTGCGAAGCAGTGAGATAATGACATTTGACATTGCAACGATGATGGTAACTGCAATACCCATAACCAGAGCAGGTTTGAGTTGTACTGTTACGGCGAGTGCTGAGCAGATACCGAGTACTTGCACAACAACAGGGTTGTTGGCGTTAAGCGGTCCGAGTAGGACTTCGCGAGTTTTATCTGATAGTTTCATAATTCTTCAAAATTTATTATTCAGCATTTTGCTTAGCACAAGACTTTTGACATTTCGGGCAGCAGCCTTCATCTTTCTTGCAACATTGACAGTCGCAACCTTCAACGCAGGCATCGTTTTCACCACATTTGCAGGTATCCACACAGCATGGACAGGTGCAAGTGCAACATTTTTCAGTTGCTACGGTTGGTACCTCGGTATTGTCTTGAAGGAAGTCGGCATATTCTGCAAGTGTAGTATTGATCATTGTCTCCACGCCTTTTGAGGTTATGGTAGCACCAGAGATGGCTTGCACTTGTTCGCCTGTTGCTTCACCTTTGACGATTTCAACAAGATAACCGAGAGCAGAGTGAATATGTTTGTTGTTGAATCGTTCTTGGAAGTTGCGTGTAGTTATTTCGCCACCAAGTCCGGGAGTTTCACTCTCGTGGTTGAAATATGTTCCGTAGATAGTGTTTTTGTCGTCATTGAGTGCGATATATCCCCATATAGCGCCCCAAAGACCTGCACCATCCATTCGTATGATGTATTTCTTTGAGCCGTCTTCGAGTGTAGCGACAAGTACCTGTTTGCCGTTAATTTGTTGTTCGCTTATGAGTTCAGCGTATTTAGCGTCAACATCTTTTATCTCTTTAAGGTTGAGATTGAGCGATGAGAGTACTTGTTTTTTTCTGTCAAGTTCTTTATTGGCTTCTTGCTTTGGTTTGAGAGCGGAAGAGACAACCGCCAAAAGCAGAGCCACGATTACAACCATAACCGTTGCATAGATTATGGTGTAAACATTGCTGTTTGTATCTATTTTTTTCATAATCTATTATTGTTTTACAGTTGCACGTTTCATTCTTTTGTTGATGTTTGCTTGAACGACACACCAGTCGATAAGTGGTGCAAAAGCGTTCATAAGCAAGATAGCAAGCATCATTCCTTCGGGATAGCCCGGGTTAAGCACACGGATAGTGATTGCCATGACACCGATAAGGAAGCCGTATATCCACTTGCCACATTCTGTTCGGGCAGAAGTTACGGGGTCGGTAGCCATAAAGACAGCGCCGAAAGCGAAACCGCCAAGCACGAGGTGCATATACCAAGGTGTGTTAGCCACGGCATTATCAATGCCTGATATATTGAAAAGGAAGGCAGTGAGACCTCCACCGACAAAGATGCTGAGCATTGTTTTCCACGAAGCCACACCTGTCAGAAGCAACAGGCAAGCACCGAGTAGTATTGCCCATACGCAAGTCTCGCCGACAGAGCCCGGGTAGAGTCCGTTCATAGCGTCAAGGAAACCGAGACTACCACCAACGGTGTCGTGCAGTTGAACGGTTGCTTCTTGTGCAGTAGCCATTTGTCCTAAAGGTGTAGCACCTGTAAAGCCGTCAACGAGGGGTTGTACATTGTCCCATCCCCAAGTGCCGTCTGTACGAACAAAGACTTTGTCGCCTGACATCTTGGTAGGATAAGCAAAGAAAAGGAAGGCACGGGTTACGAGAGCCACATTAAAGATATTGTAGCCTGTACCGCCAAAGATTTCTTTAGCGAAGATAACTGCAAAAGCGGTAGCGATAGCGACCATCCACAGAGGGGTGTCGATAGGCACGATAAGGGGGATGATGAAACCTGTAACGAGGAATCCTTCTGCTATCTCTTCTTTTTTCCATTGTGCAACGGTGAACTCAATACCGAGACCAACGACATAACTGACGATGATGAACGGCAGAAGTGCCAAGAGTCCGAAAGCAAAGGCTTTCCAGAACAGTGCGGCTGTCAAACCGCCGGCTACTATTTCTCCTGTTGCGAGGAAATGCTGATAGCCGATGTTGAACATACCGAACAGCATAGCCGGCACGAGAGCAAGTACGACGATTATCATCGTTCTTTTCGAGTCGGTAGCATCGTGTATTTGTGCTCCAAAACGCTTTGATGTTGTATTGGGAGTGAAAAGAAAGGTATCAAACCCGTCGAAAAGCGAATGGAGAGAATGGAACTTCCCGCCTTCTTCAAACTGCGGACGAAGTTTTTCTACTATATTATATAACCAATTCATAGAAATTTAACAGTTAATAGTTAATAATTAATATTGCGTTGTATATCAAATATCAATTATTCAAGTTCTTGTTTCATATTATCCAATGCTTTTCTGACTATTGCTTGCAGAGGCATCTTGCTTGTGCAGACATATTCGGGTAGAGCAAAGTCTTCGGGTGCGACTTCGTATGCTCCGAGTTGTTCCATCTTGTCGATATTCCCCGCAATCATTGCCTTAATGAGGTATTCGGGATAGATGTCCATGGGGAACACCTTATCGTATTCGCCACTGACTATGATAGCACGGCGGCCACCAAGGAGTCGGGCATCGTAGTTATAGTCTTCGGCTTTGGTTATGCAACGCAGCCAAGCGGAGGGTACGGAGCAGTTTCGACTGAAGGTCTTCAGTCGAGGCATAATCCAACCCATAAACTCGTGTGTCTCAGAGCCATCGTCAATAAGTGTATATTGATTGTCGAAGGGTGCGACAAACTCGTCGATTTCGACTTGATGTCCTGAGAGTACATCGCCGGCGACATAGCGAACGGGCACACCTTTTTCGGCATTACCTGCGAAGAGTTTCTCAAGCGGTGTTCCGGGCAGTACGCGATAGTACTTCGGCTCGACACACATTGGTCCGGTCAGTGCGACGACACGGTGCAGGTCAACTTGCCCTTTGGTGAACAGACGACCGATGACGGCAACATCCTGAACATTGACTGTCCATACTGTTTCGCCCTTGTTGACGGGGTTGATGTGGTTGAGTTGCACACCTACATTTCCGGCGGGGTGAGGTCCGTCGAACTCAGTGAGTACTACATTCTTGAGCGAATGGAAAAGGCTGTTGTTTGCCCCGTGTCGGAGGTTGAGGTTCACCTCTTTTCCAGCCATCTTTGAAAGTGCTGTAAGTCCTGCTTGCAGGTCTTGCGCTTGATCTTTGAGTAGGAAGGCATAGTCGGGCGCGAGTGGTGCGGTAGAGAAAGCCGAAACGAAAACCGCTTTTGGTTGGTTCTCGGGGTTGGCGATGCAGTCGTATGGGCGTTGTTTGATATAACTCCACAGTCCTGCTCGAAGGATAAGTTGTTTGATTTCTTCGCCGTTCATTTTGTCGATATCGGCATCAAAGTGCACATACTGCACATCGCGTTCGGCTTCGATAGAGATGCTCATTATCTTGCGTTTTTCTCCGCGATTGACGGCAAGCACTTTGCCGCTCACGGGTGCAGGGAACATCATCTGAGTGAAGCGTTTGTCGTGGAAGAGGCTTTGCCCTGCTTTCACTTGTTCGCCTTCTTTCACATCAAGTCTTGGTGTGATACCGGCGAAGTGGTCGGGAACGACATAAAAAATGTCAGGACGGCTGACAGTACCTATTTCAGGCTTTGCCACTCCTGACATCTTAATGTTCAGACCACGTTTCAGTTTGATAACATTACTCATAGAAATATACAGTTTATTACATTTTTTTCATATAGCTTACAAATTTACGATTTTTTTTTGAATTATTAAAATTTTTTTCACAATTTTTAATTATTTTATCTGCTTTTTAAGATTTTCTATAATTTCTTTTTTGTCAGGATAGTTTTTTTCGGTCCATTTTGAAAACCCTTCTAACAGTGCAGTGCCCACCATATCGGGGTCGCTTGCTATCTCTATCGATGCCTTTTGCAGGTTTTGATAGGCCTGCGATTTTGTATTTTCCGAAAAATAATTGAGATCTTCTTCAGTAAGTGAGTCTTTTATCAAAAGCAAACAAAGGTTTTTAGTAGCCCTGAAAGCATAGTCAGAGAGGGCATTTTTTGTTTCTGCGGACAATTTATCCACCGATAGTTTCTTTTGCGATACCATTTGCCTAATGAAGCCATCCATGAGGTTTTGCATTGTCTCTTGCAGGTTAGCGTTTGCTATGTATTGATCAAACGCCTTTCTATAATTTTCAGAGCAGGGTATTTCCTCCAAATCGGATGCTTTTTCTCCGTTTACGATATTGGTTATGCCGGTTGCTATTTGTGCAAGATATTGCATCACCTGTTGGTCTTGATTGATGTTTGCAACTTTCTGTATCACCTTCTTGCTTATAGCCTTTTGTCGTTCATTGTTTGACCAATTTATAATCCACCTAAGGTCGTCGGTCGTTACATATTTTTTGTATGAAGGCTCATACATAGTGGCGATATCTTCTGCCAACTGTTGCTGAGCATACTGTGCGAACATAGTACCGACTTGCTCGCCCATACTGACCTCAAGCAGTGGTATGAGTTGTCCTATCTCGCCGTCTTCACCGAGTATGTCGGCAGCGATAGACTCTTTGAGCAGTTCGTGGTACTCGTCGGCGGAAATAAGACAAGGTTTTGAGAAAAGTAAAAAGCAAAAGATTGCGAATAGTGCAAAGTAATTTTTCATCGTTTGAAGAATTAGAAGATTAATAGACCGCTTCGCTGTTGGAAGTTGGATTAAGATCCTGAAACAAGTTCAGGATGAGGGTTAGCGTTGAAATATCAACTAACAACTAATTAGTTACGCTTGAGAGGTGGACTCTGAAATAGAGTGCAGAATATGGTGGTATAAATTTTTTGGTTGTTCCCTCGTCGCCGTTGCCGTCTTTGCCGTATGCCAATTCCCAAGGCACATAAAAGTCGTAGTCGGCGTGTACATGCATCTGTTTTATCCCTTCTGCGAGTCCTTCTATTATGGATGACATTTGAAACGACACATTTGAGCCGCTGTCAATCATCATTCCGTTGACGAGTTGCGTCTCATAGGTAACTGTAACCGTTGATGCGATGCTTGGTTTGGCATCGGTCAGGTTGCCTTTGCTACGCACTTTGTACATTATGCCGTTAGGCAGGCTTTGCAGGTCGGTCTGCTGTCTCACGGCAGTCATATAGAGTTCGTTTTGCAGTTTCCAGTCGATCCATTTGTCTTGTTTGCAGGAAGCGAGAGAGAGGACACAGAGCAGTACGGGTAAAAACTTTTTCATCGTTTTTTTATTTTTTTTCTGCAAAGTTAATTATTTTTTCTCACAAATGCAAATTTTCATTTCTCGTCGTAGTAGTTTGTATTTTTTTCCACTTGTGCGTAGAATGCTTGCCGGTCTTCTCTTGACATACCTTGAGTTGCTTTACGGTTACCTTTGAGTCGGTCCCAGAATCGTCCTTTTGCCTGTACTTCTTGATCGAAAGCGCCTGTCATACCGTCCTCAGTGTATTCGAACTCTCGTGCATTGTTGATATTGAGCGACTGTGCCACTTTCATAACATCCTGGTTAGCGCCCATGAAAGCGAATGTCCATCCTTTTTTCTTGAGTCGTTCAACGAGTTCGTAAATGTTTTTGCCGGAGTATTCGACTGATGAATTTTCTTCGCCGTCGGTTATGACGGTTACGAGTCCGATAGCGTCTTCATATTTATCGACTTCTTTTTCTAATGCAGTGAGTGAGAAGCCCATAGCGTCGTAGAGTGCGGTGCACCCTGAGGGGGAATACTCTTGGCCTATATCGTGTGTTTTTTCAGCCGTTTCGTTGTTGAAGATATACTTGAGTTTGCCGGTAGAGAAGGGGAGCAGTGAGACATGCTGAACGAGTTCGTTTTCGTTTTTTTGTGCTTTTCGGATCCCTGAGAGCACTTCGTTGCATCCGTTTCGTGCAGCGTTTTCTATGATTGCCATACTGCCGCTTTCGTCGAGTATGATAAGGTTGAAGACATGTGTTTTTCCATCGTTCAGAGGTGTAGCGGATGGTTCTTGTGTGTGTTTTTTGTTAGTGAATAACATAGCCAAAAAGAATTAGAAGTGAATAATTAAGGTTGATTAAAATTCCTGATTGTTTGTACTTTTCTTTTTCATATCTGCGTATGCAGTGAGGTTGAAAGAGAATAGTTTTTTCAGTTTGTGTTTTGCATCGTCTTCGGGTTTTTGCTCGGTGATGACCCCTGATGCGAGCATTTTTTTGTAGAAGTTTCTTCGGTCGAACTGCGTCTCAAGAATGTCCTCATAGAGTCGTTGCAGTTGTGTCATACTGAAGTGTTCGGCGAGCAATCGGAAGGCAACGGGTTGGTGGTGAATATCGCGCTTGAGTGCGAGTTGTGCTTCTTTCAAGATGTCGTAGTGGTCGAAGGCGAGATGTGGCAGTTGTTTGAGTGGGAACCACTGTGCGTCTGCTGCGTCGTCGCCTCCTTTGACGAGGGCTTGTTTGACGAGGGCATAGAAGGCTATTGTAACGACTCTTCCTCGAGGGTCTCGCTCAACATCGGAGAATACTCCGAACTGCTCTAATGTCTCAGGTTGGAGAGTTGTTTCTTCTTGCAGTTCACGAAAAGCACATTCAGCCACTGTCTCGTTCATCTTGAGGAAGCCACCGGGCAAAGCCCACGAGTCTTTATATGGCTCAACGCCTCGCCGTATGAGCAGCACTTGCAGGTCGTGTCCGTTGAAACCGAAGATAACGCAGTCGGTTGTTATTGATGCACGGGGATAGTCGTATGCATATCCGTCGGCAGTTTTTTTATAGTCAGGTTTGTACATAGGGAATAGTTCTGTGTAATTTTTACGCAAAGATAATACAAAAATATTAATTCTGCAAATCTTTTGCGTATTTTTTACACAAAACTTAAAAATACAGATATAAAATCTTAAAAATTGATAACAGTATCCATATTTAGGATAAAGTTATAATAAGTTGCGCCGTATGCGAAGAAATAGCCCAATCCGCCTGTAAGGTTGGTTGGATAGTTCTCATAGACGGGTGAGAAAATGAGTGAATTGCTAAAAGATAGGGATTGATATTTATTCCAAAATTCGTAAGCCTGTTCGTCAAGTCGGCTAAAACGGATGGATATAGTATCGTTAAGGACATAATGTGTTTTAAGTCCGTTATCAGAACTCATAGCGTTTGAGGCTTTGTAAATATCAACAAACAAGGTATCGTTAGTATTTACGGATGAAAAGACCCCATTAAAACAGAGTGTATATTGTTTTTCACCTTGTTTTTTTCCGAAAAGAGCATATCCGGAATATGGCATATCTTTTTCGACAAACTTACCGATAATAGAGAAAGTGTTATCTTTTAATTGTTTTATTTCTATTTGCTCAAACGAAGGCGGGGTAAGCAATTGTGTTTCACCGATAACAGTCAGTCCGCTATATTCAACTTTTATAGTGTAGCGTTTGCCTGCTTCACCGAGCATCTTACCGGTGGTATAGATATAAGGTGGCATGTACATTGTATCCGTTTTGCCTGTTAGGATAATATCTTTTTCTCCATCGCTTATTGTTACTTTTCCCCAGTTTATAACAAGATTTTTCAGTTCGTCGGTTGTGTACCAGTCGCCGATTTTGTCAGAACTGACACTCTCGTGAAGCATAACAACGGGTGGCTTGCCTTGTTCTATCCAACCTTCGACAACTATATTGGGTTGCAAGTGTGGTTGATGGGAACAGGAAACCAACAACAAGAAAAGCATTATTATGAAACTATATCTTGACATAAAAATCTAAAGAAGGTATAATGGTACTCAGATATGAGAAGAAAGTAAGGTTGCCATCTCTTTTGAGTACAAAAAACTGTGGGTTACGATGTTGGTAAAGGTTATAAATTGAGACACTTACACCTATTTCCTTATCTTTATTTTTTATGAAACTATACGATGCGGACAAATCCAAACGATGATACAAGGGCATTGTAGCAGCATTATGCCTTCCATACCGGCAAATGATTTGTCGGTTCAACATATAAAGTTCTTCGGGTGCTGTATATGGTTGTCCTGAAGCAAGCACAAACAAGGTACTTATTGTCCATTTTTTTCTTATATGCACAGACAGCGACAAATTAAAATTATGCCGCCTGTCTTGATTTGATCGGAAAGTATATTTTCTACTCTCGTCGAGTTGTGGCCATCGGCGGTTTGCCCAACTCAATGTATATGAGAAATAGCCGGTTACGACACCGCGGGTTTTGTTAAACGACAGACTTGCCCCGTAGTTTCTGCCATCGCCTTTAAGTATAGACTGCAGATAATCAGCGTTTGAGAGCAAAACATCCGCTATGTTTCCTTTTTGTTCTAACAGGTTGTATAATTGTTTGAACCAAACAGAAACAGTAAGTGTATATTTATTATTGAGCCAACTGCCTAAGTAGTTAAGTTCAAGCGTATGAGCCATTTCGGGTTTGAAAAGAGTATCAGCGAGCATATAAAAATCAGTAGGCAGACCTCCTGACAGAAGTGCAGACCTGTGCAGATACTGATGATAAATGCCATAATGCAGACTTAGTTGGTGGTTATTGGTTATTTTAGTCTTTAGAGTGATACGCGGGTCAAGCGACAAGAACACTTTTTTATTGACATACATATTTCCTCTCAAACCTACACTATATGAAAAATGGCAACTTACAGAATGTTGAAAATCAGCAAAAACACTCGCTTCATCGGCATGTTGCAAAGAGTTGTGCTTTTCTTGAGTGAGATGGAAGAAATTTCTGTACTCAAACGAAATGGGTCGATTGAAATAGTGGCAGTATTCCGCCCCTGCCATGACTGTATATTTGTTTTGGAAGGTATTTGACCAAAAGGGTTTTATATCTACACTTGAGACACCAAGTTCTGTTTTAACATACTTATCTGTATCTTTGTCTTTATAATCTTCTACACTTAAACGGTTTTGGTATGTACTTCCGTTAAGGTTCAGGCAGAAAGTGCCTTTATCAAGACTGCGTTTCCACGAAAAAGCCCCAAGCGCATTATACCATGGTATGTTCACAGAGAGCATATCGGTGGTAAGACGAAGTCTGTCGTGGCTGAAAAAGGATGTAATTAAAATAGAATCTTTATCTGACGGATTGATTGAATAAGTTATATTTGCATCCTCAAAATCGTATTTGGTTTTTATCCCATTAAAACGCAAAAGTTTGGAATATAGCAGGTTGATATATGACAGCCGTGCCGACACGACAAGCGATTGCTTTCGGCTAATGGGTAATGCCAAAGTGCCTTCGGTATGTATTAGCCCTACTGAAATATCCGCATTTGGTCGGAACTTTGCAGAATCGGCTCTAAATAGATGTTTTGGTTGAAAATCAACCAATCCCCCCACTCTATTTGGCATTGACGCATCGTGCGTACCCCGTTCTATTTTGAGAGTACTGAAATGTCCGGCTGAAAAAACCGAGAAAAGTCCCATCAGATGATTTGGATAGTAAATGGGTGCATCGCTTATGCTGATTATACTCTGATGCGGGTCGCAACCTTGAATACTCAGACCTGTCTGCGTCTCGCTGTTCGTAGTAACACCACCTAATGTTTGGACATACCTGAGCGGGTCAGCCGAACCTGCTAACTTTGGCATTTTATCCAGCAATTGCATATCCAGAAAGTTAGCATCCAAATGTTGTGTAACAAGGCTTTTGTCCGAACTTTGCAAAACAACAACCTCGTCTAAATCAGCAGAATAATATGTTGTAGTATCACCTTTAGACACATTGCCACCTTCCTGCGCCCGTAAGTGCAAGAAGGTAGCAAATATAAGAAATAGTATAAGGTTGGTTTTCACAAGGAAACTACATTATAACTCCACTTCCTCAATATTCATATATCTAAACAGATGAATATAAGAATTGATAAGGTCTTCAAGTTGTGTATAAACCGAACGGAAGCGTCCGCGACTGAAGAAATCTTCGATAGAATAAGATGTTTTATCTTTCTCAAAGAATATAACGGGTTCGATATAACCGTCTATCAACTCACCTGTCAAGTGGGCTTGCATTGTGTTGCTACTATAATACATACCAATAAGCACATAGTCGTCGAAAGCATAGAGCAGTTGGCGACGGCGTTTCTCACCCCAATACTCATCCTCAATACGAGAATACTCCTTATAGAAACTGCCGAAATCTGAAACTTTGCCTTTCAGCTGCACTTGTTTGATGATATTTACTTCGGCAATAACATCGCCGACAGATTGCATCAAGTACTCATAATCACGGTCATACATATCAAGCCATTGTTCCCAAGTCTTGGAATCAGACTTGCTGATAAGTTCGTATTTTGGCAACGACACGGTCATATCAAGAATCTCGTTTGAACCGCATTTGAGATTTGCACTAAAATCACCCTTCGTCATAGTTACATCAGCCTTGCATGACCATTTAAGGTTTGCCACACTAATATCTTCTGTAACTTTTACATGGTCGTTGAGTTTTGCGTCAAAAGTAACAGTTGATGAAGCAAGTTCTTTTCCGTCGGCTTTGAACGAGAAGGTAACTTTCTCAGGCACAACAATCTCCCACGCCTCTGTGCTCTCATCGCCTTTCCAGTGGTAGGTATCACCTTTGGCGGTCAAGACTGCTACACAAGGTTTGCCGTCCATACTTGTGAGGCGGAGTTCTATCTCACCCTTATTGCCTTCACTTATTCGACGCCATTCATGGGTGCGGTCGTTGGCTTCGAAAACACCACTGAACATATTGGCAGACAATTCTGTCAATGCAATATCTATCGATGGTTGTTGCATTACAGATAAAACACGGCGAGGTAACAGATAAACACCTTTTTTGTCTAACTCGTCTTCAAAGTAACCAGTTATCCCATCCCAACTATAGTCTTCCATTTTCTCAACCAAACCATCAACAAGTTTTATTACTTCTTCCTGATCGGCGGTGTTGAAATAACTCATAAATTTTTCAGCAACTTCCTGAAGATGCTGCTTACTTTCGTCAGCCGTAAGTTCGCTTTTTACAACATTCTCATTCTTTTTCTTGCAAGAGGAAAACAGAGCAAGCGAGAGAAACATTACCAACAAACAACGGCACAAAAAATAGTTTGTTTTCATATAAAAAAGGTTAAAAGGGTTAATAAAAATGCGCAGACCCCGCTGTTGCTTACTAACAGTTGAGGCCTTCGCAATGCCGTTGGAATAATAAACAACAATGGAACCTACGCTGTATGAACGCCGAACCGCACGGAATGCGGGTAATAAATTCACACAGAGAGGCATCTATTGTTACTTTCGTTCTTCCAACAAAATGAAAAGTTGCGAAGTTTTCGACTGTAGAACGCAAAGCGCAATAAACGCGATATTTAATAAAAAACACGAAAAGTTACTCAAACATAACTTTTCGTGCAAAGATACGCTTTTTTTCTTATTTTTACAAATTTTTCCGTTTTTTTATAGATTCTTCAGTATTTCCACGAGCCAGCGGAAGGTTTTGCGTGTTGATGAGACAGACATTTTCTCCTGTGGCGAGTGTACTCCGACGAGTTGCGGACCGATACTTACCATATCGAGATACGGATATTTCTGAAGGAAGAGTCCGCATTCAAGTCCTGCGTGTATAGCCTTCACTTCTGCCTGTTCGCCACCGGTGATAGTCTGATAGGCTTTTTTTGTTGTTTCCAAGAGTGGTGAATTGACATTTGGTTTCCATCCCGGGTATCCGTCGCCGTGGCTGACCCAAGCACCTGAGAGACGGAGTGCACACTCCACTTCGTTCTTTATGTCGTGCTTTGCCGACTCTACGCTACTTCGTTGTGAGGTATTGATTTCGATATGGTCGGCAAAAGTCTTGACAGAAGCGAGATTGGTAGAAGTTTCCACCAGTCCGGGCATATCTTTGGACATCGCCTTCACTCCATGCGGACAAGCGTAGAGTGCGAGTAAGAGGCGGTCGGAGACAGACTTGGCGATGGCTTGTGGCTGCCCTTCGTCAGAATGAGGGGTTAGATTCTGACCTTCGTCAGAATGAGGAGTGAGATTCTGACTTTCGTCAGAATGAGGAATAGATTCGAGATATAGTTGCATATCTTTTTCAACATCACCTATTTCTTGCTCAATGGTTGCAGTAAAGACATTAAGGTCGATGCGCAGTTGTTCTTTATATGACTTTGTTACTGCTATTTCTGCTTCGACTTCCCGTGCTATGGCATTACGAAGGTTACCACCGTTGAAACTGACAAGACGGAGGTCGGTATGTTTGTTCACTTCAAAGAGGAAACGCGTGAGGATCTTATTGGCATTGCCACGCCCTTTGTTGATATCGTCGCCTGAGTGTCCGCCAAGTAGTCCTTTGACGCCCACTTTGAACAACATATATGTGTCAGGAATTGGTTCATGCGGTGTTTGAAGGGTGGCAAAAGTGTCGATACCGCCGGCGCAACCGATGAATATCTGTCCGTCGTCTTCGGAGTCGAGGTTGATGAGTTGTTTGCCGTGAAGCAGTCCGTCTTCGAGAAGGTTAGCCCCTGTGAGACCTGTTTCTTCGTCGATAGTGAACAGACATTCGATGTCGGGGTGTTCAATGTCGGGTGAAGTAAGCACGGCAAGTGCCATAGCCATACCGATGCCGTCGTCAGCACCGAGAGTAGTGCCACGGGCGTGCATCCAATCGCCTTCGATATATGTTTCAATAGGGTCGTTCATGAAGTCGTGGCGGACATCGTTGTTTTTTTCGCAAACCATATCCATGTGTGCCTGAAGGATAACAGTATTATCGTTTTTCTGACTGTTTGTTCTGTTTGATTTTTTGCGCATGATGACATTGCCTGCCTTGTCGGCAAAGGCTTCGATCGAGTGTTCGGCCGCAAAATCAAGCAGGAACTGACGAATTTTCTCTTCGTGCTTTGAAGGACGGGGGACTTTGGTTATCAAGTCGAAAATTTCGAAAGGAGACATAGGTAGTTAATATTTTGATAGTTAATAATTGATATTGGAACGCTTCGCTGTTGGAGGTAAGTAGGTTGGTTGCGGTGGCAAAAATGCCACCGAAGTGCACGATGATAAATTAGGAATTAGGAATTGTAAATTGTCAACAAAGGTCGGCGATGGTGAGGTTAGCATAACTGACGATATCGTTTGTTGGCACATACATCTGCACGCCACGCTGTCCGGCACTGAGGTAAATCTTTTCGTGGTTAAGACATGAGTTGTGTATGAACATCGGGTAGTTCTTTTTCATACCGACAGGCGAGCACCCGCCACGGATATACCCCGTCAGTGGCAGCAGTTCCTTCATTTGTATCATCTGTGCAGACTTATTGCCACTTGCTTTAGCGGCTTTCTTCAGATCCACTTCCAAATCTCCGGGAATGATACAGACGAAGATACCGTTTTTGTCGCCCCGCAGGACGAGTGTCTTGAACACTTTTTGTATATCTTCGTTCAAGACAGTGGCAGTATGGGTAGCACTGAGGTCGTTTTCATCCACTTCGTATGTTACGACGCTGAATGGTATGTGTGCCTTCTCAAGCAGGCGTATTGCATTTGTTTTAATCATGGTTGTAGGTTGAAAGTTGGAACGCTTCGTTGTTGGATGTTGATTGCGGTGGCAAAAATGCCACCGAAGTGCACGATGATAAATTAGGAATTGGGATTGGGGAATTAGGAATTAGAAATTAGGAATTAGAAATTAGGATTTGGGAATTAGGAATTGTAAATTAAGATCCTGAAACAAGTTGCTCCAAGTTTTGCTCCAAGTATTCGCATCGTAAACGAGCGCATCGCAAGCGTGCAGGATGAGAGTGAATTGGGAATTGTGAATTGTAAATTGAAAAAAGGAGGATGCAAGCACCCTCCTTTCTTGTTCCTTGCTGCAACCTTATCTCATGCGGCGTTCAGGAATACGAGCCTTTTTACCGGTGAGATTACGCAGGTAGTAGAGTTTAGCGCGACGAACTTTACCATATTTATTAACGGTAATGCTCTCGATAAAGGGCGAGTCCAACGGGAATATACGCTCTACACCAACATTGCCCGACATCTTGCGGACAGTGAAGCGTTTCTTGTCGGCATTACCCGATACACGGATAACATCTCCACGGAACTCCTGTACACGCTCTTTGTTGCCTTCTTTGATACGGTAAGCAACTGTTACGGTATCACCGGCAGCAAATTTAGGAAACTCTTTCTTTTCACCTGCAAAGGCTTGCTCTGCAATTTTAATCAAATCCATCTTCTTAATTTTTAATGGGTTATGAAACAGAGTATACGCTATTTCCTTATTTGCCAGAGACTCTGTTTCTTTCAGCGTGCAAAGTTACAAAAAATCATTCAAAAAAACAAATTTTATTTGATTTTTCAACAACAAAGGGCAAAAAAGTTGCAAATAAAGAAAAAAAAGTGTATATTTGTAAGCAGAGATTGACTTTTTGCTGACGCAAAAAGCAGAAGACGAAAAAAGCAGATATTATGTCAATTTTATTTCCAAAAATAAACAAACCTCGCGGTTGGGATTATCGTCCTATATACTACGACAAAGAGAAGGAAGAGCGTGCAGAACGCAGGAAAACAATGAAAACTGACGAGAATGGCGGATATAAAACGACGCTTCATCGTGGCAGTTTTAGGGAGAGTCATGAAGCAAATATGCCACAAAACATGCGTGCCCGCCGTGCTTCGAGATTAGGTTTTTGGGTAGCGATATTAGCATTGCTACTGTTTTTTGCTTATCTGCTTACGCAGATGAGTGTATATTAAGAATTGCAAGCGGTGGCAAAAATGCCACCGAAGTGCACGATGAAGAACGCTGCGCTGTTGGAGGTTGGATTAAGATCCTGAAACAAGTTGCTCCAAGTATTGCTCCAAGTATTCGCATCGTAAACGAGCGCATCGCAAGCGTGCAGGATGAGGGTGAGATCCTGAAACAAGTGCAGGATGAGGGTGAATCCACAACGAAATATTAACTAATAATTATTAAATATCAATTATAGAAATGGATGTTATTCACTTATTACCTGATTCTGTAGCCAACCAGATAGCGGCGGGCGAGGTCATACAGCGCCCTGCTTCGTGTTTGAAGGAATTGGTGGAGAACTCCATTGATGCCGGTGCTACCGATATACAAATAATAGTACAAGATGCCGGCAGGACGATGCTACAAGTGATTGACAACGGTAGCGGTATGTCGCCCACAGATGTGAGGATGTCGTTTGAAAGGCATGCCACATCAAAGATACGACAGGCGGCCGACTTGTTCTCGCTTCATACAATGGGTTTTCGCGGTGAGGCATTGCCGTCAATAGCAGCCGTGTCCCAAGTGGAAGTGCTGACAAGACGGAAAGAGGATGAGGTTGGAACCCGACTTGTTATCTCTGCCTCGAAAGTGGAAGAACAGACGGCTGTAGCCACACCGGTTGGCACAAACTTCAAAGTAAAAAACATCTTTTTCAACATACCTGCCAGAAGGCGATTTTTGAAGACCAACCAAACAGAACTGAGAAACTTGTTAGCAGACTTCTATCGTATCGCACTGGTTTATCCCAACATACATTTTATGTTTGTCAATGAGGACGAGGTACTTTTTGACTTGTATGAAGGTTCTTACAAACAGCGTATTGAACAACTTTTCGGCAAAGGCAAACATTCCTATACCAACCGGCTTGTAGAACTCAAGGCAGAAACAGATTTAGTCAGGATATATGGTTTTATCGGCAAACCTGAAGATGCAGGCAGACAGAGTCAGCAGTACTTTTTTGTCAATGGCAGGTTTATGCGACATCCGTATTTCCATAAAGCCGTCTTACAAGGTTATCAAGGCACTCTTACACAGGACAATAACCCATCGTACTTTATTTATTTTGACATTGCGCCCGATCAGATTGATATCAACATACACCCCACTAAAACCGAGATAAAGTTTGTGGATGAACAACCAATATGGCAGATTCTGCTTGCAGCGGTAAGAGAATCGCTCGGGAAGTTCAACCTCGTACCATCGCTTGACTTCAACCGTGAAGGGGACATTGATATACCTGTGTTTGACGGCAAACAAGCCAAGCAACCCAAGGTACAAATAAGTGCCGACTACAACCCGTTCAAAGAAAACAACTATAACAGGGAAAGAATAACAGGTTGGGACAAACTCTTTGAACCCCTGCCTCGTACCGATGACGAAAATGCGGAAGCACAGGTGATGCCTACTATCAGTCTGCCACCCGTTACCGACGATTTACCAATAATGCCGATAGCGGGCAAGTACTTGCTCTTACCCCTACCCGATTGCTTGTTGATAATACACCCTCAACGCTTGCTTGCTTCAGTGTTATACGAACAGATACTGACAAACATTCAAAACAGGAAAGGCATACGACATCCTATACTCTTCCCCGAAGTGCTTGACCTGACTCGAGAACAGGCAGAGCAGTTAGTGCAGATACAAGACGATTTGAACGCAATAGGTTTTGAGATTGACAGGTTGTCGGCAAACTCGTTCTCTATTGTTTCCGTACCGGCGGAGATAGGCAACACCAATGGTGTTCAGACTTTGCTCAACCTGCTTGACCATGCCGACCGTGAGCAAACGAGTACTCACACGGCTTGGCAGCAAAATCTGGCTGCGCTGTTAGCAGAAACGGCATCGCAACCATCGGGGCAGACAATGACGGATATGCAAATGAGAAATCTTCTGAAAGAGTGCATCAAGCGGAAAATCAGCACTTCAACTCGCAATAGAAACGGGCAGAAGATGATGATTGCCATCACTTTTGACGAATTAGCCAAACGATTCAACAACTAAAAACACTATATACTATGAAAAAGTTTTTCTATCTGATACTATTATTTGCTCTGACCGCTTGCCAAAAGCAACAGGTTACGCTGACCATACTTCATACCAACGATACTCATTCTCAAGTAGAACCTATAGCCGAAGGCAAGTCAAACGGCAACTGTGGCGGTTATGCCCGCCGGATGGGTATGATAGCAAAACAGCGACAGGCCGACCCTGACTTGCTTTTGTTCGACGGTGGCGACTTCTGTCAAGGTACGCCATTCTTCAATTTCTTCAAAGGCAGGGTGGAAGTTGATGCTATGAACGAGATGGGTTATGATGCAGGTACTCTTGGCAACCACGAGTTTGACAACGGGTTAGACACACTTGCTATGCTTGTCAAACGGGCAAAGTTTCCTATCGTATGTGCCAACTACGACTTCTCCGACTCGCCATTGGAAGGGCTTATTCAGCCATATACTATCATCAACCGCAAGGGGCTTAAAATCGGCGTTTTCGGTCTTGGTGTCAATCCCGAAGCCTTGATAGAAGACCGTTTGTTTCGTCCGCTGACCTACAATGACCCTATCGTAACTGCCAACGAAGTGGCTAAATACTTGCATGAGACAGAGCGTTGCGATATGATTATATGTCTCTCACACCTTGGAACAGAACCGAAGATTGACGGCGATCCGGCTTGTGATGTGTATCTTGCACAAAACTCGCGCAACATCGATGTCATCATTGGCGGACATACACATCGTGTGTATCTGAATCGTTATGAGACCAACCTTGACGGCGAGGAAGTTCTCCTGTCGCAAATGGGGAAAAGTGGTGTTAACTTAGGCAAGATGACAGTTACTTTGGAGTAAATCAAACCTTTATTTTTTACTCCAATTGACATAGCCGTATACGCAGTTTGCACACCAGAACAGATGTTGTGCGGTGAGGCAATAGTCGCCTGCGCGAAGCCAGATGGTTGTCAGACCGATGTCAATAAGAAACCATATTATCCACTGCTCACGATAGCCGAGTATCATAAGTATCTGTGCAAAAACAGCAGGAACGGTGGTGAAGGCATCTAAATACGGTTGCGTGTCATTAGTGTAAGCAGATAGCAGATAGCCGACTAAAAGACTCAAAGCGACTATCACACAAACCGAAAGAATCCATACTGTCGGCTTTAGATGGCGTGCGAGAAGTCGGGCAGAACCGCTGTCTGTTGTGTCATAACGTGATTTCCAAACGAAAATACCATAGACCATAGTACAGAAATAGTAAACATTTTGCGCTACTTCTGCCCACAGATGCTGTTCGTATGCGAGAACGGTATAGGTGCAGACCTGAATAAAACCAAATAGGAATGTTGATATTTTACCTTGTGCACAGAGAGTTACCGACAAGATGCCGGCAAGTGAAGACACAAACGAAAGCATTGAAGAAGGTTGCACACAATAGACAATCGTCTGCAATAACAGTCCGAACAGGATAAATCCCCAATCGAAGGTCGTCCTGCCGGTTAGAAACTCCTTCTTAAGTATGTTATGAACTTTTTGCCGATTCATTGAGTTGAGGGAAGAACAGTTTGTATAATAACGGCGGAAGTACACTCGCGAGCACAACAACAACCGCCATTCCTACGAGTATGACACTGCCAAGCGAATGCATAGCAGGGTGTTTGGCAAAGACGAGTACGCCTATTCCGATGAGCATAAACAAGGCGGAAAGCAGTATCTCCATTTTGTATTGTGGTAAGACGGGTTTTCCCGTCTTGTTTTCAAATACCAGTCCTTCTGTTATAAAAATAGTATAGTCATCGCCCTGACCAAATATAAAAGTAGCAAGAATGACATTTACGATATTAAACTGCAAACCAAACATATTCATTATCCCCAATATCCACACCCAACTGACCGCCATTGGCAAGAAGGCTATGAGTGCCAAACGGATACTGCGGAAAGAGAGCCAGAGGAAAATAAAAACTATAAGCGAACAGACGATGCCGAGGTAGTCGAAACTGCCACTTAAAGTTTGCGTTATTTGTTTTTGCAACATATTAGCACTGAACACATCTACTGCTTCCGCTTTCAAGTCGGCTACCACTTTTCCCACATTTTGCTTTTCGGGATAGAAATAAGTAACTTTTTTCGGAACGATGGTATCACTTATATAATACGAACGAAGCAACAAACGATCAAAAGCATCAAAATAGTTTTGTTTTTCGGTTTTTACGCTTTTCTCCAATGTCTCAAAGAAAGGTTGGCAAGCCAAAGGTCGGAAACCTTGTTTCGCCAATTCCAAGTTGAGGTTTGAGGTAATTACTGCTTTATATCTGTCAATAAAACCATTCCATAACTCAATTCGTTTTTGTTGCTCTTTTTCATTAGGAAAAAACTGTTCTGCACTGCGATATGGTATGTTATTCACGGAAAGATAATGAACCAGATTTTCAGGCAGAGTGTCGGCAAGAGGTTGAATAAAGATATATTCAGCAGTAGTCCGTTCAATTTCTTTTGCTGCAAACCTTGCGAAATCCTTTTTTTGAGATTCCGTCAGATAATTGATATTGCTTAGGCTATTATCAAAACGGATATTTTTTCCCAAGAAATAAAAGCCAATAGTGAGAACGGCAATTACAGACAGTTTTATACCAACACTCAACGGACTGTCCTTTTTCCTGTTATGACACAGCCATTTAGGCAATGCTATTGGCTGAATATTAGTTTTATTGTTCATTAGTTGTGGTAGCCACAGAACGGAGAAAACGATAGTACCGAGAAGCATTGCTGCACTAAACAGTCCCAACTCTTTCATTGCTACTGCATTAAGCGGTAATAAAGCAAGAAAAGCGGCGATAGTGGTTATGTTCCCCACAACGAGTGGCAGAAGCACTTCTTTGAGTGTCGTGCGTGTGTCAGCAGTATAACGGCGATGAACAACAAGATGCAAAGGATAGTTGACTGCAATACCAATAATTACAGAGGCAATACCTAATATAACAAGCGATATCTCTTTATGCCACACTGCTATCGCTGCCATACCGCACAAGTAGCCAAAAGCCGTTGTAAGAAGAATTAGCAGAATATCTCTTTTGCTATTGCGGAAGAAAGTGAAAAGCACTATAACTATCAATATAACAGATATGCCGAGCGTTAGGAAAGTATCTTTTTTTATTCTTGTTGCATTTTGCACTGCAATAACAGGGTTGCCTAATGTACGAACAGATATATGTTGCTCACCAGCCACGCTACTGCAAATTTTCTCAAGTTCTTCAACCAGAAACTTGTTTTGCCGTGTCTCGTTTGCTCCGTATGGCGATTTAAGGAAAGCCAAAGCGGTAAGACTATCGGCAGTAAAGAAATATCCATCAATATGCGTAAAGCCATCGGAAGCCGTCTGCAGACGCAAGAGTTCTGCTGTCTTATTTGAGAACAGACCAAGCGGATCATAAGGAAACAACCTTGCCTGAAAAGTTGGTATCGGCATAAGCATCTGTTTTTTTACCATCTCAATACTGCTATGGTAAAACAGATTATCTGCAAGCATACTATCAAGCGACGCATAGTCGTTCTCGGTGAGAAAGAATGCAGGGTTTTGCAAAACGAAGCACAACTGATTGATATATGCATCTATATCCAACTGTGCGGTGAACAGTGTATCCCAGTTAGGATGTCGTACTAAAAGAAGGGTCTCAAAAAGGTCAACACTCTCAATAAGTCGGTCGGTTTCAGCACCTTCAAACAAGACAACGATGCGGTCGGCATTCTGAAGTCGCTCATAATCGCTTAATTGCTGTTTCTGTAAATCCGACAGAGGGAGGAACTCAGTTATATCTTCCGAAAACCGAAGGTTCAGGCACAGACAGACCAAAAGCAACACTGTCAGCACAAACGACAACCATGCTATTAATGTATGCTGTCGAAAGTAGTCGAATATGCAAAGAAGAAGTTTCATCTTATCGTTTTCGTTCGTCTATAAATTTCACGGGCTTACGACTTTTCTGCGGGAAATTGATACGCTGAATAAGGTCGGCATCAGCAATCTCGACATTGGGTGCTACACGGATATGTGCTCTAAAACGATCTTTTATCTCTTTTACGATGATGTCGTTGTCCTGATTGCCATAGCCATCTTTCAGTCCGACCTTAACGGTTACTTCGTCTGTACCGACATTGTTGGTACTGACCATCACTACATAGTTCGCTACATAGTCGATATTATCAAGTACATCAAATATGGCAGGCGGGTAGATGGTTGTACCTTTGAGTTTGAGCATATTGTTTTTCCGTCCGATGATAGGTGTCAGTCGATACGAGTTTCTGCCACAAGCGCAAGGCGAAACAACTTTTGCCGCTATATCACCTGTCTTGAAACGAAGAAGTGGCATTGTTTCAACTGATAGTGTTGTAACGACAATCTCACCGGCTTTGCCATCCGGCAGTACATTACCATTCTCATCGATAATTTCAACTATGATAAGTTCAGGGTGTACATGTCCGCCACACCCATGTTCGCACTCGCTGAAAGTGGCAGACATCTCTGTTGATGAATAAGTTGCATATAGTTCCACTTCCGGCCATTTCTCTTTTATTTTTCGCCCGAGAAGGTTAAGCGAGAAGTCTTGTTCACGAAGTCCTTCACCAATGCCGATGATTTTACGAATAGACGAATGTCGATAGTCGATACCGTTCTGCTCTGCATATTCGACAAGTCTCAAAATGAACGATGGCACACACATTATAGCCGTTGGGTGAAGGCGGTTGATAGTGTCCCATTGAAGTTCAGGGATACCATTCCCCACACGAATGATACTTGCCCCAAGTTCGCGAATGCCGAGCCAATAAGCAAGTCCTGCCATAAAGCGTTTGTCGATAGTCGTCATCAATTGCAGAATATCTCCTTTTTTCAGTCCGGCTGAAGCGAACGATTTTTTCTCGTTGTAGGCAAGTCTTTTCAGGTCATGTTCGTTGCAACCGAAGGTTACGGGATCGCCGAGAGTGCCGCTTGTGGTGATATAATCAACAATATCTTCCTTCGGCACACATACGAAATCGTTGTTGTACAGTTGCAAATCCAGTTTCTCTGTAAAAGGCAGTTTTTGCAAGTCTGCAATAGTCTTAATAGACGCAATGTCTATATTATTGCTGCGAAACACCCGCTGATAGTATGGCGAATGTGCAGCGATATAACTTAACTGTTGCTTGAGTAACTGTTCTTGAAAGAGTTGTTGCTTCTCTATAGGTTCAAACTCGATATCCATTGTAGAAATTCATTTTTCCAACGGATGGCTTCTTCGGTTGTCTTGACTGAGTCTGCGCCAAAGCCGTGTCCACCCGTAAGGTATTGTATGTATTTGTGTTGTATATGTTTTTCCGTCAGCGCGGAATCTAAAAGTTCGCTATTTTGATATTTGACGACGGGATCGTCTTTGCAGTTCATAAGAAAAACAGGCGGACAATCTGCCGGTATATGTTTCTCAAGCGAAAGGGAATCGCGCATCTGCTTGTTATATTGTCCGTAAACGCCTAATGCGGCACGGCGGGAACGGCGGTGTGTTGCTTTCTCGGACATTGTTACCACCGGATAAACGGGACATAGAAATTTAGGTTTGTAGTTTGTACGGTTATAAATGAACGAAGACATAGCAAGGTGTCCTCCCGCAGAAAATCCCATCACACCTATTTTGGTTGTATCAATTCGGAGACTGTCGGCATTAAGGTACAGCGATTCAAGAGCCTCCTCTACATCTTCGAGCATATCAGGATATTTATGTCCCACGCCTAATACTCTGTACCAAAAGATATAAGCAGGCACACCTACCACTCTGTATTTCAGCACAAAAGCGTTTATCCCCTTCTCTTGTAGCCATCGGGCAACACCTATACCTTCCGTTTTCATATCAAGCCAAGAGTAACTGCCACCCGGACATACGATAATAGCCGTTTTAGTGTTGTTTGCACTGTCTGCAAGAAAAGGCAACAACCGCTGTTTCTTTGCAAAACAAAACGATGAAAGCAACAACAGCAAAACGACAATATAGGTTCTACTCAAAAAGCGTCTCATAATAATGTCTTACCTGCATGGTTTGTTCCTTAAAGTTCTCTTGTGGCTCTATTTGTGGCAAAAACTCTATAGATATTTGTTTGGACTTTCCTATTCTAATCTCATTTTTGTTCATTACCTCATACAGACCGGTAAGTTTAATAGGCTGTATCGGTATGTTCAGTTTGTATGCCAAAAGAAAAGCCCCACGATGAAACCTTTGTATCACTCCTGTTTGAGAGCGTGTGCTTTCAGGAAAAACGAGAATGCTATAACCGTCTTTGACCCGTTGTTCAAGTTCGGGTAAAATTTTTTCAAGACTTTCGGACACCGACATAAAACCAAGTGTATGAACAGCCTGAGAGAAGAAAAAGTTGTGTTGCACCCAATCTTGGGTGAGTATAGTCAGTTTGGGGGTTAAAGATGCAACGGCAAGTACATCAAAAACTGATGTATGATTGGCTATATATACGGCAGTGCCGTTTGTTTGCAGGTTGGTTATTGACAACGGATACTGCGTTGGTAAGGTATGAACAAGCAAGTATGCAAGTCGCTTAAAAGCAATGTGATAGTCTAAGTCGGTAACTATGCCTGATAGTTTTCTTGCTATACGAAACAAAAATGTATATAAGGTAAATCCGAAAAATACGAGCAGGAACCAACTGCCATAAAGAGCCGAACGCCACCAACGGCGAGGCAAACCATAAACAAGTGCAAGTACGCACAAACAAGTGTTCAAAACACTAATACGGGTAAAATCATACAAGGGACGAAAATGAGAAACACGGTTTTCCGGTTCGGGATAAAAGACATTAACAGGTACGGAAATGATTGTGGTATTTGCCCATGTCATCAACACTAACAACAAAAGTTCTGCCTCATAACGATTGGTCATAAGCCAAAGAGGCGGTAGGCTGTCAAGCGGATAGATACGCAAACCACACTGAGTATCTTTCAAGTGCAAACCTGTCTGAACGCAGAACCAAAAATTGCTGAATCGGTTGGCAAACGAACTGCCGGCAGGCATATTTTTTTGTCCAATCGTGCGACTTGCCGTCAGTAATGCCGTCGGATGCGCCTTACTTGCCTTCAGCAGTTGCGGTATTGTTTCAGGCAAGTGCTGACCATCTGCATCGATAGTAAGAGCATGGGTAAAACCAAGTTTTTTTGCCTCAATGAAACCTTGCTTGAGAGCATAACCCTTGCCCTTGTTCTTATTGTATGCTATAGTTGTAAGTCCAAAAATTTCGTTTTCTACACTTCTTACTTCAGCAAGTGTATCGTCTGTTGCACCGTCTATAACCACAATAATATCAGCAACATACTTTGACACTCCTTTTATCACGGAGGCGATTGTTGCTTCGTTATTGTAAGTCGGTATGACAGCACATAGTTTCATTCGGTTCGTGCGTTAAGAAAAACAATAGTTGTTATGTCAGAGTTTTTCTCATATAGGCGTATCTCGTCGGCAACACCTGTTTCCGTATTAAACCGCATCTCTATTTTGCTATACAACTGCGACAGTTGCTTTCGTTTAGGTGAGAGAATATAAGTATCTTGTTGTTTAGCAACTTCGAAATCATTGTTTTCCTGCAAATAATCACCTTGTACACTCTTCATTATGAGTCTAACGATAGCAAGTGCTCCTTTTTTCACATTCGTTTCCTGACCACTGATTTCCCATACAAGCCGAGTAGGTGACAGATATTCCCAACGCAGAAAATCAGGTTTTTTATATGACAAATGTCCATACGATTTCAGCGGTTCGGCAAGCAAAGTTGAGGTTTTTGTTTGAACAAAATCAGCCTCCAGAGCACTGAAATGCTTTTGACCATAAACAATCAAAGAAAGAGCCGCGAATAATATGATTAGTATCCTACGCATCTTTTGAATTTCTTTATCTTGCAATCAATGCCGTTCCTGCCATGATAAGCATAACGCCTAACCATTGTATTGAATTGACCTGTTCGTGGAACACCCAAGTGGCAGCCGCAACACCAAAAACATAAGTTATGCTTGTAAGCGGATATACTTGAGAAAAAGGAAACACTTTGAGCATATACACCCATAGTCCGCCGGCGAAAAGAAAACTGATGCCACAACCGAGCAACCACCAGTTAGTCAGCAGTGAGTGAAAAAACGAAAGCGTAAAATGAAACTTCTGCATAGTAAGCATTGCCTGCTTGAGCAGAATCTGTGCAAGACAAAGTAGCGCACTTTGTATAACGGAAAAAGTTAAAAGGCGAAGCATTACAATTTACAATTTACAATATAACTATTGCTCTTATTTGCGGTTGATATTCAGAGCCTGAGTTTTTCATTAAGTCCTGCCATTTCTCACACTGCTCGTCATAGCCGACTACCAAAGCGTTGTTTATCATACCTGTTTGTATCTTATCCAAGGCATCCTGCTTGGCATCCTGAAAACTTTTTTCACAATGTGAGTAGGTACAGTTATAAGCATGATTTTTAGTTTTTATGGCAAGCATTGAAGCAGGCGTGTTATGAGTAGATTGCATAAACAATGTCGGTTTCAAATCGCTCTCGTCAGAAGTAAGTATCGCATCTAAAATTTGCAAAGAATAGTCGATACAGCCAAACCGTGTTCCACAAATGATTGCATCAATATCTGTCGGTTTCAGCCCGGATTCTTTGATTGCTTCCATAGCCACTACATACAGTTGTTGCATCGATTTTGACAATCGTCGCGCTTCCATAGCAGACATATATTGTTTTATATCCGCTTCGTCGCTTGCCATCTTGTCAGACACAACCTTTGCCCGTTTTATTTCTTTTAGCAAAGGTAAGTCTGCAGGTTCTGATGATAGCAAGACGCTACTATCGTTTCCGCCAAAGGCAAAAGCATTGCAAAGGACATATCTAAGTTTTGTCTTTATTGTGTGTTTCGCTATATTAAGCGTATCCGACTCAGGCATCTGTTCGTTCATATTCAGGTTGGCAGGCACAAAACCACCTTGCATACAAAGCACGCATATTGCAAGTTCTATGCTACCGGAAGCACTCGTAGTATGTCCGGTAAAGGCTTTTGTGCTTGAGACGAGTGGTTTATTTTCGCCAAACAGCCGTTTTATCGCCATAGCCTCTGACTGGTCGTTGTTAGCAGTTGCAGTACCGTGAGCATTGATATAATCCACTTCTGAAACACTTACCTTTGCCATAGAGACAGCGTCAGACATCGCAAGATATGCTCCCTCGCCATCGGGTGATGAGGCTGTTTGATGATAAGCATCCGAGCGATTGCCGTAGCCTGCTATGTATGCCAAAGGCTCAACACCTCGTTCAAGAGCCGACTGTTCGGTCTCAAGCACAAGATATGCCGCCCCTTCGCCAAGGTTAAGTCCGTTGCGGTCGTTAGAGAATGGTCGGCAAGGCTGAGAGTCTAAAATCATAAGCGAACGAAAACCATTCAAATGAAAACGAGTAAGACATTCTGTTCCGCCAACCAAAACCTGCTTGTATTCACCTTTCTGCAACAATTCCGTTCCCCTTATAACAGCATTAAGAGCACTACTGCATGCCGTTGATATAGTCGTCTGATACTTAAAACCGCCTAATGCATTGGCAATCTCAGTTGTACAAGCACCCGTTTCGTGAAATGGTAGAAAGGAATACTTATTCTTTTCATCTCGATAGAATGTCTCCGTTATGTCCATACCACCAACCGTCGTTCCGTTCAAGAAAGCCATGTTTTTAGTATGCCCTTGCATCAAAGTAGCTTGCTGAAGGGCTTCACGGGCAGCAATAATGCCCATTAAGGCAGAACGAGTAATAGGTTGGTTAATATCCCATGAAGCCAAATCTGCAAGTTGCTCGTTGGAATAAGGAACTTCGCCGACAGGCAGTTCCTTCTGTTTAGTCGGCAACAACCGTATAGACGAAACACCGGTTTTCTCTTGAAGCAGATATTCAAGAGTCTCACGCCTACCTTTGCCTATGGCAGAGATAAGTCCGATACCTGTTATGACGATACGAGTATTCATTTTGCGCTATGCGCCATTATATAATCAGCCATCGTACTGACCGAAGCAAAAATATGTTTGCCCTCCTTAGGATCGGCAATTTTTATTCCGTATTGTTTGTCAAGAAGCATAATAAGTTCGAGTGCGTCAATACTGTCCAAACCTAAGCCCTCACCAAAAAGCGGTGCATCGTCTTGAATATCGCTTGGCTGAAGGTCGTCAAGATTTAGAGCAGAAATGATTTGCTCTTTAAGTTGTTGTTTGAGATTTTCCATATATGTGTATATGTTTAGTTTTCAAATAATATGAGGTGTGCTCTGTAGTTGTTTTCGCTTATATAATCAACAAATCCGCATAAAGCTTGCTTACAATGATTTTTGCTGATTGTCAGTTCTGTAAGTTTCAACAGTTGCTCTTCGCTCTCTAAAAAATAAAACATCGTTTCGCCATAGACCTTATTCCTTATTGCCAACTCACCTGTAACGATATTAGGTAGTGTGTAAACAAAAAGTGAAGGAGAGGGGAAATAGTTTTTTTTGTCTATAGTCGTTTGAAAATTCTTATCATTACTTATACAACCTTGTTTCCCTCCAAAAATGATACAACAATTCTCTTCGAGTTTAAGCTGATTCTCTTTGAGCAACATCTCCGTAGCCACAAAACCTAACTTCGACAGACCGTCCATCTTAAAAAACTTTGGATAGTCGCCCACATACCTACGATACAAATCCGTTAGGTTTTGCTCGTTGCATATATTTATTTCTGCAATGGTTTGCATATTGCTATTGCAGCATTTGTTCCGCCAAAACCCGAAAGTAGTTTTATAAAACAACTTGACTTTAACGGAAAATGCTTCTTACTTAATTTTAGTTGTTCTGTCGTTCCGGCATTGCTCAATCCTCTCGTAGCAAGCATTAGGTCATTGTTCATCGCCTCAACAGACAATATCGTTTCAAGTATCCCTGCAGCGCCCATAGTATGACCATAATAGCCTTTCAGCGAGAAAACAGGTATGTCAGCATATCCCGCCCTTTGTATTGCAACACTTTCCATATCGTCATTATAGCGTGTTGCCGTTCCGTGCAAACAGATGAAATCAGGTTTTTCAAAACCATTGTCGGCTAATAGGTCTTGCATATCCCGTAAGCAACGATACGAGCCTTCGCCTGTTCGGGACGGACCTGAGATATGGTTGGCATCATTATGCACACAGCCACCTAAAAGAATGGCGTTGCTCTTATCAGCCAAGATTGGCTGATGCGTTCTTTGCTCCAAAATCATAGTCGCTGCCGCTTCGCCAAGGTTAAGTCCTTGACGGTCGGCATCAAAAGGTTTGCATTCTATAGGCGACAAGGCCTTAAACGACTGAAATCCTGCCACAACAAACCTTGTTATCACATCGCACCCAACAACAACTACCTTTTTGTATGTTCCGCTTTCAAGCAGACGCTGAGCAGTTATGATAGCACAAACGCCTGAAACACAAGCATTACTCACTATTACCGGCTGGTTAGGATTGCCGAAATAACCGGCTATTTTTTTTGCAGACAACAAAAGCGAAGTGTCTTCACCCGTTTCCAACAACTCTATATTGCCTTTTGTTGATGACAAAACAAATACCGTGTCTTTGCTCGTGGCATCAATCTCAGCCTTGAGAATGGCATCTTTTGCACTTTTTATACACAATGACTCAAATCGGGTATAGCCGTCAAAACACTTTACCACATTAAACATAGAAGCATAAAAAGGCTCTACCGATTGGAACTTGACGGACTGCAAACGAAGCATGCTATTCATTTGTAGTACTTGACGGAAATTCTCTTCGGTTGTTGTGCCAAGTGGTGATAATATGTTTGTAGCAATGATTCGGGTCATTTATTTCTCTCTGACAATTACTTTATGACGCTTGTCGTCTTGCATCATTGCTCTCACTTTTTCAGTGTTCTGCATCATTTTCTCATTATCATTGCTGACAATAAGAGTGATCGGCGTTTTGAGTGCTTTTTTAAGTTTTGTGTTTCTTGCCGGATACGACTTGTTTATCTCCGCCCTTTTTGCAAGTTTGGGATAGTCACCAAGCAGTCGCCAAACAGCCGTTCCACCTGCGTGAGAGCCGATAAGCACGATGTTTTCAATATGATTGTCGTTTGCAAATTGCTGTAATAACTTGTACACGGCTTTTGACATCGTTATGCCATTAACCGGACGATATTCATTCCATCGACGGTCAGGGCGCACCTGCGGGGCAAGCACCATAGCATTTATCTTATTATCTTGCAGAGACTTGACGAGATTTTCAAGTCCCCACTGACGCACCTGCCTTTCATTATCTATACCTGCAGCAGAGGAAGTATGAAAATAGACATATAGAGTATCCGACTGTGCATTCCCGATTTGCAAGTATCTGTATTTCAAGCAAAACTGCTTATTTGCCTTGAACATGCCCGCCTTATATCGTTGCAAATTTTCGAAACTTCCGGAAATGATTGGTTTGTTTTGCGTTTGCCAAGCAAGTATGCCACCTTCCAATTCCACAATATGTCGGTATCCGGCGTTTTCCAACATTTGTGCTGCGTTTTTGCTACGCTTGCCACTTCGGCAATAAAGGGCTATTGTTGCCATAGTATCAGGCACAAGCGTTTGTACTTCTGAAAGAAAGTCTGCCTGTTTGACATCGGCAAGCACTGCTCCGGCAATATGATTTTCAGCATATTCCTTTGCTGTACGGACATCAAGGATAACAGTATTTTCAGACCAAGTAACACGCTCAAAACGGTTAGCATCAACAGTCAACGAACTCTGAAGAGGAAGCACCTCATTCTGACGAAGGTCAGAATCTAATACGGTTAGTTCCTGAAACAAGTTCAGGACGAGGGCTGAAATAAGTTCAGGACGAGAAAACACAAAAAACAGTAATATGAGAATTGACTTTTTCATCCTTTCCAAAAATTAACATAATGATACCATTGAGTAGGATATTGCCTGACTATCCGTTCCAACATATCGGCATACGCTTGAGCCATATAGCGGATATTTCCATTTTTCGACAACTTATCATTTCCATAAACAGGACACATTATCACTCTATATGTATCCCACTTTTTTTTCATAACAAACACTGCCAGCATCTTCTTTTCCATCGTAACAGCAATATAAAAAGGTCCCATAGGGATGTCTGCCTCACGCCCGAAAAATCGGCAGGTTATATGTCGTGAATTGTCAAGACCTCTATCGGCGGGCATTGATACAATATCTCCTTTTTCAAGTGCCTCTTTCAACAAAAATACATAGCCAATATCTTCACCCATCGGAATTATCGTTATATTATTCCTTTCAAACATCTTTTGGCGGTTTTGCATAACAGTTTGCGTTTCACCCGAGTAGGCAAGAACCGACAGATGTTTGTTTCCGGGTTTGAGGTTATAACCCGAAATCTCATAATTGCCTGTATGCGAAAAGGCAATTATAAATCCATCTTGTTGACCACACCATTCGTCAAAAACCTCTTTACCATCGAACTCAAAACGGTATTGCTTACCTGCGTATGTAGCAAAGCGATCCAATATAACTTGTCCGAATTGAAAATGATTAAGATAAACATTAAAGCAAGCCTTCAAAGGGTTGTTCCCATAACACTTTCTAAAATAGTTGTATTGTGCCATGAAGGCGGAATGACGGAAAAACATATAGAACAGTATCACCACAGCCATAAAGGCATATCCTACTCGCACATCCACATAGCGGAAAATGCTTATAAGTGCCTTTTGCATAAAAGGAGTGCCATCTGTTTTGCCCGACCAACGCACCTTATAAAGTTGATAATTTATATTTATATTTGATATTTCTTTGCAGTTCAAATGCAATAAAGCGCATTGCAATATTAACTATTAACTATTAAATACTAAGTATTTTGTCGTATATATCTTGCAAAGTGCGCAATTGTTTGAAATCTTCTGCTCGCAGTTTGACCCCAAAAGTGTCGTTTATAAACACAGCCAAGTCAACTGCTTCAAGCGAGTCGATACGCAAATCATCCTTTATCAAAGCACTTGAGAATATAACTGATTCGTCAATTTCAAACTCGTTGATAAGGAATTTATTTATTGTCTTTTCTATTTGCTCTTTATTCATTCCCCAAATTCATTAAGAAAGTACATATCTTCTCCAAGTCCGCATTAAAGAGCTTATCCTCATTTATCATAGCGACAAGTTCTCTTACTTTACAATAAGCCTCTCGTGTTGCAGGTGCAAGTTTATCTTTTATTTGCAGTATATCAGTTGCTTGAGCCAATGCCATAAATAAAATACTCATCACTTGAAAAGCATTGTCTATCACTTTTTTCGTAAGCAAAGCAGTGTTAGTGCCCATACTTACGATGTCTTGATTATCATTGTTATTCGGTATGGTATGCACATAATTTGGCATTGCAAGTGTCTGACTTTCAGCAGTTGTACTTGTGGCAGTAAACTGGCATGCCTGCATACCATAGTTCAGTCCTAACACACCGGCATTAAGGAAAGGTGGTAAGATGCCATTTATACGGTCGTGAAACAGATAATTAAGTTGTCGTTCGGCTGTTTGAGTAAGTCTTACGACTACAATTTTCATTTTATCTTGTTCCAACGATATATAATCGCCGTGGAAATTTCCCCCATGATATACATTTTGTGTTTCAGGGTCAATAATAGGGTTATCGCTGGTGCTATTAAGTTCCTCTTCTATAATCAGTTTGCTCTGTTCAAACGTTTCAAGCACCGGTCCGAGAATCTGTGGCAGGCAACGCAGTGAATAATACGGTTGCACCTTATGTTCAAACACTTTCTCACGATGCATACCATTGTAAAGTTCATGTTCTCTTTTGAGAAGGCACTTACTACCCTTGGCTAATTCCCTCATACGAGATGCAATGAGTTGTTGCCCTTTATGACGACGACATTTGTTAAGCGGTTCGGACATCAAATCATCATACGAACCTGCCACCTCGTTTATCCATACGCCCGCTAAAATGGCAATATCAAGCAATCGGTCAGCATAGAGTTGATTGATTGCGGCGATACCGGTCATAACGCTTGTGCCGTTAGTTGAACTCAAACCTTCCCGAATATGTATCTCAATGGGTTGCATGTTCTCTTTTTGCATTACTTCGCTTGTCGGTAGCCATTCGCCTTTGTAATGAACTTTCCCTTCGCCTATAAGGCAAAGTGCGATATGCGCAAGTTGAACAAGATCACCGCTTGCGCCAACACTGCCATGCTCCGGCACAAAAGGAATGATATCGCGATTGATAAACTCGGTCAAAAGATTTATAAGTTCGATATGCACACCCGATTTTGCTTGCATAAATGACCCTAAACGGGCTATCATAGCCGCTTTAACATATATGTCCTCGAGCGGTTTGCCCATGCCGGTTGAATGAGAGCGTATGATATTGTATTGAAGTTCCTTTAGATGAGAGTCCTCAATATGCCATTGAGCCATCGGACCAAAACCGGTATTGATACCATAGATGATTTTCTGAGAAGCAAAGTCTTTAAGAAAATTGTATGACTCTTCTATATGTGATATTACAGCGTCAGTAAGTTTAATTTTCTCTTCATCAAAAACTAATCTTTTTATGTCTGATATAGTCAAATACATAATTCTTTGGTGCTATTTGAATTTGGTTGAGTTCTTTTTTGGAAAATGTCGTAAAGTTACAAAAAATAACTCAATATTCAAAATTTGACCCTAATTTTACTTAAAAAAGAAATTTTTGACAGTTGATAGTTAGTATTGCATTGCGCTTAAATGTATTAGGCAGACAACGAGATATTAACTATTAAGTAATAATTATCAATTATTTATAAACTTTCCTGTCAGGCTATTGGGATTTTGTGCGACTTGTGCCGGTGTGCCGAAAGCAACAACCTCACCGCCACTTGTACCTCCTTCCGGACCAAGGTCAATCAAATAATCGCAAGACCGAATAACATCAAGGTTATGCTCTATAATGATTATCGTATTGCCACGCTCCACAAGTTTGCGTAACACACCGAGCAGTTGCCGTATGTCTTCAAAATGCAGACCTGTAGTTGGTTCATCTAATATATAAAGGGTTTTTCCCGTTTCTTTTCTCGCAAGTTCGGCTGCAAGTTTCATTCGTTGCGACTCACCACCCGAAAGTGTGGTACTCGACTGACCAAGTTTGATATAACCAAGTCCCACTTCTTGCAAGGTTTTTATTTTGTTCAGTATAACCGGTTGATTTTCGAAAAACTCAACAGCCTGATTGATTGTCATCTGAAGCACATCCGCTATTGTCTTGCCTTTGAAGCGTACCTCAAGCGTCTCACGATTATATCTTTGTCCGCCACAACTCTCACAAGGCACGAAGACATCGGGCAGGAAGTGCATCTGAATGGTTTTGTAGCCATTTCCTGCACACGCCTCACACCTGCCACCGGAAGTGTTGAACGAAAACCTGCCGGGTTTCCAACCGCGTATCTGCGCTTCAGGTACGACTGCAAACAACTGTCGTATGTCGGTAAATACACCGGTATAAGTAGCAGGATTGCTACGGGGAGTGCGACCTATAGGGGCTTGATCTACAGCAATAACCTTGTCAAGATACTCAACACCTTCGATACTATCGTATGGCATCGGGTCTTGCAGAGAACGATAAAAATGCTTGCTTAAGATGGGATATAGCGTTTGATTGATAAGCGTTGACTTGCCGGAACCGCTGACACCTGTTATGCCCACCATACAACCCAAAGGAATACTGACATCAATGTTTTTCAGGTTGTTGCCACGGCAACCCTTGAGAGTCAGTGTTGCCGACGGTGGCAATAATGCCACCGAAGTGCACGAAGGTATTGTGAATTGTGAATTGTGAATTGTGAATTGTGAATTTTTCAGGTATTTGGCAGTAAGAGTGTCAGCCTCGAGCAACTCTTTCGGAGTGCCGGCAAAAACCACTTCTCCGCCCAACCTACCGGCCTTGGGACCTATGTCCACAATATAGTCAGCCTCTCGCATCATCTGTTCGTCGTGCTCAACTACGATAACGGTATTACCCATATCTCGAAGTTGCTTAAGCGAACTGATAAGTCGCTCGTTATCACGCTGATGCAATCCGATACTCGGTTCGTCAAGTATATAAAGTACATGCACAAGTTGTGAGCCTATCTGCGTTGCAAGACGAATACGCTGACTCTCTCCACCTGACAGACTGTCGCTACTGCGCGATAAAGACAGATATGAAAGCCCGACATCAAGCATAAACTGCAAGCGTTTTTTCAGTTCTTTAACAATAGGTTCTGCAACTGTCAGAAACCTCGAATCAGTAATCTCACTGTCAGACTGCGAGTGTTGTGGTAGCAGATTGTTCAGAAATGCGACTAACTCGTTTATATTCAAACTTGATATTTCCGCTATATTTTTCCCGCCAATACGATAACTGAGAGCCTCTTTGTTAAGCCTTGCACCATTACATTCAGGACATAAGGTTTTTTGTATGTATCGGTTCAGCTCTTTCTGTCCTTTTTGCAAATCGCTCTCCTCCGACTGCATCTCAAGGTACTTCACAACACCCTCATATCTCAAGAAGAAGTTGCTTGTTTGAATAGCATCGGTAGATACTTGCAGTTTCTCATCTGTACCGAAAAGGATCTCGCTGACGGCCTGTTCAGGCAGTTGTTCAAAAGGTGTTTTGAGCGTGGCATCATATCGTGCGAGCAAGGCTTCCAAGAGCCAGGCCATAGTACCTTTTTTGAGTTTTCCTAAAGGTTTGATCGCACCATCTGCAACCGACAGTTTCTTGTCAGGCACCAACTTTTCGATGTCCATAGTCTGGATAAAACCAAGTCCTTTGCAATGCGGGCAAGCACCTTGTGGCGAGTTGAACGAGAAAGTATGTGGGGCAGGTTCGGCGTAGGCGATACCTGTAGAAGGGCACATGAGGTTGCGCGAGTAGAAACGCGGTGTGTCATCTGGCTTATCGTAGCGCACAATCATCATAGTTCCGTCGCCTTGAGTGAGTGCATTTTGAACGGTCTGCAACAAGTGCTTATGATAATCTTCGTCAGGCGTAAGCGGTACTTTCAGACGGTCAATGACAAGTTCAATATCGTGTGTTTTATATCGGTCAAGACGCATCCCGAAAACGAGGTCTTGAATAGTGCCATCAACCCTTACATATAGAAAACCTTTCTTGCGATAGCGTTCAAAGAGTTCTTTATAGTGCCCTTTTCGGGCTTTGACGAGTGGAACAAGCACAAGTATCTTCTCCGACTTGTATTCGTTCTCGATACTTTCCACAATCTGCTCGTCGGTATAATGCACCATCTTCTCGCCTGTCAGATACGAATAGGCGGTAGCGGCACGGGCATACAGAAGTCGCAGATAGTCGTAAATCTCAGTAACTGTTCCGACAGTAGAACGCGGATTTTTGCTGGTTGTCTTCTGGTCGATGGCGATAACGGGACTCAGGCCTGTAATCTTATCAACATCAGGGCGTTGCATATTACCTATAAACCCACGGGCATACGAAGAGAAAGTGTCCATATACCTGCGTTGGCCTTCAGCATAGATGGTATCGAAAGCAAGACTCGACTTGCCCGAACCTGACAAACCCGTAATGACCGTGAGTTTGCCTTGCGGAATACTGACGGATATATTCTTCAGGTTATTAACCCTTGCACCAATGACTTCTATGTTTTTGCTTACTTCCAAAACAGTTAACGACAAATTTATTTTATTTTTGCACCTACCACATCAAACTCCTCCCCGTCAGGCATAAGTATTCTGATGCTTTTAGTAACAGGGTCAATATATTTGATAACCTTTGCATTCGTTTGCATTTCCTGCATTTCTAATACAGTAGGTATCATCTCTTCCATACTGATAGGGCATAAGGTCATACCATTGTAGTTGTAGGCAATAGCAACAAGGCGGAAAGTGGCGGTTTTGTCGATTACCTTACGTGTGTCTGCCCAATACTTGAACAAGTCGTAAAGCCGATATTCTTGCCCTAAGAAAAGGAAATTCTCATCGTCGGTAAGTGTTACATTCTCAAGAAGCAGGAATCGGCAGGCATCGTCTTCTGTTATTGCAGTCGTTTGTTTTTCAGGCAGCACCTCTTCGCCATTCTTGTAACCGAATGGCCCGGCAAGATTTATTTCAGGGTTGCCATAGTAGAGCCGGTATCTGCCATTAACCTCTGTCAGTATATCGCCGTTCTTACGATTTTGGGCATATCCTGCGCCATTCTCATTACCACCGTCGAAAAGCAGCATCGAACCTGTTTCGTCTTTTACAAAGACATAGTTGGAGTATTTCTTTGTTATCACTACAGGTTGCAAAGTAACAAAAGTCAAGTCGGTCTGCTGTTTAGCCTCAGCAATAGTGAGATGCTTCTGTGCATTGAGAAATATACTGACATCTATCTTCGTTTCACCACTTTGAAGGTGCAGTACATCGTTATATGTTCCAGTTTCAGAGATATTGTAAGAAATAACAAGGTCTTCTCCGTCGCGGTCAAGCACAGTCTTGTCGAGCGAGAAGTAAGTACCGTCTTCAAGTGATGCCGAAATGTCGTCTGTCAGGTTGAGTGCATTGACGGTCAGTGTATGTGAGCCTTGCGGATAGGTATCTATAAGCACATTGCCGAAATTGACTAACCCTGTTCGTATCTGTGGCTCAGAAGGGTCGTCAACCACTACCCTTCTAAATATGGACACAGGTGTTTGCGAGGCTGTACTATAGCAAGCAAAGACAGCATACCCACCGGCATTGGGGTTGAACTGAATCATATTGCTACGCGACTTGCCGAGATTCTTGACAGTTGCTTCGCCAGTAGGTTCAATCGAGATATCCCAACAGCCGTACCAGCCGTAACTTGTGCTATAGATAGTGTCCCAAGCCGTGAGGTAGTTGTTGTTTCCGCTATTAGGATTTCCGCCGGATGCTGTTAGGAAAAATCCGTCGGCATCAGCAAAGGTCCAATAGTCGCCCACAGCCTCGTTTGTGCCACGATTGATTTCATATATGGCTTCTTCGCTTGCAACGACACTGCTATGGTCGGCAGAATAACTTGCAGCAATAGCATCTATATTGTTTTTGCTATAATAGGGGTCGTACCAACCCATTGCATATTTATAAGCGGGATTGCTAACGCCGACAATAACGAGGTCGCCGTCTTGCAGTTCGTTTGCATTGGTTACCAAACGAAACTCGTCAGAGGTGAGCCCAACGACAT
>JAFVAX010000038.1 GCA_017480285.1 Paludibacteraceae bacterium | reverse complement strand
TAACTCTCCAAGGTTCATCTCCAAATCCGTCGGCTCCTGCCATCAGGCGAAGATTGTTGATGCCAAGACTATGCAAACGGTCAAGTTCTTGAACTAATGCTTCTCTATTGCCGTTAGTGCCACCCGACGCAAGCATAGAGCCATACCATAGGTTAGCCCCAACGAACTTATAAGGCTTGCCGTCAAGCCACAACTGTCCATCGCGGCTCTCCACAAAGGATGCTTTTTGTTTTGCACAAGAAAGCAAAATAAGGCAAAATGATATGTAGATAAACAGTTTTCTCATAAAGTCAGTTTTTATCTGTTCTGAACGGCACGAGTGGCAGGTTTCTTGAACTACGGACATTGCCTAATTGAAAAGCTTTGAAGCAGTAGCGTACGCTAACAGGGAACTCCACTTCTTCGCTTCTTACGATTATACTTTTGTTCTGTTCGTTCAAGACGGCTTCTGCAGGATGAAAAACTCCGTCTTCTGCTGCTATCTCAAACCCTGTGATATCTGTGTAAGGTGTGAGTCCGTCTTCTGCATTTGTGAAAAACACTTCGATTTCGCTACCGTGTACTTCGTGCCGCAGATATTCAGGCGAATCGCAGTGTATGTCTGTCAGTCCGTATGTACGATTAAGTGCCATATATGCAAGTCTGTAACCCACTTGTCTTTTCTCTGCAGGGTGAATGTTTGCGCGCTCAAATGGCTTTACTAAATCGTTTGTACAGATACATCCTGCATTTGGTATGGTATGTCCTGCAAGATGTTGTTGTTCTCGGAGCAGAGGGGCAGATAGCCATTCACCATATCCTTCCCAAGGTGCAATCTCGGTAAGAAAGAAAGGCAGTTGTTCTGCCGTTTTGCCGGCATCTTCGCGCCATTGGCGTACCATCTCTGTGAGTCGTCCGAAGTAACTGTCTTTTCCTACATTGGCTTCGCCCTGATACCAAAGGAAACCGCGATAGGTGTATTTGCATACAGGCTTAAACATTCCATTGTACATAACAAGCGGTGTGTAACATTCCCACCAGCGACCGTTCCAGCCTTCTTTGAGTTCTTTTTCTAAATTTACATCGTCATATTTGAGTAGTGTCTGCTTGGATGTCCAACCTTCCACTCTTGAGCCACCCCACGCACATACTATAACTCCGACAGGGCAGTCAAGTACGCGACTTACCATTTGAGCAAAATACCAAGCCGTGGCACTTATCCAAGGTGCTGTCTTTGGTGATGGTACTTGCCATTTGCCGCCTACAGTCTTTTGTGGTGTTGTGGCACCCGTTTTTGGAATGGTTACAAACCTTATCTCGTCGCTCCATTCAGAGGCAGTGGCAATGGCTTCGTTGTTGTCGTTAATAGGGCAGTTCCAAAAGCCGTTTAACGGCATCTCCATATTACTCTGCCCGGAGGCAAACCATACTTCGCCTATCAGTATGTTGTTGATGAAGAGAGTGTCATCGGCATTGTATAAGGCAAGAGTGTATTGGTCGAACGACGCTTCGGGTGTTGGTATCTCAAAAAAGAAAAGGCTGTCGTTGTTTGCTGTTTCGGTTAGCGGTTGCTCAAGCCATTCTGCTTCAAGAGTTATTCGTGTTTTGGGTTTTGCAAAGCCCCATAGGTTGACATTTGTGTTTTGCTGAAGCACCATTCCATCGCTGAAAATGTCGGGAACGGAAAAACTTGAGGCATAACTTGTTATATAAGTTGAGAAACACAAAATCAGTGTAATAATGAAAGTAATATATTTGTATGTTTTTATCATAATCAAATTGAAAAGAAAATTTTTGCAAAGATAATATGTTATTTTTACATTTAATGACACAATTTTGCCAACAACCGACACCTTTTACAAAATGACCCTTGTTTTGCAGTATTTTTCGCGAAACGCGGTAGGTGAGCATCATTTTCGTTTCTTGAACAAGCGATTAAAATTCGACAGAGTGTTGAAACCGCATTCAAAACCTATTTCGGCAACACTGCTTGTAGTGTCAATGAGTTTGCGGGTAGCATGTCCAAGACGCGTATCCACGATAAACTCCGCAAGGTTTTTGCCTGTCCTGAGTTTGAAGAATCGCGAGAAGGCAGACGGAGTCATACCAACGAGATTGCTTAGTTGTTCAAGACGCAGTTCTTCGGTGAAATGTGTTGAAATATAGTTTTTTACTTTCAACACTCGTCGGCTTTCGCTTGATATATCCACTTTTGCGAAAGTGGTTGATGCAAGTTCGCGAGCGTCTTCTGCAAGACTCAGTTCGTACAAGATTGAAAGTAGTTCAATAACACCATAAAACCCTTCTTTTATGTTGCTTAAGCCCATAAGTCTTGGATAAACCTGCATTATGGAACGCATTGAAAAACACAGACCTTTCTGTGCTCTGACAAGCATTTTTGTAAGTGAGGCAAACGGGTTGGTCTGAAAAATCGGGTTGGTCTGAAAATCAAGTGCAAACTGAATGGTTATTTCGTGAATATCTTCGCTTGTGCACTTGCCTTGATTCCACACATGTTCCAGTTCCGGCGAGGTTATCAGAACAAGGTCGTATTCACCAATAGTCTCAACGGAATCGCCTATGATACGCTCTCCGCCGGTTGCGTTTTCAACAAAATTCAACTCTAACATATCGTGGCAATGCAAGGGGTAGCTGAATTCTTTTTTGTGCCGGTCTGCCACATACATAAAGTCGTGCTCACCAAGCGGAGTAATCTCGTGTAGTATTTGAATAGGACTATTGTTCATAGTGGTAAAGGATATATTTTGAGCAAAAATACATTTTTTCTTTTAACTATGCAACATTTTGTTTGAAAATGTCAAAAAAGTGTTACTTTTTGTTAAAATCATACAACTATTCGTACCTTAGAATAGAAAAATTTGCGAAATCGAACATTTGTTGTGAGAGTTGCCATATCTGTTCTGCAGTCAGCGAGTCAATACTTTTAGTTTGTTCGCTAATGTCCTGAACCTGACCAAAATAGAGCATCTGTTTTGATAGTTGCAAGATATAACTCTCGGTATTTTCTGCAGCAAGAAGCAATTGCCCTTTCATCTGTCGTTGGTAGGCTTTGAATGTTTTTTCGCTCAGAGGTTTGTCTCTTAATTTTTTAAGTTCGCTGAAAATGGTTTTCAGGCAGCGACCAACATCGTGTGGTTCTGAAGCGAAATACACAGACCAATAACCCGTGTCGGAGAATGGAACATATTGTGATTCTACCTGATAAACCAGTCCTAATCTCTCGCGAAGGGCAAGATTAAGGCGACTGTTCATACTGCCACCTGCGACTATCGCATTCAAGACTGCCATTGCATCGCGTTGCTTGTCAAAAAGTGAAAAGGCGGGTATGCCGAGCATGACATGTGCTTGATGTGTATGTTTATGAAATGCCTGTTCTGATGGGTGATAGGAATAGTTTGTGTCGTGAGATCCTGAAACAAGTTCAGGATGAGGTGTGTGAGATCCTGAAACAAGTTCAGGATGAGGTGTGTGAGATTCTGAAACAAGTGCAGAACGAGGTGTGTGAGATCCTGAAACAAGTGCAGAACGAGGTGTGTGAGATCCTGAAACAAGTTCAGGATGAGGATAAAATTGTGAATTGTGAATTGTAAATTGTGAATTGTGAATTGCCGAAAGCCCAGTCTTTTCAATCATTTTCAGAACTTTGTCGAAAGGCAGGTCTGAGCCGACAAACATTATCATTTTATGTGGTTGATAATGTTCTGAATGAAACTGTTGTGCTTTTTCAGTGTTGAACCAACGTAGGGTTTTAGGACTGCCTAAAATAGAATGAGCAAGCGGGTGTGTATCGTAGATGAGTGCTTCGAAGTCGTCGAAGATAAGTTCTGACGGACTGTCGTTGTACGAGTCAATCTCGTCGTAGATAACACTTCTCTCTTTATTGATTTCGTCTTTCGGAAATGTCGGTGAGAGGGTTATGTCTGCTAAAATGTCGATTGCCCGCCCGAGATATTGTGTTGGAACGGTTGCATAGAAGGTTGTTTCTTCTTTGGTGGTAAAAGCATTCATTTCGCCCCCGACACCTTCTATTTTATCAATAATCTGCCGTGCGTTGTACTTGCCTCCTCCCTTGAAGGCTGTATGCTCAATAAAATGAGCCATGCCGAACAGTTTTTCAGTCTCATCTCGGCTTCCGCATCTGACTACTATACCGGCATACGACACAAGTCCTGTCTGTTGCCGATACATTATGCTAAGTCCGTTGGTGAAAGTATGATATGAGATCATTTTTCAGAGTTTGCAGTGTCTGCCACGATAAAGTGTACATTCAGCGTTTGCGGCGAGTACTTGGAATCGCTTTCAACACCGAAAACAACAGGTGTCTCACCCGTTTTTACAGGTAGTACTTGCAACTTAAGTGCCGAACCTGATAGAAGCGGCTGATAGTAATAATCAAGGTTTGCTGAATCGGTTGGCTGAACAAGCACACCTTTCAAACCGGAATAGTTGGTGTTAGAAATGTCAAGATTTGTCTTGTCCCACTCGATATATGTTCTCTTCAGTTCATTACCGACAGCATCAAAAGATACGACAAAATTCACAGTATCGCCTAAATAGCAAGTGTCTAAACGATAATAGGAAGCATCTTGAACTTCATGAGCAAGCAAGGTGTCGCCTTTGGTGGTAGTGAGCAGACTTACATAGATTTGGGGAGTGTAGTGCGACTTTGTTTTATCAAGACAACTACACAATACGATTGTCAGAAGACAAATGATATACAAAAATCGAGTTTTCATAACCGGTGCGGCATATAGGACTCGAACCTACACAACTCTCGTTACCAGATCCTAAGTCTGGCGCGTCTACCAATTCCGCCAATGCCGCAAGTAGATTCAAAGATTCAATGATTCTTATTTTGCGAGTGCAAAAATACAACATTTTTCTCGTTTTTCCAAACAAAAGCAAATCTTTTTGGCATTTTTTTTGCAATAGTGCAATTATCTTTGCAATTTTACATAATTTTTTGTATTTTTGTGGGTGTAAAGATAAGCAATAATTATAAATCTTAATAAAGTATGAAAATGAGAAACTATTTAGTTTTGGTAATGTTGTTCTGTTTTGGACTTCTGAATGCACAGCAGTTGGCAGAAGGCCTGACAACTTACCAACTACCTAACGGTCTGACTGTTATGTTGTGGGAAGACCACGAGGCATCCGATGTTTATGGCGAGGTTGTTGTTCGTGCCGGTTCAATCGACGAACCGAAGGAATATACCGGCTTGGCTCACTATCTTGAGCATGTGCTTTTCAAAGGTACGCAAACCATTGGTGCTTTAGATTGGGAAAAAGAAAAACCTATTTATGATTCAATAGTTGATTTGTACGACAAGTTCTCTGATTCTACCGATCCCGGGGAAAGAGAGGCTCTGACCCAACAAATCAACGAACTGTCAATCCGTGCTTCGAAGTATGGAGCAACCGACGATTTCTCCAACCTCGTTGAGGCAATAGGTGGTACGGGACTTAATGCTACTACGGCTTACGACCGCACCAACTACTTCAACTCTTTCCCTGCTTCACAGATGGAGCGTTGGCTCAAACTGTACAGCGATAGGCTTATCAATCCTGTTTTCCGTGCTTTTCAGGCAGAACTTGAGAATGTGTTTGAAGAGTATAACATGGGTCAGGACGACATAAACGAGTTCCAACGCGATTTTATGTTTGAGAAATTGTATGCAGGTCATCCCTACGAGCGCAGTATAATCGGTACTGCCGAACACCTTAAAAAACCGCGTATGAGCCGACTTATCGAGTTTTTCAACACTTGGTATGTGCCTAACAATATGGCATTGTTGCTTGTCGGAAACTTCAACTCAGAAGAAGTAAAACCTTTAATAGAGACTTATTTCGGCAGATTTGAAGAAAAACCACTCCCGGAGCGTGTCAGTTGGACAGAAACGAGTTTTGAAGGTAATCCTAAGTTCGAGAAGAAAGTGGGTTATGGTCCTTCGGTTATTTGGGGCTATAAGGGTGTTAAGGTAGGCGATCCTGACGAGTTGCCACTTGAGATGGCTGTTGCATTGCTTAACAACTCAGCTAATACCGGTTTGCTCGACAAACTGATGCTTGACGGTCAGGTCGGTCAAGCATACGCCTACGTTGACTCGCGTCGCGATATGGGGCGTATAATCATTTCTGCCACACCATACTATGACCCCAATCAGCGTAGTTACGAGCCTAACTCGACAACGGAGAAGATTGTGATGAAAGAGGTTAATAAACTAAAAAATGGCGAGATAGAGCCTTGGCTTATTGAGTCGGTTCGCAAGAATATGTTGCAGGAGCTTGACCAGATGCTTGAGTCGCAAGACGCTAAGGCTGCAATACTGCATCATTCGTTTATCTATCAACAACCGCTTGAGCAAATACTCAATCAAAAAGAGCAGATAGAGAAAATGACCAAAGAGGAGATAATGACTGTTGCACAGAAGTATTTCAACCAAAATCACATGACTTTCGCATTTGAAGAAGGTAAACCAAAGAAAACCAAACTTCCGAAACCGAAAATCAAACCTCTCACTCCGCCTACAGATGTCAAGTCTGCTTATTTTGCGAATTTTGAGAAAGATACTCCTGCCGGTCTGACAGAAGAGCGTTTCTGCGATTTGAACGATGTTGACCGCCGTCAAGTTGACGAACAAGTCAATCTGTATGTAACAAAGAACCCGCATAACAAGATATTCTCGCTTGTGCTTCGCTATGGCGTTGGAACTGAAAAGAAACCTCTGCTCGGCTATGCTGTTGAACTGATGAATACGGCCGGTGTGTTGCCACAAAAAGACGCACAGCAGTTCCGTCGCGAGTTGTCAGAGTTAGGTGGTACTTGCAGTTATTCCGTTTCCGGCAGTTATCTGTATGTGGTTATCGAAGGCGATGAGGATAACCTTGAAAAGATTTTGCAATCGGTTAACCGACAGATACTTATGCCTAAACTTGACCAGCGTCAGTTGGAGGCAGTGCAAGGTAGTTCTATTATGATGCGTTTGTTTGAGCGTGAGATTGACTCGTATCAAACGTCGGCTTTGATAAATTATATTTTGTACAAAGACGAGTCAAGATACATCAAGCGTCCCACTATCAGTGATCTTTTAGGACTTACCATACCGAAACTTATATCTACTTTCCAAGACGCTACAATGTACAACCTTGAGATTCATTATGTAGGTCAGAGAAGCACTGACGATGTGGCTGATGTGATGCGTAAGAATTTCCTCAAAGAGGGTATGCGTCCATCAAAATCACCGGTTGAGAAAAACCCTGTCAAGTACGACAAGACACAAGTTTATTTCATGCCTAACAGTGAGATACAGCAGGCACAGATTTATTTCTATGTTGACGGCAAACCCTATAATGTTGAGGAAGATGTGCTCTACGAAGCATTCAACCAGTATTTCTCAGGTGGTTTCTCAGGTTTGGTAATGAACGAGATTCGTGAGAAACGAAGTCTTGCTTATACAGCCTACGGACAAGTGGCAACACCTGAAATCCCCGGCAATGAGTCGTATCTCATAGGTTATGTAGGTTGCCAGCCTGATAAGACCTTCGATGCTGTGGATACATATATGCAACTATTGCTCGACATGCCTATGCGTGAGCAGAGAATCGACCATATCAAGCAATATCTAAAGCAAGTGGCACTTACGAGCAGACCTTCGTTCCGCTCAAGAAGTATGGTTTATTCGGAATGGAACAGGTTAGGCTTTAAGGACGATCCGTCGAAAGAGGAAGTGAAGAAAATTGACGCCTTGACCTTTGACGATATAAAAAAATTCTATGAGGCTAACATCAAGGGCAAACCTATAACTGTTGTTATAATAGGCGATCCAAAGAAAATCGACCAAAAAGCTATTCAAGCCAAATACGGCAAGATGAAGAAAGTATCGAAGACTTCTATCTTCTCACCGTTGGACTTTGACTAACTATAAAAATCGAACTTATGCAACTAATAGCCGATGCAGGTTCTACAAAGACCGTGTGGTCGCTACTCACTCGTAGTGGTCATTCTGAGGATTTTCAGACTGAAGGAATAAACCCGTTCTTTCAGTCTGAAAACGATATTGCAGATATTGTTTCAAACCGCCTTCTGCCACAACTTGCAAAGCACCTTTGGGTAGGACCTATTATCAACATCTATTTCTATGGTGCAGGTTGTACGAAAGAAAAGTCTGTCATAGTTAAAAATGCCCTTTCTCGGTTTTTCAAAAAATCTGAGATTGTAGTAGATAGCGACATGGTAGGGGCGGCTGTCGCTCTGTTCGGCAAGCAGACCGGGGTGGCTTGTATCTTGGGTACAGGCTCAAACTCATGTCTTTGGTCTGACGAGCAGATTAAGTTTCAAGTGCCGTCACTCGGGTTTATTCTTGGCGATGAAGGCAGCGGAGGAGCGTTGGGGAAAAGGCTTGTGGCTGACCTTTTGAAAAATCAACTGAACGAAGAGTTGAAACATAAATTTCTCACCGAAAACAATCTTACACAGGCAGATATCATAGAGCGTGTGTATCGCCAGCCTTTGCCAAATCGTTTCCTTGCCTCACTCTCAAAGTTCTGTGCTGACAATATCAGCGATGAGAACATAAAGGCCCTCGTTAAACGGCATTTTGCAGAGTTTGCCGACAGGATTTTAGTGCAGTACAAAAATGTTGCTCTTTCAGCGGGTATAGAAGATTTGAAGTTCGGGTTTGTAGGCAGCGTGGCTTACTATTATGAGCCTTTCTTGCGTGAGGTTATGACCGAGCGAGGGTTGCAGATAAGCGAGATACTGAAAGACCCGATAAAGAATCTCTCTAATCATTTAATAGTTAATAGTTAATAATTAATATTGCTTTGCAACCCTCATCCCGAACTGGCAACATTGAGGTACGAGATGTTGATATGCCTATGAACAGGAAATGAAGCAGAACTGAACAGGAACGGATGCTATTTGCAAATTCGATAACACTCGTTTTTAATCTTGGAAAGTTTGCATATATGACGGATATTTACTATATTACCCTAAAAAACTTATGGTATATGGCTATATCCGCGTAAGTTCTGACAAGCAGACTGTCGAGAACCAGCGGTTTGAGATTCAGAAGTTCTGCGAGAAAGAGAAGTTGTCTATTGACGGATGGTCTTGTTCGGGTTTCGCTTATCTGACAAGAGATAATAGATTAAAAGCCATTCACTTTTGCGCATATTCGTTCAAATAATAAATCTTTAATACACCCGACAGAACAAATATATCTGTTTGGCAGTTGTTAACCCGAATGTTCAATTCCGGTCTTATGTTCAATTTTTTTTAAACAAAAGCAAGTAATTGAACAAAATCGCTGCAAAGGCAGTAAAAATAAATAATTTATGCAAATTATAAACGAGAAATATTACACAAACGCAATTATTATGTGAGCGAATATATGCTTACTTGTATAGTATGAGCGGGAATTTGTGTGTTTTATATACCCCTCCATATATAAGTCAAAAAAGAGCCCGAATCTATCACCTTCGCGTTCGGAGAATGTAAAATTTTTTATTTCTGCCAGTCTATTCCTCGGAGGCAGGCGGGAAGTTTGGTTCCGACGGCTTTATGATGTGCGACGCAGGCGCTCGTCAAAAGCGGCGATCCATGATTAAGTTATTGCATAACAAATGTAATGGTCGCGCTTCTTCCTCTCAAATCAAGAAATCAAGTTCTTAGCCCAAGAGGGCACGATTATTTCTTGATTTGGTTATTTGATCTCCTATGGAGATATTT
>JAFVAX010000037.1 GCA_017480285.1 Paludibacteraceae bacterium | reverse complement strand
TGCAAATGCTCCGTCAATGACTCAGTGTGTGTCGGACGAAGGCGTAATACCAATGGTTTCAGCACACCTGACGCTATAAAATCTGACAAGCCTACCACTGCCACAACAACGAGCAAGCACCACAAACTACGCCAACGATACTTCCACACAAGCCACCCTACGAGAAACACATAAAGCGGTATCCACAGCCACTTGGTGGAGACATACCAAAAGACATCATCCCAAAAAGGGGAATGATGTCCGTTGATAAAAAGTAATATCGCTTCGTCGAAATGCTGTATCACTTTGTCAGTTTGACTACTATAGCGGTCAGCGGAGCCACTTCAAAAGATTTGCCAAGGTCAATGGTCTTTCCACTTATGATATCAACTCCCGTTGTTTTGTACTTGCCGGATATTTCTTTATATTGCTCTACAGGCACTTGTCGGTTTTCGTTTGACCCGTTAAGGAACACAAATACTGCACCTTCATCGTTGTACCTGAAATAGGCATAAGTGTTGTTATCAGAGAAAAAATGCATTGTTTTTCCCGTATGAAGAATAGGTTCGTTCTTACGGAATTGGAATATGCGACTTTGATAGTCAAACATCTGTTTTTCTTCGTTATTCCAGTTTTGTCGCAGTGGCATAGGTCGCCTCAGTCCGCTATGACCACGCGTTATGTCCATAGAGCGCATACCTATTTCTGCTCCGTAAAGCAGTTGGGGAATACCTCGAAGTGTTGCTAACATAACAGCAGCCAACTGTTGGCGTTCTGTACTATTATCTTTAACGACATCCGCTATACGGTCCATATCGTGATTATCAAGGAAGATAAGCAAGTTGTTCACATCGCTATAAAGGTAGTCCTGCGTCAAAGCCTCATATACTTTGGTAAGTCCGCCATGCCAGTATTTGCCATCGTCGCTGAGAGCCGAGCGGATAGCCTCACTTGTAGGGAAGTCCATAACAGCAGGCAGGTGAGAGTCAAAACCATCTTTATTTCCGACACCGGCTTGCCAATAGCATATATTCGATGCCGGACGAGTCCAAGTCTCACCTACGATATTGAAATTCGGGTATTCTTCTTTGACAGCCTTGCACCATTCTGACATCGGTACGGGTTCGTTATACGGGTATGTATCAACACGGAAACCGTCAAGATTAGCATACTCAACCCACCAGATAGCCCATTGTTTGAAGTATTGGAGCAAGTCCGGGTTATCAAGGTTCATATCGGGCATAGCACGGTCGAACCAACCGCCTTCGTGATGCTTGCGGTCGAAATCTGATGCATTAGGGTCGTAGTAAGTGGTAAAAGCATTTATAGTTTGAGTATATTCGGGATGTTGGTGAACCCAGTCTGCGTAAGGCAGGTCTTTCATCCACCAGTGAGCCTTTCCGCAATGGTTGGTTACGATATCCATAACTACTTTAAGTCCTTTCTCGTGGGCTTTCTGCACAAACTCTTTGTACAGTTCGTTGCTACCCATACGAGGGTCGATATGATAATAGTCGGCGCAAGCATAGCCGTGATAACTCCAAGCGGGTTCGTTGTCAAGAAGTAGCGGTGTAGGCCAGATAACGGTAGCACCAAGTTCGGCTATATTGTCAAGCGACTGGATTATACCTTGTATATCGCCACCAAAGCGGGCATCCATGTTATTTTTGTCGCACCCTTCAGAAGTAAGCGGAGATATGTTGTTTGACTCATCACCATCCACGAAACGATCTGACATAATAAGATAGAACATATCGGCACTTGTAAAACTCTTTCGGTCTTTGCTACCGGCTCTTCTTTCTGATATGCTATATTGCCAACGGGCTTTTTTCTTACCTTTTTGAAGTGTAAAACGATATTCGCCTGCTTGACGTACATCAACATCAACAAACAGATAGTTAGGACTCTCAGCATTATGCTGACCTTTGAGTTTCAGGCCTTCTGTCTGTTTCCACGACTTACCTTCTTTTCGCTCAACCGACACGGAAGCGTCTTTCAAGTTCTCGCCATAAAAAAGCAAGGTAAGCGGTTGTTTCATATCTGTCCACCAAGAGAGTGGCTCAACACGACTAATCTGTTGTGCCTGCAAACAAAGGGCGCACAACAGAAGCATTGACAAAAAATAAAGTTTTTTCATAGTATAACAATTTATGCGACAAATTTAGCACTTAAAATGCAAATTTGCAAATCTTTTATCAAAAAAGTTGTATTTTTCGATAAATAATAGTAAATTTGCACAGTTAAAACAATAATACTATGCAAAATACAAAAGAGCAATACCTGAAAATCACTGATAAATGTCGTGAAATTTTCCGTAGCAAGATGGCGGATTATGGTCCGTCGTGGCGCATTATGCGTCCGCAAACGGTTAATGATCAACTTTTTATAAAAATTAAGCGTATTCGTGAGATTGAGCAGACAGGAGTCAATCTTGTTGGTGAAAGCATTGAAGGCGAACTAATGGCAATAGTCAATTATTCAGTCATTGGTCTTATACAACTCTCTCATGGCTTCGCCGACGGAGCTGATATGACTCGCGAGCAGGCTCTTGAATTATATAACCAATACATAAAAGAAGCTCTTGAACTGATGCTTCGTAAGAACCACGACTATGGCGAGGCATGGCGTGAGATGTTGCCTTCGTCGATTACTGACATTATCTTTGCTAAGATACTGAGAAACAAGTCCATACAAGCCAACGACGGGAAGACACTTGTCTCTGAAGGGGCTGACGGAAACTATTTCGATATGATAAACTATGCTATTTTTGAACTTATCCAACTGACGCTATGAAAAAAAATCCTTTTGCTTATTGGTCGGCTGTAATAAGTCGGTTTTTGCTTGCTATAACATTTGTTTTTTCAGGCTTCGTAAAGGCCATTGACCCACTTGGAACAGTATATAAGATCGAGGACTACCTAAAAGCCTTTGGCGGATTTTTCGATATGCTGATGCCACTTGCAGAGCCTGCGGCTATTTGCCTTATATGCTTCGAGTTCCTGCTTGGCATAGCACTTCTTTTCGGAGTTAGAAACAACCTGACAGGTTGGTTTGCGCTTTTGATGATGCTGGTTATGACACCACTGACCTTGTATTTGGCAATAAAAAATCCTGTCAGCGACTGCGGGTGTTTTGGCGATGCCATCATACTTACAAACTGGCAAACCTTCGGAAAAAATGTTGTTCTGCTTGTGTTAGTGATTGTTTTTCTATGCACAAAAAAATATCTGCATAATTTCTTAAAACCACTTGCCGAGTGGATAATAACGCTTTTTGCGTTGTTCTTCGTATGCGGTTGGATGACATGGACGCGCCTTAACTTGCCTTTGTGGGATTTCCGACCGTATAAAGTGGGGAATAACATACCCGAACTAATGTCGTATCCCGACGACGCTGAACCTGATGTTTATGAGACCACACTCATATATAGCAAAAATGGAGTTGAGCACCGATTCACACTACAAGACTACCCGAAAAACGATAGTACTTGGACTTTTGTGGAGCAACAGTCAGTGCTTGTCAAAAAAGGCTACGAACCGCCCATACACGACTTTGAACTCATTGACGAAGATTTCAACGACCTAACTGACGAACTTTTAGAAGAAGAACAGATTGTTGTGTTTGCCGTGATGTATGATTTGGAAAAGACTAAGAAACAAGATTTAGTCCGTTTGCAAGACTTGTATGAGCAATGTCTGCGTTCAGGCAAACGCTTTTATGCCCTGACAGGCTCGGGACAGACAGTAGTTGAGGACATTAGAACCGAAATAGGCACAACTTACCCCTTCTGCTTTGTTGACCCCGTAACGCTCAAGACCATCGTTCGTGCCAACCCGGGAATAGTGGAAATAAAAGAAGGAACAATTATCAACAAATGGAATTTTAGAAAAAATCAAATCAAATAAAACAAATTATTATGAGAACAAAAATGGTTGCAGGTAACTGGAAAATGAATAAGAACCTGCAAGAAGGAATTGCTTTGGCAAAAGAATTGGTAGAGGCTCTTAAGAATCAAGAGCCTAAATGTGCAGTTGTAATCGGTACTCCTTTTATCCACCTTGCATCAGTAAGCGAAGTAATAAAAGGCTCAGTTATCAAACTCGCCGCAGAAAACTGTGCAGACAAAGAGAAAGGTGCATACACTGGTGAAGTAAGTGCTGAAATGGTACGCTCAACAGGTGCTGAATACTGTATCCTTGGACACTCCGAGCGTCGTGCTTACTACCACGAGGACTGCGACATCCTTCGCGAGAAAGTGTTGCTTGCACTCAAAAACGACTTGAAACCTATTTTCTGTATAGGTGAAGTAAAAGAGGAAAGAGAAAGTGGCAAGCAGAACGAAGTTGTGAAAGCCCAACTTGAAGGCTCTGTTTTCAACCTCTCTGCCGAAGATTTTGGAAAGATAACTCTTGCATACGAACCCGTATGGGCTATCGGCACAGGCCTGACTGCCACTCCGGAGCAAGCACAAGACATGCACGCTTTCATTCGCTCGCTCATTGCTGAGAAATACGGAAAACAAGTTGCCGACGACACTACTATTCTCTACGGTGGCTCTTGCAATGCCAAGAATGCCGCAGAACTATTTGCCAACCCTGATGTTGACGGTGGACTTATTGGCGGTGCATCACTTAAAGCACCTGACTTCTGCGCTATTATCGCAGCAAGATAATTAATTATCAAAAATCAAATAGTGTAGGTGAATCTTTATCGAAACGCTTTAAGATACCGCGCATCAGCACATCACGCACCACAAGCGAACGGTTCTTGCCCGCATACTTCTTTTGATACCTAAGCAAGGCTTTCCACTCCGACTCGTTCAACATAACGGTCAAACGGTGATTGCGTTTTTGGCGTTCTCGGATCATAAGACTACTGATAATTTTACTCCTAAAGAATGAATTATATGGGATCTGTTGACAGCAAAATAATTGTTGTCAACAGTTTCTATATTGTCAAATCTTGACTGTTGCATCGTCCAAGAAAAACCAACACTGAGAGCGTTATAGTCGTTCAGTTGCACACGATAGCCGAAATCAACCGAAGCATACAAACCACCCTTAACGGCCTTTTTCGTACTGAAGCCATAACCCAACGCAGCACCTACAAATGGTGCGTGTTTCTGGTTGATAAGTGGCAAACTTGTGTTTATAAAAAGCGGCACAAAAAGCATTGATTTCTTAGTATCTTTCAAAAGGAAATCGTCGGTTAGATGTTGGCGTGGAATGAGTTGGTCGTACACGCCGAAACCGCCACCCAAGAACCAATGTCTGTCAAGCAGATTGTTGGCACCAACGGAAACAGAAAACCCGAAATATCCGCCGTTCTTGTTGTTCCTTACAACAGATCCTCCACCGGTCAAATCAACCATCACTCCTACCTTGCGTCTCTTCACTTGCTCAACCGCAGTCTGCTCTTCAACATACTCGTCGATACTCTTCACCTCTTTCATAAGATACTGATAGCGTGCACCCTGTGGCGTTCTCACAACTACCATCTCATCGTTCTGATAAAGAATCTTACCTACAATAGAGCCGCCAGAGAGTAGTTCAATACGGGAGAGTTGAGCGTCCTGAGCCGACAAACATAGAGTGAATAACAGAAAAAATATACTTATTATTGTACGAAAACTTTTCATTATATACTTGTTTTTTTAATTTTCCTACAAATATACACATTTTTTTGAATATTTGCACAATTTTATGAAAAATAACTAAAATTAGGGATTGAAAAAAACTACCAAATATAGTATTTTTGCACAAAAAAAATAAATTATACTATTTTATAGGTATGTCAAACCGATATTTTTATACTATAGTCCTCTTGCTTTCGCTTTCATTATGCTCGTTTTTGAGAGCAGAAGATTCTATTTCTCTTTCAAAATCTGACTATTTGCAAATACTTGACCGACTTGCCCGACTTGAGAATAAAATTGACTCCGTACAGAAAACCGACGCACAAACGGGTGCAACGAAAGTTGTTGATGCACAAACAGGCGCAACGAAAGTTATTGATGCACAAACGGGCGCAACTATCGTAAAAACAACCCCTGACAAACAAACAACCGAAAAAAAGGACGAACCTGAGAAAGGCAAAACAACCCCAAAATGGATTCACAACCGCCTGACCATAGGCGGCTACGGCGAGGCAGTGATGACCCGCAACTTCTTTTCCGACCATTTCAACCGCTACAAAGACCCTGCCGCATATAAAAACGGTCGTTCAAACGGACAATTCGATTTGCCGCATGTGGTTATAAACATAGGTTATGACTTCGGACACGGCTGGTCGATGGGGACGGAAATAGAGTTTGAGCACGGCGGAACGGAATCGGCAGTTGAGATAGATGCCGACGAAGCCGGAGAATACGAAGCAGAAGTGGAAAAAGGCGGTGAAGTGGCATTAGAGCAGTTCTGGATCAACAAGAAGTTCTTCCGTGAGTTGCAGATAAAAATGGGCGAGATTGTAGTGCCTGTCGGTATGACCAATTCTCACCACCTGCCAACAGAGTTTTTCACAGCCTACCGCAACGAAGGCGAGATGCGACTTTTCCCCTGCACTTGGCATCAGTTAGGCGTAGAACTATGGGGCAAAAACGAGTATATAGGCTATCAACTTCAGTTCCTTGCAGGTCTTGACGCAGAGCGTTTTTCTGCACCTTATTTCGTGCATTATGGTGCCACAAGTCCTTACGAGTTTAAGTTAGCCAACGGTTATGCTTTTGCCGGACGAGTTGACGGATATATACCCAAAACAGGACTGCGACTGAGCGTCAGCGGATATGTGGGAAACACTATTGCCAACACACAATACAGCGGAGTGTATAATTCAAAATATGATAAAGTTAAAGGTACTCTGCTTATCGGCTCGTTTGATTTCGAATGGAAGAAATTCGGCGTTATAATGCGCGGAAACATTGACTATGCACATTTAGGCAATGCCGATGAGATTTGGAATTTGTTTCAGTACCTAAGCAAACACAAATATCAGGACGGCTCGCCAAGAAAGGGTACGCCTGTTAACTCAAAAGCACTGTGTGGTGGTGTTCAACTCGGCTACGACATCTTCCACTATATACCCAAACTTCACGAACGGCAGATGCAACTCATTCCTTTCTGCGTATATGAATACTACAACCCCGTATATGGCAAAGGCATCAATTCCGTAAATTACGAATATATGGACCGCCATCGTGTGGCATGCGGAGTGAATTTCTACCCGATAAAAGAAGTGGTTATAAAAGCCGAGTATTCAAAGCGTTTCCTGAAAGGTATCTACAACAACGAACCATCGTTCTCTTTGTCGGTTGCATACTCGGGATGGTTTAAGTTTTAGATGCTGAAACAAGTTCAGCATGAGGAACAAAAAAAAGTAACATAAACTTAAAAATACATAAACTTAAAAATATATAAATATGAAATTTTCAAAGATTTTTGCTATTTCAGCAATAGCAGTTCTTGCAATGAGTTTCACCGCCTGCAAGAAAAGTTCAGAGAACGATGAAGACAGTAAGATTAAGAGAGGTTCGCAAGAAGCACTAAACGCAGCCTGCGAACAATGGAAAGAGAGCCGTCAGTATTGGGAATGGTCAGAGGCATTTCTTTTTGGTCCTGCCACAACCTACAGCATTGACCCGCATACAGACACTTGGCCCTTCGCAAAGACGCAATTTGAGAGTTTGATGCAGAAATATAACCCTGCAACCAATGATGATGACGCTGCGTTCATCGACGAATATATAGCCAAGGGTGAGAGTTCTGCCGGTTTCCACGCTGTCGAGTACATCTTGTTCCGCAACGGTCAACCGCGACAGATTGCCGACCTGACAGAAGATGAGGTTTATTATGCCAAATCTGCTGCCAAAGACCTGCGCCTTGCAGCCATAAAACTTGTAGCTGCTTGGGGTGGCGATATTTCAAAAGAAGAACAAGATATCCTTGACGAAGCCGAATGGGAAGCCGAAAACAACTACGGCGAGAGTCATTTCCTTAATCAATCCGGCACACAGGCTGCAAAACAAATAATCGCCGGTTGCTCCGACATCATTGGCGAGGTAGCCGACTCAAAGATTGCATCGGCATACAAAGGTGAAGACACCAACTATATCGAATCACCACACGCCTACAACTCTATTCAGGATTTCTACGACAACATCATCTCTTGCCAAAATGCACTATACGGCAAATTTGGTGCTACCAAGCCTGAGTCGAACTCACTTATTGCTTACACCAATGCCGTTCCGCAAATGGCAGAACAGAGCAAGAAAGTGCAAGACGCTCTGAAGAATGCGCTTGACAAGATTCAGGAAATGAAGAAGCCATTCGTACTTAACTATACCGACGCTTCTTGTGGTGTTGCTATTGAGGCTTTGCACGAGTTTGACGACGAACTTGCCAAACTTGAAGAACTGCTGTCGAAATACGAAAACGATGCTACACAAAACGCTGAACTGAAGAAAGTTGCAGAGAAATACTACAAAGATGTAGTGCTCGCTACATATCGCGGTTTGGCTGACAACGGAAAGAAACTTGCAGACAGAGTTGACAAGATTGCAGAATAAAATTTTTCAACACGCTGAAACACAAGTATAAAACCATAAAACATAATATTATGAATAAGAGAAATTTAATAATACTTTGCCTTTCGTTGGCACTTTTCAGTTGTAAGAATGAGAAAAACATCAACAACCTCACTCCTGACCCTGAGAAGGAATACTCCGAAGAATACTACTCTGGCGGCGAATTAGGAACGGTTTTCAACTCAACATCGTTTGCCTACGAGCAACCCACACCGGCTGTTGAAAACTCCGGCAAATCATTTGATTTTCAGATGGGTGAGTACTTCTTCGAGAAGAACTGGAACACAAACACCGAAGGTGCTTTCCATGGTCTTGGTCCTCTCGCTGTTCGCGAAGGTTGCCTTTACTGCCACCCCGCATACGGGCACGGCAAGCGTCAGACAAGTTATGACGCACATAAGCAAGGCAACGGCTATCTGCTTGTTCTTTACGAGACAGTTGACGGTCAAGAGACCTACTTGTCGTCGCTCACCGGTATGCCACAAACACTTGCATACGGACCTTTCAAAGCACCTATCGATGAGAGTAAAATCAACATCGCTTGGCTTAACTACACCGACGAATGGGGTAACCGCTTCGACGACGGTGAGACCTACGAACTTATCTATCCTGAGGTAACTATCCCACAAGATGCTTACTATGTACCACTTATCGCCAATGTTAATGGTGAGCCTACAGAACTGACAGTTAACCAAGTAGGTATCCGTATGGAATCAACAATCGGCATATATGGCACAGGTCTTCTGGATGCCATTCCTGACGACTCTATCACCGCACAATGGGCACGAGAAGAGCAAGCCTACAATGCCGGATACCTGAAACATTGGCGTTCTGCTTGGTTCACGGGTGGCAATTGGCAAACCTACTACACCGGACTTGACAAACAGCCGTATGTACGCCGTTTCACCTATGCTATGTCGCGCGGACCGCTTCAAGACGCAGCCGGAGCAAATGCCATCTGGAACATTACCAATGTAACCCGTCCCGACCGCCGCTACCACTATATGACTGCCGCATACGCAGAAGTGGCAAGCAAAGACCCCGATGTTCAGAAAGAGTTTCCTGAATGGATAAAGACCCAACTCAACAAGGAGGATAACCCCGAATGCTTTACCGACAATGTTGAGCAGAACATCTACAACTATCTTATGAACAAGAACCTGCCTGTTGAGATGACCGAGCAACAGTTCGTCCAACTTATGGTATGGCATCGCGGTTTGGCTGTTCCGGCAGCAAGAAACCTTGACGACGAAAAAGTCAAACGCGGTAAAGAGTTGTTCACACAATTAGGTTGCGCACAATGCCACCGTCCGAGTTGGACAACCGGCAGCGACGATATTCACGACCCTAACAACTCGCTTTGCGACAACACCAATATGCCACGCTATCCGTATCAAAAGATTTGGCCTTACACCGATATGGTACAGCATAAGATGATGATGAAAAACGATATACGCACAGGCTGGTGCCGCACTACCCCACTCTGGGGACGCGGACTCTCAAAACTCGTAACCGGTGCTGAAGATCGTCTGCACGACTGCCGTGCAAGAAATGTCATCGAGGCTATCATGTGGCACGGCTCGCCTGAGTCGGATGCTCGCGAGAGTATAGAACAATTCCGTGCGCTCGGGAAAGAAGACAGAGACGCAATTGTTAAGTTTATTGATGCTATCTAAACCTGAATGAAACTAATTCGTGCAATCAGTTTCTCCCTGATGGGTGTAATCATCCTACTACTCATCGCCGGCAGTATCGTAGAGCAGTTCTACGGTACTGCCATAGCCATTAAGTATGTCTATACCGCACCTTACACCATCGCTCTTTGGGCTTTGGCAACAATAGGCGGTATAACCCTACTCGTAAAGACTGAACTTAAACAATGGGCTACCATACTATTGCATTTTTCTTTTGTCGTTATACTCGCAGGTTCGCTCTTGACACACCTTTTTGGCATACAAGGGGCAGTTGAACTGAAACTGAACAAACCGACAAACACCTTTACAGAGAAAACCAATGATTACGACGAACGAAGTTTCCCTTTCACATTAGAACTGAAAGATTTTCAGGTCATTTACTACGATGGTACAACCACTGCACGGGACTATTGCTCCACTATTCAAGCAGGCGATAAATCAGGCATTGTATCAATGAACAATATATTCCGTTACAAAGGCTATCGTTTCTATCAATCAGGCTTTTCAGAAGATATGTCAGGCAGTGTGCTACTCGTCAGTTACGACCCGTACGGCATTGCTGTAACATACTGCGGGTATGCTCTTTTACTTCTCTCAATGGTAATTTTCTTTATGCAATCGCACACGCACTTCCGCCAACTGCTCAAAAAAATAAAAGTCAGAAACGGAGTTGCTACACTTGTGCTTTTACTTCTGTTGGTTACAAACCTTAATGCCACACCTTCAACCATCCCTCGACAGCAGGCAGAGCAATTCGGTAACTTATGCGTTTTTTACAACGATAGGTTGCAACCTATGAGTTGCCTTATGACGGACTTTACCGAAAAGATTTACGGAAAAACAAAGTATCAGGGGCTTACTGCCGAACAAGTCTATATGGGTTGGCTGCTGAGTCCTTATAGTTGGCTTGACGAACCTATGTTCAAACTCAAAACCAACGACAAGAAACTTTTGCGCCTAAATAGCAGATATGCCACTTACAACCAACTCTTTGAGGCAAAGCAAAAGAAAATGCCACTCTCTAAATATGCAGAAGAGAAAATGGCGCTTGTAGGTATGCTTCTTAGTGGGGAACTGACAAAAATCTATCCATACCGGCAAGCAACCAACGAGCCTGCAAGCAATCATATCGTATGGTACTCACAAGGGTCGAATCTTCCTTTGGGTATGGCAGACGATGAGTGGTTTTTCATAAAAAAATCAATGGATTATGTAGGTCAGTTGGCATTCGAAAAGGACTATGCCCGAATGGACACAGTCATAGCAAAACTTAATAAGAATCAACAGAATATAGCAGGCGATATGCTACCTTCAGGAAAGCATTTCCGTGCGGAGCAGATTTTCAGACGGATTAGCTACAGCAAACCGCTTGCGATGATGGCAGTAACAATCGGAATAATACTTTTTATCGTTTATATTCTGCTTCTTTCAAAGAGCAAGACGATGCCTAAATGGCTGTATCTCAGTTCCTACACACTAATGCTCTTAACTGAACTTTTCCTAACCATAATGCTCTCAATGCGTTGGTACATAAGCGGACATATACCTATGAGCAACGGACATGAGACGATGCAGACCTTAGCCTTTATAGCCTTTTTATTAGCATTGGTTTATCCTTTATTAGCAAGACTGTCAAACAATCACACAAAGCGTTCATATAGCGAGATAGTATTCAGTTGGCTCATTGGCGGTTTTGCACTGCTTGTATCGATGATGTCGGCAAGCAACCCGCAGATAACGCCGCTTATGCCGGTATTGCAATCGCCACTGCTGAGCATACATGTGGCAGTCATTATGCTCTCGTATGCACTGCTGTTTTTCATAATGCTCAACTCGCTTGTAGCACTCATACAGCAAGCGATATGGCATTTTAGTGGTAAGGAAAACAAACACGCAACAGAGGCATCGTATGCCGTATCGCAGATACTCTTGTATCCCGCAGTATTCCTACTTGCAATAGGCATCTTTATTGGTGCCGTATGGGCAAACATTTCTTGGGGCAGTTATTGGCAGTGGGACCCGAAAGAGACTTGGGCACTTATAACAATGCTCGTTTATGCAGGTGCCATTCACACACGCTCGATAAAATTTCTGCAAAACCCGACGGCTTTCCACCTCTATTGCGTCTTGGCATTCCTTTTTGTGCTATTCACTTATTTCGGTGTGAACTTCATCTTAGGCGGAATGCACAGTTACGCATAAAAGAGCAATCTTTTCAAACGATTATTCCCACCCGTCGAAGATATGGTAGTCGTAGGTATTGTTTTCCTTTGAGTCGTGTACAGGTGCCCAAATCTGTGCAAAGAACGGATTGTTTTTTGCCACTTCGTCCCAATTCCACGGACGGGTATAGTCATATTTCTCCTCGCTATCAACTGAATGTTCCATTTTTGACTTGTATGGGTTTGGCATACACTCAGGGCAGCCGTGTCCCCCAAGCAGAATCAAGCGTGGAGTGGCTTCAAACAAGTGTCCTTCAGAGCATTGCCACAACAGAGGTGTATCCCAATCACCTTTCGTATGGTTTTCCGAGAGCAGTTTCCATCCGCGAAACTCAGCCACAGACTGTAAGTCTTGAAGCGACAACTCTGACATCGGCTTGCTTTCGTCGTAGCCGTGCCACAAAGATGAGCCTATTTGCGCAGATGATGGCAGACTTTCGGTTATTTGTTTCCAGTCGGGTATCTTGTTATAAGAATCAAGCGAACCATAGTATGCCGCAACACGCAATTTGGCTTTTGTCAGTCGCTGTTCGTCAGTGCTACATTGACTCTCTTTTATCCAAGTCTGCGTGCCGTGCTCTGGGCGGTTTGCCATATAAAGCATAGCAAGTTTGACTAAATGTGGCACAAGCCGCGCCACTTTTGTCGCTTTTGCAAACCGTATGCCCAAAGGCAGGGTCTTGCTCCGGCTCATCTGCTCAAAATAGTCTTTTACGGGTATGTTCTGACGGAAATGCAGGTAACTCTCAAGCACATCGCTGTCAAGATACCACATCCCGTGGAAGTTGCGTGTAACGAACCATTTAGGATTGAATATCTTTTCCGGCTTTGGGCAACCTATTGCTTCAAGTAGCAGTTTCTCAAACTCATAGTTAGTCAGCCGATACTGCTCGCCACTGCCTATGTTGTAGTATCTGTTCCAAAACTCCTCGGGCACTTCATCGCGACAGACTCTTTCAAGCAAGCGTCCGCTATCTTCTATAGTTGCCCATTCAAGCACACCGCGAACGGGAACATGAAACATTATAGGGTCGAAGTTCTTGAGTATGGCAGGGTATAGTATTCCCGATTGCCGAAGACTAACCCATTGTTTTATTTTCCCGCCTGTCAACACACGCTCGGCAATGACTTTGGTGAGTCCGTAATGGTCGTAGGCAGAGACACAAATAGGGTCGCCTGTTCTACCCCAATGGATAGGCTCACGGCGGTCGCCCATCTGCGCAACAGAGCCTATATAGACCAATTTAGGTTGATTTTCCTGACTCAAGATAGCCTTGTAGATATATTCTGCCGCCAAAAGATTTGTTTTTCTTGTTGCGTTTGGTCGATAGTCTGCCTGTGGCGATACCATACCACCGACATGTAGCACAATCTCAGAGCCACTGACACATTTCAATATATCGTCATAGTTGGTCAAATCGCCCCATACGATGTCTATTTTATCGGCAAGCGGAGCCAATTTCTGCTTGTTTTTTTGTGAAGGGCGCGCAAGAACACGCACCTTATATTTGTCAGGGAAACGGAGCAGTTCTTTCAGTCCTGCCCACCCCATCGTACCGGTTGCACCTGTTAGGAATATGGTTTTCATCGGCTTTTAAGAGATTTTAGAGTATTTTTAGAGAACTTAGATTCTTTGGAAAAAATTTATTATTTTAGAAACCCTATTTAGCAGTTTTGTTTTTACGCTCTTTTCTCTGTTTTTTGCGTATTTCACGATTGATTTTCAGAGTGTTGATATATTCCTTGGTAAAGTCCCATGTGTCGTCGATAAGTTGTGGCCGCCAAGTCCGGCTTCGTTCTTCTATCTGTTGGTAGGTCTGATTAAGCGTCTCTTGGTTGTCGGTTATAACAAGCAGTTGGTCGCCACTCTGCAACAGACTTGTGCCTGTCGGAACGAAATAACTGTTCTGTCGCCGAACCATGATAACAAGCGTGTTTTGCGGAAAACCCATGTCCATCAGCCTGTTGCCGTGTTGAAGAAGGTTGTCGGTAACAGTTATCTCTGTTGCAACCGACTTTATCTCTTCCGGCAGGTCGATGTCGAAATTACGCGGTTTGTCGAGCGATTGGTCTTTGTCGGCAAGTCCTAAGCGTCGAGCCATAGCCGGAAGCGATGTACCTTGAACAATGAGCGACACTAAGGTGCAGAAGAACACTATGTTAAAGAAGTCGTCGGCGTGAGGCACATTTGATGCCTTACACAAGATGGCAAGAATAATAGGTACGGCACCGCGAAGTCCCACCCAACTGACAAGCACCTGCGAACGAAAATTATATTTTTTCCTGAAAGGGAACATACAGGCAAAGACGCTTATCGGACGGCTCACGAAAATTATTATGACACTGACAATAAGTGCCGGCACAACCACTTTCCACATCTCGTGTGGAACGACTAACAGACCGAGAATCAAGAACATAGTAAGTTGCATAAGCCAAGTCAGTCCGTCAAAGAAACTCAGTGTGGAGCGTTTGTGTACGAATTTGGAGTTGCCTATGATGAGTCCGCCCACATAAACGGCAAGATAACTGTTACCTTGCAAGAAATAGGTCATCGAAAAAATGAATATACAAGCCGTTAGCACCAGTATCGGATAGAGCGAGTCGTTGGCTATCTGTATGCGCTTCATCAGTTCTACTATACCTTTCCCGAAAAGCATACCTGCGAGCGTTCCGACCACCAGTTGCACCACTACAATAAGTAGCAGCATCCATGGGCTCGAAGCCTCTGCCGCCGTTACAACACCAATAAGAGCCGTTGTCAGGATATATGCCATCGGATCGTTGCTACCACTCTCAAGTTCGAGCAACGGACGGATACCGTTTTTGAGATTAAGTCCTTTCCCACGCAAGATTGAAAAGACGGAAGCCGAGTCGGTTGACGACATTGTTGAAGCAAGTAACATTGCACTCGCTACGGTTAGCGACAAGGCATTGGTCCAACGGAAAACAAAATATGTCAGAAGACCGGTAATGACTGTTGTTAAAAGAACACCGACAGTTGCGAGCGTCAGTCCGGGTACGAGAACAGGTTTTATCTCTTCTATCTTAGTGCTCATTCCGCCGGTGAAAAGAATGACACAAAGCGCACAAGTACCGATAGCCTGTGCAAGACCTATATTGTCGAACTCAATACCGAAGCCGTCGCTGCCGAAAATCATACCGACAAGCAGAAACAACAGCAATGCCGGTACGCCAAAACGAGTGCTAAGTTTGTCGGTGAGAATACTTACAAAAAAAAGCAGGGAAAGTATAAGTAGGAAAAATTCTATATCCATAATATAAGGTAAAAATTGAAAGGTGAAGATTTCTTTCAATTTTCATTTTTCATTTTTTTTAATAGTTCTTTTTCTATTACTTGTTTGAGCATCTCTTTGGGGCGGAAACCTTGTGCCACTTTAGGTTGCTCGCCTTTACCGCAGAAGAATAATGTCGGTATGGAATGAATGCCGAAAACGGCTGCGATATTCTTTTCTTTGTCGATATCAACCTTATAGAACACCACCTTGCCCTTATATTCTTTTGCAAGTTCTTCCATGATAGGCGAGAGTTGACGACACGGTCCGCACCATGTGGCATAGAAATCTATAACGCAGGGCGTACCGCCTATATAGTTCCATTCGCCTTTCGTAACATCGCATACTTTTGTCAGGAAATCTTCGGTTGAAAGATACACCACTTCTTGTGCGCTAACCTTCAAACAGAGAACCAAAACAAACAACAAAAATACCTTTTTCATATCTTCTTATTTTATTAACATTTTTCTTGCTTGCAATTCTTGTGCCACAAGATGTACGGGCAACCCCATAACATTATAGAACGAGCCTTCAATGCTACTTATGGCAGTTGCACCTATCCAGTCCTGACAGCCGTATGCACCTGCCTTGTCAAACGGGCGATAGTTCTCTATATAATAGTCAATCTGACTGTCGGTCAGTTCTGAGAAAGTAACGGCTGTAGAGTCATATATTGTTTTTGTCTGTTCCATTTCCTTCGGGTGTGGTCTGCCGCGCAATCCTTCTTTCGGAACGAAAGGGTTGCGCCAACGCAGTGTAACACCTGTATATACTATATGTGTCTGCCCTGAGAGCATTCTTAACATTTGTTTTGCCTCGTCTGCATCTTTGGGTTTGCCAAGCATGTGTCCGTCAATCCACACTATTGTATCTGCCGTCAGAAGCAGGTCGTTGTCAGATAGTTTCTTGTATGCAAGTGCTTTCTGCCTTGACAGATACATCGGTATCTGCTCCTCTTTCAAATGGGCAGGGAAATGTTCGTCGCAATCGATATGCACCACTTCAAACGGCACATCGAGCATTTCGAGCAGTTGTTTCCGACGGGGTGAAGCCGAACCTAAAAGCAGTTTTTTCATTTGACTTAGAATTGAAAATGAATAAAGAACAAGAACACCACACCCGAAAACATTATCAGTTTGAGCAGGACTTGCGCATTGCGATAGTCCGAGGGAATCTGTGCCCGCACAACTAAATAGATATCTATCAAAAGCGGTAGCAGAAGTCCTATACACGCATATCTGACAATCGGGCTATGCCAACTCGTTTCAAACGGCATCCAACTGAAAACCCACATACACAACAACCATCCTACTATGAGCAGAAGTGTGGCAACGATGGTTTTTGTCCAGAACTCACCTAAGATGATAGGCAGAGTGTGGCACTCATATTCGCGGTCGCCCTCTTGATCTTGCAGGTCTTTGACTATCTCGCGAGCCAAGGTAAGCAGAAAGGCAAAAAGAGAAATGCACCCTATCCACGACCATATTTGTCTTGTGAGTTGGGTATATGCAAGAATTTCACCATATTGCTTCGAGAGGTAGGCAGTATCGGCAATAGCGACAGATAGCGGAGCCAATGCCACTACCAACGCAACAATAAGGTTGCCCAAAAAGAACTGACGCTTGTATGACGAACTGTAGAACCAAAGCATACCCGGCACAAAAATCATTATCAATGCCAGCGACCAACTGCGAACCTTATAACTTACCACCAACCCCATGAGTACGCCTAACACGGTAAGAATCTGGTGTGTAAGCATTGCTTGTTGCTTCGTAAGAGTGCGTGTAACTATAAGTCTGTCAGGACGATTGACTGCGTCAATACGCACATCAAAATAATCGTTTATGGCATATCCGCCCGCCGCTATGAACACCACTGCCAAAACGAGCAACAACAACACCCAATGTGGCAGAAGCACTGAACCGAAGAGGGCTTTGGCAAGTATGGCGCAAGAAATAAGCCTTTCCACCAAAACCATCATAAGGGCAAGGAAAAGCAGGTTTTTCCAGCGTATGACCTTTAAGATATCAAGCATTTAGGTTTTATTTAGTTGATTTTTATTATCATTCCCTGCCACGGGTTAAGGTGCAGACGAATGGCTTGGTCGGGCGAGAAATGTTGCGGATCGAGCGTCTCACCAGTCAGCAACTCCTGCATTGAGCAGAACAGTTTCTCTTCCACTTCAAGATAGGTGAATGCCGCACGCGGGATACGCACATCTACAATAGCTTCGTGAGCATCGAAATTGACAACTATAAGCAATGTCTCACTGCCTGTGCTGCGAAGGAAAGCGTATTGTTTATGCCGGTTGAAGTTTTCTTGCTGTACATACTCAAGATCAAACATACGACCATCGGATATGGCTTTTTCAGTATTGCAGAGGTTGAGCAACTTCTGATAGAACGCACGCAGACCTTTCTGACCATCGTTCAAGCCCTCTCCGTCAAACTTGCCGTTGTTCGCCCAAGCCTGCAGAGATTTCACACCCCAATAGTCGAATATGCTTGAGCGTCCGTCAATGCCCGAATAGCCTTCCATGTCCATACCTTTCTCGCCAACTTCCTGACCGGCATAAACGAGTAGCGGGTTTCTGCCAAGCGTGGCAAGCACAATCATAGCCGGCGCAGCGGCTCTGCCACTGCCACAGAAGAAGCCCGAAGCGACACGCTGTTCGTCATGATTTTCAAAGAAATAGAGCATGTGTGAGAGTATATCTTCAGTAGCCTGCCATTTGCCTGTAATGCCGTCTGCTCCATAGTCGCGAGTCATGACACCACGCAAATAGTCGTACATTCCGACTTTGTCGTACAAATAGTCGAACTTACCACCGAAGATATAAGCACGATACCATTCGGGATTATACACTTCGCCTATAAACTGTACTTCAGGGTACTTCTCTTTCACTTGCGGGATAACCCATCCCCAGAACTCTACCGGCACCAACTCAGCCATATCGCATCGGAAGGCATCAGCACCCTTACCACACCAGAAAAGCAAGATACGGAGCATCTTATGCCAAGTGTTAGGTATAGGGTCGAACTGCTTCTCACCGCCACCCTGATAATAAACGCCGTAGTTGAGTTTGACCGTCTCATACCAATCGTCTTTCGAAGGCGAAGGCGAGAAAAGGTCGTTGCCTGTCGCTTTGGCAGGATATTCGTGGTAGTTCTGTATCGGGAACTGTGGCTGAAACAGTTGTCCGGGCATGTAGTAGAAGTTGTTGAGTGGCGAGAATGCCCAATCGGGATTGTCGGTAGCACCTAAGTCCTCTTCGCCCTCCGGCAGACAATCACTATGATACTGACGAGCCACATGGTTGGCTACAAAATCGAGCACAACCTTCAAACCTGCTTTGTGAGTCCTACTGACAAGTGCTTCAAACTCTTTCATTCGTTTCGGCACATCCACTGCAAGGTCAGGGTCAACATCGTAGTAGTCTTTTATGGCATACGGACTACCGGCTTTGCCTTTTACTACATCAGGCGAGTCTTTTAGTATTCCGAAGGCGGAATAGTCGGTCTGTGTGGCATGCTCTATCACACCTGTGTACCAAACATGAGTGGCTCCGAGTTTTTTTATTGCATTAAGCGCTTTTGCGTTTATATCTTTGAATTTGCCGCAACCGTTTTCCTCAATACTCCCATTCGGTTTGCGAGTTTCGTTGTAGTTCGTAAATGTACGAGGGAACAACTGGTAAATAATCATTTTTTGCATAATTACTTAAAACAAATAAATTATTGTGTTGTTTTTCCAAAAACAAACAAATTTACAAAATTTATATCAATTAAGCAAATTTAGTGTTAAAGAATATGTTTTTTCGAAAAAAAAGAGGAATTATTCATTCCTCATTCTATGCGTAAACCTCATTCTGACGAAGGTCAGAATCTCCTCGTTTTAGAGAGTTTCATAACGCTTAATAACAGATATATCAAAGCGCAGAACAAAAGTGGCAATACGGCATCGCCAATAGGGTCAGACAGATCGTCGTCCTCTTCCAAATCGGGGTCGATAGGTCCGGCACGGCGCGGTCCGCCGACACCTGTGGAAACAAGTGCTGCACCCTCGTTTTTCGAGTAATACCTCAACACAGCATGCCCTTGTTCGCATATTGTAGGTTTGGAACTATACGAACTGTTTATGCTCATCAGTTTAGATGTCTGACCATGCATTGCTAAACCTGACATACGGGCTGTCGCAGAACCGTCTTTCAACATACTGTTTGAAGTACGGTATATTGTCATAGAACTTGCTGTTGCGGGATTGCCCTCCACATACAAGTCTCCACGATACAAAGGTGAAGCATTACAAAAAACAAACGAAACTAACGAAACAAATAAAACAACTAATACCTTTTCTTTTTTTCTCATTTTACCCTAACACCTGTTATATGGTAAACATTTTTTCCTTTTATAATATACAACACACCATTTATCAGCACTTTTCTCACTTCGCCTGATGGCATATTGTTGAATGCGTTTTGGTCAATACCTGTTAATGCTTCATTTTCAGTCTTTTGGCTAATAACGAATCGAACAGGCAGATCTGACTCCGCAGGAGAGAATATATATTCGTTTTGGTTATTTATCAGAGTTGATATGTTGCTGACCATATCGTTGAGATATAGCGTCTCAGAGCCGTCGTAGTCAAAGGAGATAGTATATGTATCCGACTCATTTGGTCTGAATCCGATAAGCGTTCCTTCGGCCTTATTGTCGCAAACGATACTCATCATACCTGCATCGGTCAAAGCATACAGTTGCGGGTTAGATGGATCGCCAAACATCTTGCGCCCGTCGTAGCCGTTGTCGAAATCGGAAGTAAAATCTTCTCTAACAAGCAGATACAGTTTATCCGTATTGCCGTCTTTGTCAGCAACGGTGATTTTGAGTATGTCAGGCTTGTTTTCTTCTTGTCGCGGTGCACGAAGTGGAGTTGTAGCAGTAGTTATTTCCATTGACTTTAACGGTTCAAAAACCATCTGCTCATAGTCAAGCGTAAGACTTGCCGATTCGTCTGTTGCAAAGACACTGAATGCCTGCATAGGAGGAATGACCGTCAGTTCGGGCGATGCAACCCAGCGTGCACTGTTCACAGGCATGGCAATATACTGTCCGGGACTTGTGTTGTCGCCTGTACCCAAAGTAGGAAGTTCGGTTTGTGATGCGCCGTCCAAGAAGTCCAATGCCTGTCTTTTGCTACCGGCATTGAATATGTATATTGTCTTTTCGGCGTTTACAAAACCCTCGTCCATCGAGGTTATATCTATCGGTGCCATCCAAGAGTTTGCAAACACATTTTCAGTCTGTGATACACCGTTATAATACATACTCAGCACTTTGTTTTCGCTCGGACATAATGTACCCTCAAGCGCAAGTGTTGTAGGCGTTTCAGTACGGCGAAGCAAGTTATAACCCCAGAAGGAAACAGTTCCTGTACCTCGCTTCACATTCACCCAACGGGGGTCGTTTTCCTCACCGACAGGCTCGGGCATCGTCGGGTCGAACTTGTATATATACGACCCGTAATAGTCCACATACACATCGTTCAGGCTACTGAACGGCGTTCCTATATATTGGTTGATCCAGCCTTCGTTTTCGGTTTTGCATGCTTTGGTGTAGAAACTAACAGATGCACTATTAAGACCTGTTTCTGCGTTATGTTCGCCAATAGCGAGAACACCATTACCTAAGGCTGAAGTCTGTATTTGTAAGTCGGAGGCTACTGCAGTTGAAATAAGTGGTGATGCGTTTTCGCCTGTTTGCTTTTTCAGTGTAGTGGCAACTATCAACTCGCCTTGAGGTTGGATTATTATTTGCCCGTTATATATTGCAGGGTCGTCGGTTGTCTGATCGATAAGTACGCTCTTTGCCTCGCCTTTGGTGCCCGCATCAATAGTAGCCGGACGGCGTATTATGGCATTGTTCCTTATTGAAGGCACTCTAAGTGAACTCCAGTTTCCGGCATTTTTCCATAAGCCATCGCCTTCGGTGTCAAGGAAGATAAAATCTTCACAAGTTGTTGTAAACGACACCATAGTCGGTTCGCTATAGTGCTCATTATCACAAACCTTTCGAACATACAAATCATAGTCTGTACAAACTGTCAAACCTGAATTTTGGTAAGTGAGTAGTTTGGTGGACTCGCTAAAGACTCGACCTGTGCTTGTGTTTGACCAGTTAGGTGTCTCACCTTGAGGCACACAGCGATACCAATAGTCGGCTTGCTCGGGGAAATTGACGGTAGCCGTTGATTCGCCTATGTTGGTAACGGTTATCCCGACAGGCGCTTCACAGACCGGTATGAGAGGTTTAGTTGCTGACCAATCACTTGCGCTTATTATAGAGCAATGCGATTGCACCTGCACATCATATTGTGTTCCTATGGTCAAACCGGTAATGGTATAAGTCGGCGAAGTCAGATTGTCGATAGTTGTCCATTCGCCTTGTGGCATGGTAGTACGATACCTCAGACTCCAAGAGGAAGATCCCGGGTCAGTCCAAGAGACTATACCTCCGTCGCCGGTAGGGGTAATACTAATACTTGTCGGTTTATTACAAGGTGGTGCCACTATTTGTACTTCGTCCAAATTGATATATGCATCGCCTGTTGCATTGTTGCTCGTTCCTTTGAAGCATATTCTTATGTTCTGACCTATACATTCTTGAGGCAAATCTATTACCTCCTGTTTCCACGCCGACTGATTAACAAGTCCCGTAGCCAACTCTACCTTTGAGCCGTTGCCAATAGAATAATACACCGAGAAATCGCCACCCTGTGCATTTCTGTACCAGAAACGCAACTGTGCTTCGCAACAGATATAAATCTCAGGTGTCTTCAGGAAACCATGCTGACCTAGCGGCGTATCGTAGGAATTGAAACTTACGCACTTTGTGGCGTTATGACCTGAAGCATAATAATTAAAGCGATAACCTTCAAAGGCAACATTTCCTTCCGTATTGTCCCAACAGACGGGTATACCTGCAGACAGGTCATCGAAATCCTCACTGAAAGGCAATGTCCGGAAGCCACAACTTGTAGTGAATGAAGCAGAAGAACTATAGTTTATAGTTCCGCCACAGTCAACCCCCACTTGAAAATCATAAGTAACATAAAAGTCTAAACCTGAAAGAGTGTAGGTTGTTGTAGAAAGAGCATCTGGTATGGTAATCCAATTTTCAGCCCCTTGCACTTTATATCTGAGCGAGTAGGTAGCGTTGCCCTGATGTGTCCAACTGACAGTAGCACCGGTGGCTGTTATGTTCGTTGCCGACAGGTTGGTTGGCAAAACACAAGATATGATAGGCGAAACAATGATATTATCAACATAAGCAGTACTCGAGCTACTTCCGCCTGAAAATTGTATTGCGATATATGAATTAGCAGGGGCAGCGGTTAGTTCAATATCGCCTGTATGTGTCCAATTTATCTTACGAGTCAGGTTAGATAATGAGTGAAAAGTGGAAATATCGGTAGTGTCAGTCATATAACCAACTTTAAGTTGAGGATAAGACGAGGTTGTCTGTCCGTTATAGTACCAGAATGATATCTTCAAGTTATTGGTTGGTTCTTCAAACTCCGGCAAGATGATAGTACTTTCTGTGCCTTCATATCCACCGAAGAAATACAGGCAATTAGCATCGTCTTTCTGATAGCCTGTATTAACCGACGGATAAACAGTTGTACTGCCCACATACGGTTTTCTGCCCCAGCAAGCAGGTATAGCACCGGAAGCATCGCCTGCAAAACCATAGGTATAGGGCAAGTCCTCTGTTAAGATAGCACCACAAGGTGTAGTAAACTGTAAGGAAACATCTTGACTTTGGTCGTCAGCGGCACAATATGCCCGAACATAGAACTTATACTGAGTGCCGGGCATCAAATCACTAACAGTTGCCGATGCTGATGAGGTTGTTTGAACGGCGGCATCAGTCCAATCGACAGCGTCAGCCGCAGGCAGACATATATATTGCCACTGTGTTTCCGAACCACCGGCAGTCCAAGTGAAAGAAGCACCGTGAGGTGTTGACTCGCTAAGAGTTAAGTTTGTAGGATCGGGACAAGTAGCAGTAACAAGTTGATAAGTAAAAGTGGTTTTAGGCATCGAACCTACAGCACCTTCAGCGTCAGTACCATATGTTTGGCTATGATTTTGATAATAACTTACATTCTTACCTTGACCGGTAGAATAGAACTTGATAGATGACGAAGACCAGCCTCCACCTTCGGTTATTCTGACTTGAACTATCAAGTTTTTTGCACCGGAATAATAGAATGGATTGCTTGAAAAATCGAAAAACAATTCACTTGTTCCTTTTGTGGGTTTTCCTGTATATACTTCCGTGAAAATTGTATTTGGCAAAAAACCTGTCAGCACTTCGTCATCAACCTCTGCCAACGATACGGAATAAGTCGGAACAGTAAAGGCATAAGTACCAGAACCATAATTAATCACATCATTAGCATAATATCTAATACCTGTGATATTACATCCCATTGCTGACAGAACTGATATTTTGGTTTTATCATATATAGTTTGGGTTTTTTGTACGCTGTTTGTACGATCCACTCGTATAGGTACATATGAATTAGTATTTGTCGTACCGGGAGCTACAGTCAGTTCATCCGCAAACACACTATTATAAACGCCAAAAAGTATGGCTACGAGAAAAGCCACAGAAGAGATATATCTTTTCATACCCTAAACTGCTTAATCGGTTAAAAAACTTACCGTTACATATCAAAACTATGCAAAGATACATTAACAGATTGAAAAATGCAAAAAAAATGCAATTTTTTAATAATTTTAGACACTTTTGTTATCTTTAGATTAGCAAAAACGCCATTTTTGAAAGTCTTATCGTTATAAAAAATTTTATTTTCGTTGCAAAGTGGCACTTTTTGATACTAAAAAGAGCAAACTGACAACGAAAATAAAACTTTATCCGCCAATAAGCAAAATTTTACAACTTTGCAAACTTAGATGTTACAAATTCGAATATCAAATAGACACCCTATCTGACACTTTTTCTAAATCTGAGGGTTTCCTAAATCTGAAGGTTAGCACATACATTAAGACGAAGAAAATAAGTGGCAACACACAGTCGCCGACAGGCAACTCCTTGTCGTCTTCATCCGGCTCGCCTATTATAATAACTTTTCTTGGTCCGGCAGACCGAGTATCAACATTGCTATCAGCGTCTTTACTATAATAAGTAAACACTGCTTTGCCATTGCTGTCGATTGTGGGGCGCGAACTATACACACCGCCACTTGACATCATTCGGGAAGCGTATGTAGGCGTAGCGAGTGAAAGCGACGAACTGCCCTGCAGCCTGCTACTTCCGTAAGTTTGGTCGGATGTTCTATGAACAGACCACTCTGCCACGCTACCGCTCAATGTCCACTGTGCCGATACCTCAAGAGGCATCAACACAATCGAAACAAACAAAACTAATCCAATCTTTTTCATCTTACTTTCACACCTGTTACAGTATAGATATTTCCGCCCTTGAGTATATAGATTATACCGTCAATCATCACTTTTCTTACCTTAGATGCTTGTGCACCAGTATATTCATAGCCGTCTATTACGGTCGGTACTTGACCGTACAGCGGCGAAGCCGTTATTATAAAGCGGTTCATTACAGCCTCGTCGGTTACCTCAAACACATATTCACTTTCATCGCTAATGAGCGTTGATACTTCTGCCTTAAGGTCGTTGAGATAGAGCATATCCCAGCCATCGTAGGTAAAGGTGAAGCGATAGGTCTTGCCCTCACCGGCATTGAAACCGACGATCGTTCCTTCAGCCTCGGGTACGCAATCAACAGACAACTGCCCTGCCTCGCTAACGGCATACAATTGCGGATTTTCTGCGTTACCGAACATCTTTCTGCCGTCATAACCATTGTCGAAACCTTGAGTAAAGTCGTTTCTCACAAGCAGATACAAGATATCGCTTCTGCCGTTCAAGTCTTCCACATGCAAGCGCATGATGTCAGGTTTGTTGGTGGCAGACTCACCCTCTTCGTTTCTCTGACGCTTTGGTGCACGGGTAGCAACAGTCATAATATCATTGTCTTTATCTATGGCAGGTGAGAGAACCATTGTACCGTAGTTAAGTGTCAGTGCGGGGTTGTCGCCCGTGGCAAGCACTATGAACGCCTGCATCGACGGGATAACCTGCACAACGGGGTCGGTCCAAGAAGCCGAGCCTACAGGAAGCGAGATAAACTGACCGGCAGATGTTTGGTTTTCAGCAGCCGTGCTTGTGCCAAACGAACCTTGACCGCCACCATCGATATTCTGTTGTTTAGTACCTGCATTGAACAGATAGACTGTTGCTTCGCAGTTACTGAACGCATCAACACCTATAGAGGCAATATCTATCGGTGCTATCCACGAGTTGGCAAGCACATTCTCCGTATTAGAGACGCCGTTATAGTAGAGGCTCAGTTCTTTGTTGTTGTCGCTTGCACAGAGTGTTCCTTGCATATAAAGCGAAGTGGGGTCAGCATCCTTACGCAGGATATTATATCCTATAAACGGTTCTGCCGGCATACCGCGCAACTGATTTACCCATGCCTCTTCTTCGGGCAAGGTCGGATCGAACTTATAGAGATACGAACCGTAGTAATCCCAATAGACATCGTTTCCGCTTGAGAACGGTGTTCCGATAAACTGGTTAACCCAACCGTTCTCCGTCTTACAAGCACGAGTGTAGAAACTAACCGATGCACGGTTGAGATTGGCTTGTTCGCCCTCGTGCGAGCCTATAGCAAGCACGCCGTTGCTTGTTGCGTTGGTGCCTACATACAGATAACTCTCGCTTGTAGGAACCACGGTGCTTGTAATGCCACTATTATCGAACTTGCCTTCTGCCTGACGCAAGGTGTTTTGAATAATGAGTTCGCCACCTGCTTGAACACTAACAGTACCCGTGCGACTTTCAACTCCATATAACTCACTTGCGATACGGTCAATGACAACGCTCTTTGCCATAGCCTTCGTACCCGAGACGATATTCAACGGTTTGCGAATGATGACATCGTTAGTGATTGTCGGAACTGTTCGCTTGTCCCAGTTGTCGGCTGTGGTCCATAAGCCATCGCCTTCCGTGTCAAGGAAAAGGTGTGCATACGGCTCAACTACTACATCGTCGATATAGATATATGCCGAAGTGTTGGCATTGGCACCATAGGCGCGGAAATGTATCTGCACCACTTTGCCCGTAAATGGGGTCAAATCGACTGTCTGTGTGAGGTTTGTGGCACTTTCAATGAACGGAATTTTCCGTAGCGTATTGCCGTTTTCAATAATAACCACATTTCCGCTTACATACTGCGTAGGAGTACCATAAGAGTTGCGTATCTTGAAGGTCAGCCGAGCATTTACATCGAGTAGCAGGTTCGGTGTAGCAACATCTGCACTGTCGGTTGCAGTAGTCCTTGCTTTGTATTGCAATGAGTTGGGCGTTTCGCTCTCACCGCCAAAACCGCCGAGTGTCCACGAGCCTTGACTTGTACCCCATTTAGTACCTGTCCAGCAACTTGGCAGGTCTGCAACACTATTGAAGTTCTCTTTGAAAGGAATAACCTTATAACTGTCGCACGCCGTTACAAACGATACCATAAGTGCCTCGCTCTGATCGTCGTCGGCACACCACGAACGCACATAGAAGTCGTAGTCGGTTTGCGGGTTCAAGCCTGTTATAGTTGCTGTCAGCGTATTTACTTTAGTGGCATCGTTCCAATCGGGTGTCTCGCCTGATGGAACACATATATACTCATACGAACTCTCGCCAAAGCCTGATGCTGTCCAAGTAAAGGTAGCACCCGAAGATGTTATGTTTGTGGCTGACGACAGCGAAGCCGGACGACGGCATGTAGGTGTTAGTTCGACTACCACATCCTTAATATAACCCACGGCAAATACCGAAGACATATTAACCAACCGCAAGGCAATGTTTTTAGCATTACTTACTCCGTCAAACGCATATTCGACAAACGAATAACTGTCATTTACCGCCAAAGTACTTACCGCCACAAAAGCATCGGAAGTATTGATATAACCGACTGCTATCTGTGAGAATGTAGAACGGTAGTTAAACTTGAGTGTAAGAGTTGAAATATCGTTGGTAAAGAGTGGCAGTATAGCCGTTTGACCTTCAATGTTACCATTAAACTGCAATTCATTAGCCGAGACATACGGATATGTCGTTTCCGATTTCTCCCAGCAAACGGGCATTTCACTGCTCAAACCGCTAAAGTCTGCTATGTATGGATTTGTTTTTGTTATGGTGATAGCGTCGCATTTGGTTGTGAAACTGAAATCTGAACTCCAGTTGTCGTTTATGCCTTCGGCACAAGCGGCTTGTGTCTGCACTATATAAGTAGTATTACCAGCAAGACCTGTCAAGGCATAAGAAGTAGCACTTGAGAGGTTGGTTGTTGCAGCCCAACCGGCAGCCCCTTCAGCCTTGTAGCGTATCTTTTGCGCAGGCACTTCCCAAGAGATGGCAGCCGATGAGTTGGTCAGTGCCGTTACAGTGAAGTCAAACGGAGCAAGGCACTGCGGTGTGAACGAACTGGAGGTCCATTCGCTCTGGCGAAGAGCCGAACAAACAGCCTTGACATGAACATCGTATTGCGTTCCGACAGTGAGTCCTGTCAGGGTGTAGTTGGTTGCAGTCAGATTGCTGACAGTCTGCCATTCGCCTCGTGGCATAGTAGTGCGATACTCTAATACCCACTCGTCAGCCTCGTTGTCGGTCCAACTCAGATTAGCGCCATCGGTTGTAGCAACGGCTGACAGAGCGGTCGGAGTGTTGCAAGGTCTGTAACTGACATTAACCTCGTCCAACCAAGCATAGGAATTGCTCGTTTTGTTGCTGACTGCATAGAAATATAAGCGTACAATCTCACCACTATAATCGGCAAGACTTATAGTCTCCTGTGTCCAAGCAGTTTGCGTCGCTGTCAGGTCTTTCAATTCCGTACGCTCACCGCCATTAACAGATACATACACTTTGTAGGTTGCAGCCTTGGGATTTTTCCAATAGAACTGCAATTGTGCCTCGTCGGTAAGTCTTATTTGAGGGGACTCTAAATAGTTGGTATAACCCAAACTGTTTGATACAGCGTTAAAGCGAACACATCCGCCTGAACCTGTATGACCGTCATAAGCATAGATACTCCAGCGGTATGTTTCCTCTAAGGTCGTTCCTTCTTGGTTATCCCAACATTCAGGCAAACTGTTCGCGGAGAAACTCTCTGTGAAAGGTATTTCGTAAATACCGCAAGCCGTCTTGAAACTCAGTTTGACAGCGGTGCTGTATTTGCCTTCACCGTAGTATGAGCGTACATAGAAGTCATATTCCGTTATGGCATCTAAGTTATCTATCGTTACTTCGCGAACACCCGTTGCAAGAGGAGTAACACCTGTCCAAACGGGTGCTGTATTTTTCTCTACAAGCACATACTGATACTGCGTTTCTGCTCCGCCCTGCTGCCAAGCGATAGTGGCTTGATATGCCTGTACATCGGTGGTATGGACATTCGCAGGTTGCATATATACTGTTGAGAAAGGTGCCGAAGTAGCAATGCTATAGCCACCTGCCGGATATGTAGAGCGGACATAGAGAGTATAATTTGTGCCTGCAGTCAGTCCGCTCAAAGTGGCAGAAGTAGTGCTGGTTGAAGTAGCACCCGTCCAGTCGGCATCCGTTGAGCCTTGCATCACTACATACTGATAACCCGTTGCATCAGCCACTGCCGTCCACGAAGCCATTGCCGCAACATCTGTAACATTAGTTATTGTTGGTGTTGAAGGCGCAGTATAAACTGGGGTGAAGGTGTTTTCTGCCCAAGTGCCACCACAACCTGCCTGAACCTGAACGAGATACTCAGTATTGGTGGTAAGCCCTGTCAAACTATGTGTGCGGGCATTCAAACTATTTACATTGGTCCAAGTCGTTCCGCCATCTGACGAGAAGCGGAGATTCCAACTATCCTCACCGCCACCGTTGGTCCAACTGACGGTAGCACTATTGTAAGTTTGGTTTGAGAACTGCACATCACTTGGTGTGGGACAAGCGGGAGCCACGGCGCAACTGACAGCCTCGCTGTAAACGCCGGTAGCGCAGACGCTACGAACATAGAAGATATATTCATCGCCGGCAGTGAGTCCCGTCAGGTCTTTTGCGTTGGTGTTCACTGTCAGGTTGCCCGACCAGTCGGCATCAGCACCGCTTGCCACTACGCAATACTGATAACTGCTTACGCCTTCGGCAGCCGTCCAACTGACATGTCCGCCGTCGGTGGTGGCATCGGAGAACGCAGGTGTCCCCGGAGTCTTACATTCGGGTGTGAAGCGTTTGGATGTTGTCCAACTGCTGCTTGCTGTGGCGCAGTCGTTGCGTACCTGCACCTCATATTCCGTGCCGGAGGTCAAACCCGTCATAGTGTAGGTCTTGTTCGTCAGGTCATTCACTACTGTCCAGTCGCCGGTGTTGTAGGTGCGGTAGCGAACCGACCACTGCTCGGCACGACTGTCAGTCCAAGTAACCGTAGCACTGTTGTAAGTAACTGTCGGAGTGTTTAAAGTCGGGGTGGTGCAGGTCTTGGGAGTGATGGCGACATCGTCAATATACAGGTAAGATGTATAAGAGGTTCCTGTTCCGTTTGCATTGAATCTGACTGTTATAGTTTTTCCCTTAAATGCAGACAAGTCATAGGTCTTTTTAGTTATTGAAGAAATACTCTTGCTAATGTCAAGTGAACTTGTTATTTCAGTATCTGTTGTCCCATCGTTGATAAACACTTTGCAAGTTGTATACCCATAACTATAGTTGTTTTTTATATAGAATGAAAAATCGCATTTGTCAGATATATAAATAGGTGGTGATGTCAAATTAGATGAAGATGAGGTTTTTGCATTATATCTTAAGGAAAAACCTGTGTTTTTGTAATCACTATTTGTCGTCCAATAATTTGCAGATGTTCCCCAACCGCTACTAATTGTCCAGCAATCTGGTTGTGTTGCACTTGTAAACGGCTCGCTGAACGGCAAATCTTCCGTTCCGCAGGGAGTGGTGAAGGCTGCACTTTGAGCCACGGCACTGTATTTGCCGTTGGCAGTGGCGCGAACATAGAAGCAATACTGCGTGTTGGCAGACAGAGCGGTGACAGTGGCGGACAGTTCGGCTGTTGAGTTGGCGGTCAGCCAGTTGGCGGCAGTGGGAGTGGATGTTTGGCAGAGCCACTCGTATTGCGTTGCCCCGCCACCGGCAGTCCAAGTGCAAGTGGCTGATTCGGAGTTGTAGGAACCTAAGGTTACAGTGGGAGCATTAACTATGGTTGAGAACTCTTTCTTTGTGCCTGCGCTCTTGCCACCGTTGGCATATACTGCGCGTACATACATATCGTAGTCGGTTGCGAGTGTCATATCCGTCAGCGAGGCGGAAGCGGACGCTGCAGCAGTAGGTGAAGTCCAATCCTCAGAAGCACCTCTGCCTACAATGATATACTCATAACTTGCAGCATCGCTTACCGCAGTCCACGATGCCGAAGCCGTGGTCTCGGTTATACTGCTTACATTAACCGTTGCGGGAGCAGTATAAACGGGGGTAAAGGTCTCGTTTGCGGCAACCCAACCGTCGGTGCTGCAGGTCGGTTTGACCTCAATAGTATAGGTCGAGCCTGTGGTCAGTCCCGTTATGGCTTGTGAGGTTGCGGACACATTAGTGGCAACAGTCGTCCAGTCGGCATCGACTGAAGATTTATAGCGTATGTCGCAGTTGGCGGTGGCACTCGTTGTCCAATTGACAGTTACGCCGTTATATAGTTTGTTCGACAACGTAACGCCTGTTACATTCGGGCAAGAGAGAGGGGTGAAGGTACAAGCATCAGATGCTACCGTACCACAAGCGCACATAACATAGAAGTCGTAGGTATGACCATCGGTGAGACCTGTGAGATTGACTGTTGTAGCCGTTATGTTTGTGGCACTTGTCCAGTCGGGCATTGCCGAGGGGTTGGCGGTGCGGTCTATGTAGAGATACTTATATTCCGTTACACCTGTATTCGCCGTCCAAGAAAGCGTAGCACTCGTACCAGTCAAGTTCGAACAAGTCGGCGTGGCAGGCTTACCACAGTCCACTGTTGACTCTACAAGTATGTCGTCAAGATATATATAAGCATCTCCTGAACCATAATTACTTGTTCCTTTGAAACAGAATGTAACATCTCCTACACAAACTGCCGGTAAGTCAATCGCTTTTTCCGTCCAAGCGGTTTTCCCTGTTAGTCCTGACGTCAAAAGAGTTTTTGTTGTTCCACCATCAAGTGAATAATATACAGAGAAATCCCCTCCTTTTGGATTTTTATACCAAAAAGTCAACTTTGCAGGACCAAAAATGTCTATTTCTGGTGTCTTAAGAAAACTATATTGATTATTATTTGCATAATAAGAATCAAAGCGCACACAAGCCCCTGAACGTCCGGTAGCATAATAAGCAACTCTATAAGTTGTACTTACTGTACCTTCTGTATTATCCCAACAATTTGGTATTCCTGAACTTATACTATTAAAATTCTCACTAAACGGCAACACTTCCGTAGCACAGGGAGTAGTAAAAGAACTTGTTGCATCGCCACTTTGATCAATTTCAGAACAAATTGCACGCACATAAAATTTATAGTTGGTAGTGGCACTCAAACCTGTAATAGTTGCCGTTGTTGAACTTGTCGTTTGCACTGATGCACTATTCCAATTAACCGTTGAAGTAGCAGGCAGACAAACATATTGCCACTCAGTCTCTGAACCACCTGCCGTCCAACTGAAAGAGGCATTATTAGCTGTTACTAAATCTTTTGTTAAATCTTTGGGTTTAGGACAAGTATTTGAACCAGTAACAGAATAGGTAAAAGTTGTTTTAGGCAAGAAATTTGTTGAAGAACCGGTAGAAGAACCTGATGTAGTTGTCCAACACGATGCTTCAGTACGACTGATACCATAAAAATAAGTATGAGCATAACTTGAAGAAGCCTTTTTGACTTTTATATCTAATAATAGGTTTTTGCCACCCTCATATGTAAATGGAGTTTGAAAATTAATACTAAACGCACCATTAGAAAAGGTAAATTTTCCACTATATACCTCAGTAAGTCCATCTTCAGTATTAAAATAGCATCGATATGATGTGTATGGCAAGGTTGATGCGTCAACATTATTAAGGCTAATTGTAACTTCCACATCACTCCAATTAATAGAAGTTGCAGATGAATAAAACTTTAGAGCAGTAATATTACCATCTGCTAAGTCATTTAACAATGTTGAAGGATAAATAGCTTGAACATGTACGCCTGATCCGTCTGCATAAAATCCGTAATAAGGAATATGCTCATCTGTTTTTGTATCATCAGCAACTGTTACTGTATTAGCAAAAACTCTGTTAGAAACACACAAACAAAAGGCTACGACAATAGCCATATAGGAAGCAAATCTTTTCATACCTCTCATATACGATTTAGATTTTTACCTTGATTTTTCGAAAAACTTGTACAAAATTATATGTTTTTTATACTAAATGCAAACATTTTTGCAAAAATACCTTTTTTTTGTACTTTTTTGCTAATTGCAACTTTACAAAATACAATTTTTATATAAAAAATTTATATTCTACGATTAAGAATTTATTCAAAAAGTTGGAAATTTAAATGAAAAATTGTATTTTTGCACGGTTTTTTTTGAAAAATAAAAACAAAAGTCGTTTTTTAAAGTTGTTTTACTTGCTTTTTGAATAAAAAAAATCAACATACGATAATCAAACAAAACTCTCAAAAAAGATGAGAAAGATATCACTTATCCTGACAATGATTGCAGTTGTTCTGACAGCAAGCGCACAAGTATGGAAAACACCTTTCCTTGCTCTGCAAAAAACCGAAGCCTCTGCTGTCAGTCTTGAACTCTACAACCAAAACTTCTGCACCGCCTCCTTCACTTGGTTCTATTACGGCGATGCATATTTCGCTATCGGACTGTTCAACGAAGCAAAGGAATTAGTTGGTGGCGTGGTCGTTACACCCGACGAATGCGACTACATAACCGAACTTGACGGCGTTACCTTCCCGAGCAACGAACAAAATGTATATAAATACTATTTCAGTACATATTGGCTCTTAAACGCCGACGATATTCAAAAAGGCGACGGTTGGAACACTGCAGTTACCAGAATAGGCGAAGGCGAACAAGCATATAATGCCCTCAACGAAGGTACATACTTTGTTCAGATTTACGAGACCAACGGCTACTCAATGACCTCAGGTGCCGCAACACTACAGTTTACACTTACCAACCTGCACATAACCGACCTTAAGGCAGAAGTCAGTAAAGACAACACCACCGCCACTCTCACTTGGAAACAACCCGTACTGCCGAAGAGTTACAGACTTTACATAAGCGTACAGTCAGAAGGCATTTCCTTCTTCGACAACTTCTCAGGCACGCCATACGCAGAATAGCCTCTCAGTTTCCAAGTAGAGCCAAACAGGTCATACACAGTGAGCGCACAAGTGCTTAACGACGCTAATGCCGCTCTCGGTTCAATGGTAACAACCACCTTCACCGTTGGTAGCAACCCATACGAGCCGAAAGACCTTCAAGCGAAAATAAGCGACGGTGATATGGTTACTTTCTCTTGGAAAGCCGATGAGCAGGCTGATGCATATCTCATAACGCTCTACAAGGACAATGTAGAGTATGGCACAATGACTGTCAACAGCACTACAAAAGAGATGCTCATTGAACCCGGCACTTACACTTGGACCGTTACAGCCTTCAACCTTGGTGAGGACGAGAAGTACTACCCCGCATCGGAAGCAATCGAAGGTGGCAAATTCACAACAACAGCCGCTTCGGGCGAATCGCAACTGCTCAATGTTACAGCACTCGAAGCCGTCTATGCCGACTACTCGCTTACTGAAGTTTTTCCCGAAGGCGACAGTTCGATAAGAGAAGGCAAATACTTCTGGCTTATCCGTCTTGAAACAGGCACTACAGGTTTCCCAAGGCCTTGGATATCAATCTATACAGACTACAAAACCGCTATCTCAGGCACTTACTCAACCGAACTTGGCAATGTAGATATGCAAAACTGCTTTATGGACATCAACGGCAATCAAGAAAACGCTATCCAAGCAACAGATGTACAACTGAAACTCAACTTCGAACATTTCTCCGAAGAGTACCTTATAATGGGGTTGTACTATGGCGTATATAGCGGTTCGTTCAAGATGACCTGCAACAACGGCATAACATACTATGGCAACTTCACCAACCAATGGTGCAACTCATACTTGTATGAGTACTGGCTCGGCACAATAACCACCGATGCCGATGTCAAGATGTATGAAGAGGAACAAAAACTCACTCCTTTGGAGAATATAAATAAAAACGAAACACTTGATCCGAGTCAGCCAATGTACAATGTACTCGGACAGAAAGTGGATGCTGATTACAAGGGGATAGTTATTCAAAAGGGAAGAAAATATATAATTAAATAAAACCGAACAGACAACATCTGTCCGATTAAACCTAAACTTATCTAATATACTTCCCTTGAGGGCATGCCTTAGAGCGTGCCCTCTGTTATTTTTCAACCTCATCCTGCACGCTTGCGATGCGAAGCAAAATCTGCGAAATCTGCGAGAAAAACAAAAAACTTGCAAAATAGGATAAAAAATAGTAATTTTGTAGAAAATAAGTGATAATAATATGTATTTTGACGAACTACCTATCTCCGACGAGCTTTTAGATGCCGTTGATGCAATGAACTTTACAGAATGTACACCCGTTCAGGAAGCCACAATCCCCCTGCTTCTTCAGGGGCGCGACCTTATCGCCTGCGCACAGACCGGCACCGGCAAGACCGCTGCGTATATACTGCCACTACTTGACAACCTTCTTAACGACAACCATAAGGAAAACAAGATAAATGCTATCATTATGGCTCCCACACGCGAGTTGGCACAACAGATTGACCAGCAGATGGAAGCCTTCTCGTATTTCCTGCCGTTCTCATCGGTTGCCGTCTATGGGGGCAACGACGGTCCGCAATGGGCAGTGCAACAACGAGGGCTACAACGCGGAGCGGATGTAGTTATCGCCACACCCGGACGACTGCTCTCGCATATAACAAACTCCAACATCGACTTCTCCGATGTCCGATATTTCATTCTTGACGAGGCTGACCGTATGCTTGATATGGGTTTCTTAGACGACATAAAGAAGATAATGGCACTCCTGCCGGAAAAACGACAAAACATACTCTTTTCTGCCACCATGCCACAAGACCTTCGCCGTCTTGCCAAACAGATGCTTCATAACCCTGCCGAAATAAACATTGCTATCTCCCGCCCGCCGGAGAGTATCAAACAAGAAGCATATATCTGCTACGAAGGGCAGAAAATGAGCCTCTTAACCAAATTACTGAAAGAGAAAAAACTGCAGAAAGTGCTTGTTTTTGTAGGTAAAAAACAGAAAGTCAAAGAGATGTTTTTCGCATTGAAGAAACAAGGACTCAATGCACGCACAATGTACTCCGACCTCACTCAACAGGAACGCGACGAGGTGATGCTCGACTATCGCAACGGCAAAGTGGATGTGCTTGTTGCAACCGACATAGTGTCACGCGGAATAGATATTGACGACATACCGCTTGTTGTTAACTACGATGTGCCACACGATGTGGAAGATTATGTTCACCGCATAGGTCGCACCGCCCGTGCCGAAGCCGACGGCAACGCAATAACACTCGTTTCGGAACAAGACCAACGCTATTTTTCGAAAATAGAAGACTTCTTGGGATATGATATCAATAAACTGCCACTACCCAAAGAATTAGGCGAAGCACCCGAGTACCACCCGCAAAAGAAAACAGAAAAGAAAAGACAAGCGAGGAAAACAAGCTATCGAAAAGATTATAGGAAAAATAGTAAAAATTCTTGAAAAAAGCAAATAAATGAGATTGTTTTGCAAAAATAAAATAAATTTTGTAAATTTGTAGGCTAAAATATAAAATATCAAACTTTTATTACACAAACCTACAAATATATGAGCAAGTTTCCGGAATATAAGACTTTTTCACTCAAACAGACAGCTGACGAAGTGCTGGCACAATGGGAAAAAGAACAACTCTTCAAACAAAGTGTAAAGACCCGCGAAGGAGCACCTAAGTTTCTATTCTTTGAAGGACCTCCTTCGGCTAACGGTATGCCCGGTATCCACCATGTTCTTGCCCGTAGTATAAAAGACACTTTCTGTCGCTACAAGACTATGCAAGGCTTTCAGGTAGAACGCAAAGCCGGCTGGGACACACACGGACTGCCCGTTGAACTCGGTGTGGAAAAGATGCTCGGCATAACAAAAGAAGATATCGGAAAGAAAATAAGCGTTGACGAATACAATGCCGCTTGTCGCCGTGAGGTGATGAAATATACCAAAGAATGGACCAACCTCACCAAACAAATGGGCTATTGGGTGGATCTTGACAACCCCTATATCACCTACGACAACAAGTATATCGAAACACTTTGGTACTTATTAAAGCAACTATATCAGAAAGGCTATCTCTATAAAGGCTATACCATTCAACCCTACTCGCCTATGGCAGGAACAGGCTTGTCGTCGCACGAACTGAATCAACCCGGGTGTTATCGCGATGTACGCGACACAACCTGCACCGCGCAGTTCCGCCTAAAAGAAACAGCCAATGGAACAGCCAATATTGGCTGTTTGCAATCCGGTCTGCCGGTTTTCTTCCTTGCTTGGACCACCACACCTTGGACACTGCCTTCAAACACTGCTCTCTGCGTTGGTCCGAAGATCGATTATGTAGCAGTCAAAGGCGAAAACCCATATACACAGCAAAAAGCCATATACATACTTGCAGAAGCACGACTTTCAGCATACACCAAAGAACTCGGCGAGCAACCTGAGATTGTTGCCAAATATAAAGGTACTGACCTCGTTGGGTTACACTACGAACAACTCTTTCCTTGGGTTGACCCTGTTGAATATCAAAAGGAAACCGACACTATCATCAACCGCAAGGATGACGCTTTCCGTGTTATAAGCGGCGATTATGTAACAACCGAAGACGGAACGGGCATAGTACATATCGCTCCTACCTTCGGTGCTGACGACAAGCGCGTGGCAGAGCAGGCCGGCGTTCCGGCATTGTATATGATAACCGGCAACGGAGAACAGCGACCGATGGTGGATTTTGCAGGCAAGTATTTCAATCTCTCTGACTTGAACGAGCAATTCGTAAAAGAAAACATACACTCAGGCTACGAGCAATGGCAAGGACAATTCGTCAAAAACGCATACGACAAGGAGCACTTCTGGACCAACGGACGCTACGACGAACAACTTGCTCTCAAGTCAGAGAACATTGACATACGCCTTTGCATGGATATGAAAGCAGACGGCAAAGTGTTCAAGATTGAGAAACACCTGCACAACTACCCTCACTGCTGGCGTACTGACACTCCCATACTCTATTACCCGCTCGACTCGTTGTTTATCCGCTCAACAGCCGCTCGCGATGAGATGATAAGCCTCAACAAGACTATCCGTTGGCAACCTGAATCGACCGGCACAGGGCGTTTCGGCCGTTGGCTTGAGAACCTTAACGACTGGAACCTCTCACGCTCACGCTATTGGGGAACACCACTGCCTATATGGCGAACAAAAGACGGACAAGAAGAAATATGCATTGGTTCCGTAAAAGAACTGTTTGACGAAATAGACAAAGCAGTCAAAGCAGGACTGATGAAAGAGAACCCTTGGAAGAACCATGTTGTAGGCGACTACTCGAAAGAGAACTACGACCCGAAGGTTATCGACCTTCACCGCCCGTATGTGGACGGCATCGTCCTTGTGTCTGACAAAGGGCAACCGATGTATCGCGAACTTGACCTTATCGATGTTTGGTTCGACTCAGGTGCTATGCCATACGCACAGGTGCATTACCCGTTTGAGAACGAAGATGCTCCTCTCACAGCCGACTTCATCTCAGAAGGTGTTGACCAAACACGCGGTTGGTTCTTCACTCTGCACGCTATACATACAATGATAAACCGAACAGTGGCTTACCGCAATGTGATAAGCACAGGTCTGGTGCTTGACAAGAACGGACAAAAAATGTCGAAACGGCTCGGCAATGCTATCGACCCGTTTGAGATGCTCAACAACTTCGGTGCAGACGCTGTACGCTGGTATATGCTTACCAACAGTGCACCTTGGGACAACCTCAAGTTCGACAAAGACGGTGTGGCAGAGATAAGCCGTAAATTCTTCGGAACACTCTACAACACTTATTCCTTCTTCGCACTCTATGCTAATGTGGACGGCTGGAGCAAGGAACAAAGAGTAAGGAACAATGATTTGCAAGAGATAGACCGCTGGATACTCTCTAAACTCAACACACTTGTAGAAGAAGTAACCGCAAGTTTTGAAAACTACGACCCTACAAGTGCCGGTCGCGCCATATCTGACTTCGTACAAGACGAACTCTCTAACTGGTATGTACGACTGAACCGCAAACGCTTCTGGACAAGCGGACTCAATGACGACAAGAAAGCGGCATACTCAACATTATATCAATGCCTTAAGACAGTGGCACAACTGATGGCACCTATCGCACCATTCTATGCAGACCGCCTCTACCGCGACCTGACAGAAACAACCGATTTGAATGTAACAGCCAATATTGGCTGTTCTGATAGTGTCCACCTTGCAAAATTCCCCGAGGCTGACAAAAATCAGATTGACAAGTACTTGGAAGAGTGTATGCAACTTGCGCAACGCATCACCTCGCTCGTGCTTGCTCTGCGTCGCAAAGCCGACAAGAAAGTGAAACAACCACTGCTAAAAGCCATCGTTCCTGTCAGCGACAGTAAGACAAAAGAGCAACTCGAACATGTGGCAAGCCTCATCTGTCAGGAAGTGAATGTCAAAGAGTTAGTTGTGGCAACCAACGATGATATGTCCGTAGCGCTCATACATAAAATAAAGCCTAAGTTCCAAGTGCTTGGAAAAAAATACGGCAAGCAGATGAAGGAACTTGCAGCACAACTCGGCAGACTGTCTCAAAAAGATATCGCACAACTTGACAAAGACGGACAGATAAGTCTTTTGCTTTCTGACAGTCAAGTAGTTATAGAGCGCGACGATGTTGATATCCTGACCGAAGATATGCCCGGATGGCTTGTAGTGAGCGAAGGCAACCTGACTGTGGCGCTTGACATTGAAGTAACACCCGAACTTGAAAAAGAAGGTATAGCCCGCGAACTTGTCAACCGCTTGCAGAACATGAGAAAAGAAATAGAATTAGAGATAACCGACAAGATAATTGTAACACTTGAGCAAAACTCTGTTTTGGAAGATGCTCTCAAAAATTTCGGACAGTATGTCGCCACTCAAGTACTCGCCAAAGAAATTCGATTTGAAGACATCATTTTGAACCCGACTGCTACAATAGAGATAAATGATTTACAAATATGTGCTGAGATAGAGAAAGCATAAACCAAACAAAAACATAACAACTTATGAAAAAAGCGTTTAATCTGATAATGCTTATCGGTTTGATGGCATTATCGTTCACCTCTTGCAAGCCGACTGATGAACCGAATAACACAACTTCAGTAGAAGATGTACTGATTGGTAAGTGGGAAAATCAAAGTATGCTCACTGATTATTGGGTTTATAAAAGTGATTTAGTAGAAAGCGATATTAGCGAAAACGAAAATGCCCGCTGGGGTTATTGCTGGTACGAAGCAAATGGGGACGAAGAAAAAGCAACATATGAATCTGATGTTCTTGCCGATTATCACGGAAATGGTTGGTTTCAATGGTGGGTTGATAATAAAACAAAACTTACTTATGTTCACATGATGAATGCAAGTGAAGCAAGTGTACCTAAACCATACACTATTGTTTTAATAAACTCAACTACTCTTAAAATTAAAGATACTTTTGGTAATACAACAACTTACGCTAAAATAAAATGAAACGCTTTTTCAAGATATTCGGTATCACACTCGCTGTCATAGTAGCGTTGGTGATAATAGCCGCAGCAATAGTATGTTATGTAGTGTTCACACCTGAGAAACTCACACCTATCGTGCGTGATGTGGCAAAAGAATATATCCTTACCGAACACCGAATAGGCGAAGTCGATCTGACCGTCTTCTCCACTTTCCCCGAAGTGGGACTTCGTGCCAAAGGTATATATATCGTCAATCACATTGACGGCACGCCCAACGACACCGTCCTCTCTGCACCCGAAGTGGTAGCAACGATTGATGTGATGCAGTTTCTAAACCACAACACACTCGACATCCGTGAAGTGCAGATAAAGAACGCTAATGCTTGTCTGTATATCAATCCGTCAGGCGAAAACAACCTTGATTTCTTCCCAAAATCGGACACCGTGCAAACCGACACTTCGGCTTTTACACTGCCTTTCGACGAACTGAAAGTAGGCGGTTTGAAGATAATAGCCAAGAACCTTGTTTTTGCTGACGACAAAGACACCATCTGCGCCAACCTCAAAGACATAACAGTCAGTGGTTCAGCAAGAAGTCTGGACGACATCGACCTTTCGATTGACCTCAAAAAGGCAGATATAGGCTTTAAGCAGTTCCACTTCGACAACATCGCACTTTCTTTAGAAAGCAAATCAACAGCGGTTGATATAAACAACATTACCGCCAACCTGCCCAAACTCAAACTGAAAGCCAAAATCAACAACATCGAACTCACAGCCAATGGTTCAGCAGAATATGCCGACACTATACCTATGAATATCAATGTGGCAGTAAGCGAATGTGCTGTTAATGACCTGCTTGCGCTCGTTCCAAAAGAGATGCTTCCATTACCAGAAGGGCTTAACATCGAGAAAGCCACTCTTAAGGCAGAAGCCACACTGGCAGGCAGATACAGTGCAACCGAAATGCCACTTGTTGATGCAGTCCTTTCACTTAACGATGGTAAGATTCTCTATAAAGAAGTTTATCCGCAACCTATTGAGATAAAAGAACTTGCCGCCAAAGCACATATTGACCTCAACGAGCAGGCCAACAGTAATGCCACAATAAACAAACTTGAGGCGCAGACAAGCAAGACAAGCCTTTCTGCCACAGGTACAGCCTCCGACCTTATGGGCAACATACTGCTTGACCTAAATGCTAACCTCAACGGACAACTCGCTGACGCACAACCGTTCCTCACTGAAATGCCTGTCAATCTGAAAGGTGGTATCAAAGGAACAGCCAAAGTGAAAGGCAGACTTGATGATTTCACTAATATGAAATTTGACAAAGGTGCTATAAACGGACAATTCACACTCGCAAACATTGATATCTGGTACGACACCATAACAGTCAAGACATCAACACTTAAAGCAAACATCTCACTTCCTAACAACGCAAGCGTAAAGAAAACAACCCGCTGGGCTAAACTTGACATCGAAAGCACACCGCTTGACATCACTATGCCCACACTGCAAACACAGTTAGGACAAACATCACTCACTGCCGACCTAAGCGACATACTGACCAACTCAAATGTACTATACGCAAAACTTAAAGGTCAGATAGGTAATCTTGCTCTTAAAATGGATAGTATTGTTGGTAAGGTCCAATCACCTGAAATCGACGCATATATCGAATATAACCTTGCTGACTCAAAAGCTATCCCAACAGCAGATATCTCGCTTGCTTTCGACGACCTTCAAGGTTCATACGCTGACACAAAAGCGCATCTCACAAAAAGCAGTTTGAAAGCCGAACTCAAAGGCACTCGCAAAGACAAGTCGCAGCCACAACTCCGTGCAACCGTTTCAACCAATGCTCTCACTGCTTCTATGCCTGATATGTCGGCTAAGACGGCTGCACTAAAAGTAACAGCCGGAGCCTCCTACAACGAAAAGGAAGAGAACATCCTTTTGCAATGGAACCCGCGCCTTAGCGTCAGTCTGCAAGACGGACTTCTTAAGATGGCACAGTTTGCAGAAGACATCGAGATACCAAGCATTGAGTTCGACTATTCCAACCGCCATTGTCAAATCAAGAAAAGTCAGGTCATCATCGGCAACAGCGACTTTGCTCTCGAAGGAAAAATCAACGACATAGGTGGCTGGCTACGCAAAGAAAAAATACTGACAGGCGAACTCAGTTTCGTCAGCGACCACACCGATGTCAACGAACTTATGGCACTCGTAAGCAGCGACCACGGTTCGGAAGAGACTGTTGAACAGGCTCAGCAGGAAGCCAAAGAAGAACCGTCGGATAAAGGACCATTCCTCGTTCCGGGAGATGTGGATGTATCGCTCACCACACAGATAAAAGAAGCCCTCGTGTTTGACCAAGTGGCACGCGACCTCGGAGGACGACTCTATGTAAAAGACGGTGTGCTGATACTCGAAGAGATGGGCTTTATCTGCAACGCAGCCAAACTGCAACTCACTGCTATGTACAAGACACCGCGTCGAAACCATATCTTCGTCGGACTTGACTACCACATGCTTGACATCAATTTGCAGGAACTAGTCAATATGATTCCGCAAATCGACACTATGATGCCTATGCTCCGCAGTTTCCGCGGTGCAGGCGAGTTCCACCTTGCGGCTGAGACTTATGTCAACTCGAAATACGAACTCAAGACGAGTACCACACGCGGTGCAGTCAGTATCTCAGGCAAAGACCTCGTCTTGCTCGACAGCGAGACTTTCGGACAAATAGCCAAAATCCTGCTCTTCAAGAAAAAGACAGAGAACCTTGTAGATAGCGTCAGCGTTCAAGCCACTCTCTTCCGCAATGAGATTGACATCTACCCCTTCTGCATTACTCTGGACAAGTATATGGCGGCTGTCGGTGGCAGACATAACCTCGACATGAGTTTCGACTACCATATATCGCTTCTCAGACCTATCTATTTAGGTGTAGATGTGTCAGGTACATTCGACGACTTGAAGATCCGCCCTGCCAAATGCCGCTACGCTCAAGACTTCCGTCCTATCATCCGTCGTGATGTACAGACGCAGAATGCCAACCTCAAAAACATGATTGACAAAGCCTTGAAGCGCAATGTGAAACAGTAGTTCGGGATTTGTAATTTAAAAAATAGGTATCGTATTCCTTTTCTCCGGCACCTCCACTTGAGGAGTTTGGGGAAAAGGAATAATTTTGTTTATATACCGCTTCAACTCCGACTGCAACTGTGTATATGACAACTCCGACATAATATCAGCCACTTCCGATATACAGTAAGTGAGCGAGCCGTTACCGCGATACTCGTAATTACATTGATATGACTTGCAAGCACTTATGAAAACCCAATCAATCTCATTCTGCTTCTTATTGTCGAAACTGACATCCACAGCAGGTACAACAAATGCGTCCTGACTGCCCCTGACGACATACTCATCTTTGTTTTCCACACCATTGGCGGCCGTTCCTCCACCGCTATGGCATGCGTCAGCCACAACGACAATCTTGCCGTCCTCACCTATTTTTTGTCGCAAACGCATCAAAAAGTCGTTGAGTTTGTCATCAACAAGGTGGTTCTCACCTTCATAAACGCCTTTCTTATAAGCATATTGAGCATCGTAAGGTATCCATGCTTCGTCCATTCCTGAAGGTTCATCGCCGTTAATGTCAGTTATCTGCTGACCATGACCGGAAAAATGTATATACACTATATCGTCAGTCTCGCTTGAACTAATCAGTTTTTCAAACGCAGAGCAGATACCACTGAAAGTGGCTTGCTCATTTTGTAAGACTTGCATATTCTCTTCTCGAAAATCATTTTTCAAAAGCATCTGTTTGACAAGCGGAATGTCTTTATCGCCGTTTATTTGCGCCCAACCGCTCCGTGCCGGATAATTACCAATACCGATTATCAAAGCCCTACGAGTAGCACACACTTGCATAATACTGAACACAAAAACACAAAAAACGAGAACCTTTTTCATATTTATCCGATATTTAAGAGTCTTATACAAACATTGTCATTACACCCCACAAAAATACATAAAAAATCCTAATTATACAAAAATTTGTAAATTTAATGTCTTTTTTGTAAATTTGTAGGTTAAAACTAAAAAACTATGCATAAACGACAAGATATCAACATACAGAACCGGCGTGCACGCTTTGATTATTTCATTTTAGAGACATATACAGCCGGCATTGAACTATTCGGTACGGAGATAAAATCCATACGCGACGGCAAAGCCTCGCTCGTCGATACATATTGCCTTTTCTATGGCAATGAGCTATGGGTCAAGAACATGAATATCTCTGAATATAAGTTTGGCTCGTACTCAAACCATATACCGCGACGCGACAGAAGACTACTGCTTACCAAACGCGAACTCAGAAAACTCAAACGACTTACACAAGAGTCAGGCAAGACTATTGTGCCACTTAGGCTGTTCATAAACGAAAACGGACTTGCCAAACTCGAGATTGCACTTTGCGAAGGCAAACATAACTACGACAAACGACAGACACTGCGCGAGAACGAAGACAAACGCATGATTGACCGTATGATGAAAAGATAAAACTATAATAAAATGAAAAAAGCATTACTTATGATTCTCGACGGCTGGGGAATCGGACACAAAGACACAGCCGACGCTATCTATTGTACCTCCACACCTCACTGGGACAAACTGCTTCAGACCTACCCAAATTCTCAACTTCAGGCAAGCGGCGAGAATGTTGGTCTGCCTGACGGACAAATGGGTAACTCCGAAGTGGGACACCTCAACATAGGTGCCGGACGCGTTGTCTATCAAGACCTTGTAAAAATCAACCGCGCCTGCAAAGACGGCAGTATAATGCAGAACCCTGAGATACAATCGGCTTTCGGATATGCTAAACAGACGGGCAAGAAAATACACTTTATGGGACTCACCTCCGACGGTGGCGTACACTCAAGCCTCGACCACCTTTTCTTCCTCTGCAACATAGCCAAGGAATACGGACTGCAAGGCAAGACCTTCATCCACTGTTTCATGGACGGACGCGACACCGACCCTAAATCAGGTATCGGCTTCATCGAACAACTTGAGAAACACTGCGCCCAAACAGCAGGCGAGATAGCAAGTATATGCGGACGCTTCTATGCTATGGACCGCGACAAACGCTGGGAACGAATAAAAGAAGCCTACGACCTGCTCGTAAGCGGAAAAGGCAACGAGTTCGAAGATATGCTCACCGCCATGCGTGCAAGCTACGACAATGGCGTAACCGACGAGTTTATCAAACCCATTGTGCATGTGCGCAACGGACAACCGCTTGCTACCATCGAACAAGGAGATGTGGTTATCTTCTTCAACTACCGCAACGACCGCGCAAAAGAGATAACCATCGCCCTCACACAACAAGACATGCCTGAACAAGGTATGCACACCATACCTGACCTGCAATACTACTGCATGACACCATACGACTCAAGTTTCAAAGGCTTACACATACTCTTCCCGAAAGAGAATGTAACCAACACTTTAGGCGAGATTGTGTCGAAACAAGGACTGCGCCAACTCCGTATTGCCGAGACAGAGAAATTTGCACATGTTACATTCTTCTTCTCAGGTGGTCGCGAAGCCGAGTTTGAAGGCGAAGACCGCATACTTATTCCATCGCCAAAAGTACCTACCTACGACTTACAACCGATGATGTCAGCACCGGAAGTAACAATCGCCCTCAGAGATGCACTCAACTCACAGAAATACGACTGCATCATACTTAACTACGCCAACGGTGACATGGTAGGGCACACAGGTGTTTATAACTCTATCCAACAAGCCATTACGGCTATCGACATCTGTGTTAATGAGACAGTTGAAGCAGCCCGCCGAAACGGATACGAAATAATCATCATTGCCGACCACGGCAACTGCGACCACGCCATCAACGAAGACGGTACGCCCAACACTGCACACTCGCTTAATCCCGTGCCCTTCGTATATATAAGCGACAACAAAAACGCCAAAGTAGAAAACGGCATACTCGCTGATGTGGCTCCCTCAATACTGCATATACTCGGTATTGAGCAACCTAAAGAAATGACAGGACACTGCCTGATTAGTTGATAGGTAATAGTTAATAATTAGTATTGCATTGCGCTTGAACACTATTAAATATCAACTCTACATACCGGCTCTTATTGTGGCAGTGGGCATAATGATCTGCTCACTCGCCACTCCGTCGATTTCCATATCTCTGCCCAAGCCGATACGCATACCACACTTAGACAAGTTTGTACACATACTTATGTACCTTGGTTTTGCCCTAACACTCGCTTGGGCAAACATTAAAAACCATATACGGACTCTTTCAAACGCCCTCACTACCATTGCAATAGCCACTGTTTATGGCGGGGTGATTGAACTTCTGCAAAAATACTATTTTCCGCCCCGCACCGGCGAATGGCTTGACTGGGTGGCAGATATATTAGGAGCAACCATAGGATCGATAATCATTTTTCTCTTTTATAAGCGTAATCGTAAGTGAACGAGCAACTTAAATATCAAATAGCCATACAAATGCTACCTGACATCGGACTCAAACATGCCAAGCAACTTATTGAGCATTTCGGTGGCGCTGCAGAGTTTTTTTCGGCTGACCTTAAGCAACTTACAGAAGTTATGTCTGCTACTTTTGCCAACAACATACAAAATGGCAAAAAAAACGCACTCGAGCGTGCAAACAAGGAAGTAGCCTTCATCGTTCAGCACAACATACAAACATACTACTACAACGACAGCACCTATCCTTTCCGACTTCGTCAGTGTCCCGATTGCCCTTTACTACTCTATGCAAAAGGAAATATCGAACCTAACCAAGGACATTTTGTCTCCATCGTAGGTACTCGAATGCCAACCCAACAAGGTAAAGACCTGTGCCACAAACTTGTAGTTGAACTTGCTCAACGATTGGAGCATGTAACCATCGTCAGCGGACTTGCATACGGCATTGATGTAACTGCCCATCGTGCCGCAATAGAAACAGGCATACCAACACTTATTATTCCCGGACACGGACTTGACCGTATCTACCCCTTCGTGCATCGACAAGTAGCAACCGAATCGCTCCGAAACGGCGGAATAATAACAGAGTTTCCTTCCGGCACACAACCCGACCGCTTCAATTTCATAGCCCGCAACCGCATCATTGCAGGACTGTCGGATGTTACAGTTGTTGTTGAATCAAAACAGAAAGGCGGCTCGCTCACAACTGCCAACATGGCTTACTCTTACAGTCGCGATGTGATGGCTTTCCCCGGAAGGGTAAGCGACGAAGTGTCAGCCGGTTGTAACACACTCATACGCGAGCGCAAAGCCGAACTCATCACCTCTGCCGACGACCTCATAATGGCTATGCAATGGGATGCCAACCGGCCAAAACAGGAAGTACAAACCTCACTCTTTCAAGAGCTTACCCCTGAACAAGAACAAATCGTTCGCCTGCTGAAAACAGAAGAAGAAGGTATGCATATCAACTACATAGTACTTGAATGCAAGAGACCATACAGCCAAATAGCCGACCTCTTGATGCAACTTGAGTTCATGGGACTTGTGCGCTCATTGCCGGGTGGCATCTACAGAACAGTAAACTGAATCAAATTATAGCAAATCGCTGAAATTAACAATTATTCCAAAATATAGCAAATCGCTGAAATTAACAATTATTCCAAAATATAGCAAATGACTGAAAATAACAATTAGCAAACCATCTTCGTTCACTTTTTCAGGCGTAAGCCTGAAGTCAAAAAAAACACTACTATGTTTAAAAACCTTAATCTTATCGCACTCATTGCATTAACCCTCGTTTTTGCCGGTTGCAAACGCAACTATCTGCTCGAATCGCCCGACACACGGCTCGAAGTAAGCATAACCGTAACGCCTGCAGGCGAAGCACAGTTCAGCGTCAAAAAAGACCTCAAGCCACTGCTCAACACCTCACTACTCGGACTCAAACTATGGGAAGAAGACTGGACACACTCCCTTCTACTGAAAGAGGTTACCCGCACAACCCACAACGACACTTGGCTACAACCTTGGGGGCAGCAGACCGAAGTTATCAACCACTACAACGAACTTGCACTGCGCTTCAAAAACCGAAACGCAAACGACTCCCACCAACTCATTATCCGCTTCCGCTGCTTCAACGACGGTATAGCTTTCCGATATGAGTTCCTCGGAGAGAACGACTCTCTACAAATCATTGACGAACAAAACACCTATCGTTTTGCACAAGACCCGCAACTTTGGTCAATACCCTACAACACACCATATTATGAAGGGCTGTGGCAAAAACGACCTCTCTCTGAAATCAACGACACAGTCTGCTCACCCATAACAATGGAGTTACCCAACGGCACATATATCTGTATGCACGAAGCCAACCTTACTGACTACGGAGCACAGAACTTCTTCACCGACACTACCGCCAACCGACAGACAGAACTCAAAACATACATAACACCTTGGAGTACAGGAGTTAAGGTATATGGCAAATGGGGTAAGATGATGAGCCCGTGGCGCACCTTTATCATTGCCGACAACCTGAACGAACTTGCAACCTCCAACCTGCTCGTCAATCTCAACGAACCTTGCAAAATAGAAGACACAAGTTGGATCATGCCAATGAAGTATATGGGTATCTGGTGGTCGATACACCTCGGCTACCACACTTGGTCACAAGGACCAAACCATGGCGCCACTACCGAGAATATGAAAAAATACATCAAGTTCTGCGCCGAACACGGCATCAAAGGGCTACTTGCCGAAGGCTGGAACTACGGCTGGGACGGCGACTGGTCCGGCGAAGGCTTCAAGATGCAGTTCAACAAGCCTTACCCCGACTTCAATATCGAAAAAATAGCCGAATATGCCGAACAAAACGGAGTGAACATCATAGGACACAACGAGACAGGCGGATGGACTGAGAACTATGAGAGCCAACTCGACGAGACTTTTGCTTTCTGCAACAAATACAATATTCATGCCGTCAAAACGGGCTATGTCAATCCTCTGCTCGACGGCAAAGAACTGCATAAATCGCAATACGGCGTTCGCCACATGCGCCGTGTAGTTGAGAAAGCCGCCGAAGCACACATAATGATCGACAACCACGAGTGTGTTATGCCAACAGGTCTGTGTCGCACCTACCCCAACCTCATGACCGGCGAAGCCGTTCGCGGACAAGAATGGGACGCTTGGTCGGTTGACGGTGGCTCACCTGCAGAACATCTCACCGTACTGCCTTTCACACGACAACTTGCAGGTCCTGTGGATTTTACACCCGGCACCTTCGACTTCTCTAACCCGAAAAATCCGCAAACACGCGTACACTCAACCCTCGCCCGACAACTCGCACTTTATGTGGTGCTATATTCACCCTTACAGATGCTGTCAGACATGCCTGAGAGTTACGACAAACATCTTGATGCCTTCCGTTTCTTGGAGCAGGTTCCGGTTGATTGGAGCAAATCTTACATCTTGGACGGCAAGATTGGCGACTTTGTCGTTACCGCCCGCAAAGACCGCCACTCCGACGATTGGTACATCGGTGCTATCAACGATGAGCAGGCGCGCGAACTGCATATCCCACTCTCCGATATACTCGACAACGGAGCATATCACGCAACCGTCTATCGCTCCACACCACAGACCGATTGGCAAGACAACCCGTACGAACTGCAAATCGAACAAGCCGAACTTACCAAAACCGACACTCTGCACATACACCTCCGTCCCGCTGACGGATATGCCGTACAACTAAAGAAAAACAGTACTGAAAAATTATAAAAAAACATTTTGCAAAGTCGGACTTTACAAAAACAGAAACTACAAAAAAGTAGCATTTATTTTTAATGTTTTGCACTTTCTTAATAAAAAGCAAGTTTTTTACTGAAAAACTTGCTTTTTTCTTAAAAAAATCTTAATTTTGTAGTGCTTTTAGCAATTTCAAGGTATTAGTGAAAGATTTTGATTTTAAGATAGTGTTATTATGCGCCTTTGTTGTGTCCGCACTTTGTTATATGAACACAGCCCACAAGGCACAGTCAGGCTATAAGAAAGAAAGCCTTATTAAGTACTCCAAACTGAATTCCGCTTACTATAAAGCAAGTTCGGAAAACGGTTTGGCAGTACCTATAACCACCCAAAACGACCTGACAAAACATACCTTTAACACAGTAAATAATGCTAATCGTATTGTAACACAAGCAAATAACAACAGTTCTGCCTTATATACCACTTCTTCCGCAAGGTTGCAATCATACGGAGGAAACGCAGGCGGAAGCAGTTACAGTACAGCACAAAACCGACAAAAAACAGAACAGATAACAAATAGTGCCGGCATTGCACATAGTTTTTTAGCTATCGCAACACCGGTTAGGCATTTTGATGCGCAATTTGCCGACGATAACCTGACAGGCAACGATATCCAAAAAAGAGCAACCCCCGAAGGTGGCGGGGCTCAGGGAGATGATAACGGACAATCAACAGTAAAGTTGCCACTGACTACTGATAAGTTTGTTATAATGTTTATGAGTATATTAGGGGCTATATACAGCCTCATTAAATATAAGATTGTGAAATAAACGATTCTGAAAATGATAACAATGAAAAGAAACTTTATCATACTACTGCTTGCTCTTGTAGCAAGTTTTTCGGTTGAAGCACAAGTGCTTACCTTCGACAATCCGGGCGACAAACTATCGCCTTACAAGGAGAGTCTGTTCAACCCCGCTAACGGCGACGCATACTTCGACGAGATATACATCAGTCAGAACAAGTCGGCTTACTATATGCTCTATCAGAACACGCGCGACAATGTAATTAAGAACCTCCGCGACATGACCGCATCTGCGGGTTTGTGGACTTACACCGACACTCTCGGCAACGAACAGACTATCACTGCCTATACAGGGCGCAATGTGCGGTTGATGAACGGCGACAGCCGCTGGGGAAGCAACGAGGCGACAAAGAAGAAAACTTATCTGCAACCTACAAGCAACGGTCCCGACCACTCGGCAGAAGCACTATACTACTACGAACCCACTCAGGACGGTATGCTCGTTACCGACCTCAAACATACCGAAGGTACTTTCTATTACGGATACTACAAGATTTACAGAACAAGAAACTATACTTATCGACGTGACAGAACAGCAACTGTAAAAAGAACGGAAACGACAACTTCCCAAAGAGAAACAAAAACAAGTGGTATTGGAAGGTGGAAGATAACACAATATCGATATGTTTCTACTTACAACTTTGTGTATAAGTGTACAACAGGATCAAAGCGGCAATTAACGAGTCACAGTAAAACAAAAACATCGAGTTGGTCATTAGTGGATGTGAACCCTAATGTATATACTCATTCGTATGACTGCTCCTTCCAAAGTGGCGATTTCAATTATACCACAACACGAACCGCATATTCTTCAAGTTATCGCTACGAACCCATTGAGGTCAAAGGTGCGGATAATGCGAGTTCAAGATTTGAAGCAGGTCAATTGCCCGCAAATTCCATTGACAATACAAATACCCAGCAGCAGTTTGAAACTTGGAGTAACAGTCTTGCTTGGAATAGTTGGACTTGTGAAGAAGATGATGGGCATTTGTTAAATAGCAATAAATGTGAAAATAGTTGTAATCTTAATGCCGTTACCACAAGTTGGACAATAGAGCAGTCTTGCACCAAATCTTACACTCTCAACGATTACTTCTATGTCTGGGCAAGGCGTGTGGAGGATGCCAACGGCAACGCGAGACTTGACTTTATCGATGCTGACGGCAATCCCGTAAGCGTGGTTCTGTCCATCACTGACACACAGGCAAATAAAGCGATAAGCAACCCCGAGACAGCCCTTATGCAAACCAACCTGACAGGCGAGTTCAAGCGGGACATAAACGAGGATACCCGCGAGACTGTCGGACAGGTAAGGCATATCTATACCGTATTCTCCAAACGCGGTGTGAATGTGGGTCTGCTCGGTAATGCGGAGAACTTCGACTTCTACGACTACACTTGGTACGACCTCTCTTATTCCCCTAACGGACAGAAATACACTACTGTCTATATGCCGGGCACCAACACTAATCCGCCCGCTTCGTACCACCAATGGGACAAGCAGTTCTGGGAAGGCGGTGCCACAGGTACGGGTTCCGGATATGCCATTCGTCTGCCTGACACCGAGACAGCCCTTGAGAAAACGGCTTCCGGTGCCGCAGTGGGCGAAACAGACAAGGCATATAAGTTCGTCAAATCTACCGACAAAGGCTATGTTGCTCAAGAACTGTTCGACTTCAAGAATGTCCGCTTGGGTACAAAAACGAACAAGAAAATCTATTTCACCGGCAACTTCGACCAACTCAAACAGGATGTGTTCACAAGCAACGCCGGCTGGGCACAACTTCAAAATTGCGACATCTATCTCGAAGATGCCTTTATGCAGTCCGCCAACAGCACGGTGACAGACAGAACCTATGTGGTAACCCACTGGCTCGAGAATGGTACAAAGAACTACGCCACTTGGGACTTCCTCTATACCACACCGGCATTCCTTGTGCCGTCAGGCGAATCGCGTTTCCACCTCAACGGCAGCAACGAACTGCTTGGCTCGGAAGGCGGTACGGCGGGAATAAAACTCAAGATGCGCACCAACAACACAATGTACAAGAAATTCGACACCGACGGTGCGCCTATCGACAGTACCATACTTTACTACAAGCGTTACAGTTCGCCTATCGAGATAAAAGACGGAGCGACAGCCAATGTCGTTATTGACGCTTTCTGGCCCGAAAACAGAAATATGTACGGCTCGCTTGACATTGCAGGTTGTGGAAACAAAGTGGCACCGCTTTATACCGGTGGCGAAAACGGTACTTACACCATCAACGGAGGATATATAAACATCGTTCCCGCCAACTACCACGCCAACGCCACCAAGATGACCTACAAGAAGAACTTCGTCAAACCCATCGGAAAAATAGGCGAATGGCTTGACAAACGCGACATGCTCATTTACATCAATTACACAACCTATTACGCCGAGTGGTCCAACTATCTCGTTTGCGGATCATCATATCAGAACTCTTCACTTTACGGTAACAAGTGGAACTTCACCGAAGGTAGCGGCAACGGAACAAATGTGTATAAGAATATGACTTTCCTGCGCTGGCTTGAAGGGGCTATCTCATTGTTTACCGGAGAAGACATAAATAATGTTGATTATGTGAAGAATACGCTTGAGGCAACCGATTCCATCGGTCTGTCCATCAAAGGTCTCGGCGGTGGCGTACCATTAGGACAACTCATCATCAATGGTGGTACCATAACTATGGTAGGTAGCGATGAGAACCAGCCTCTGCTCGCACCCAATGTGCAAATCAACGGAGGAAACATTGTCAATCCCATCTATACGGCAACCGTATCAGACGCCACGGCAAACAGTTACAAGAACGGATACAACCTCGCCGTTCCAATCAACAAACGCAAGGATGCGGTCAACAAATACGGCGAGAGCCTGCAACGCTGGGAGTACAAGTTCCCCGACAAAGCAACAGACTATTCAGAATGGCATATCGACTCCGTATGGGCTAAACCCGAAAACGAGTACCCGCAGGCTCTGTGTATATTCAAAGCAGATAATAAAAACAGTGCAATAAGCATTCTGTCAAGCGGAAACAAAGATAACTACTACTATTACGGAATGACCAATGTCCTCAGCGGAGATGACAAATACGGCTATCTATATGTAACACAAGACGACCATACCCCCCATTGGGAATGGCATAAGAACTATGTCATTAGCCCGGGTGAGACAGTATCAGGACTCGGTGGCGATGGAGTTGACAACCTTTACAGACCCGTATATTTCACTTTCTATCACGGCGGTGCATTCAACGAGTACGACGATTTCACAGTCATCGCCAAAGCACGACATAAGCGCAAATACATGGACAACGCATACTATCCCATTTGTATGCCTTATAAAGTGAACAAAATTTGGGACACCGATGATGGCGAGAGCGTACAACTGACTTCGTTCGTAAGCCCGACAGTCAACCCCGATGCTGATAACTCAATGGCATACTGCTACTTGTACTTCCTTGATGAAGACCGCACAGACGACATCATCGACAATACCACACACGGTGTTGAAGAAGTGTTCCAAACCGGTTATACCACACATGCAGACGGACGCTACATCCTTGCTAATCAACCTTATATATTCAAGATGATTAACAATAGCGGCAAACCATATTGGACATTCCACTATGTAGTGCTTGAGAGTGAAACGGGTGCAACCATAAATGGTGCCAACCACTTCGTTTCAGCCCCAAGACCAACCATCGGACCAAAAGATGTTGAGACACCCGACGAACTGCCATTCGTCATGGGCGGAAACCCGAGTTTTGCATACAAAGAATTCGGCGAACCCTTCTTCCGCGTACAACCCGAATGGAACGGCGACTCAAACTGGTGGAAAGAACAAGAAGGCAGTTTCCAACCTTGCGAGTCGTTCCTACTGGGCAGTCTTGAAACAACAAAAATCATGCGCACGCTAAGTCGCGATGCCTTCTACGAAGCAAAACAGCAACAGGAAGTAGCAACAGAAATTGAAAACACCAACAACAACTTCAGCGTAATAAGCGGAAAAGGACAAATAACAATTATCAGCAGTCAAGTGGCACAAATTCAAATTTATACCCCTACAGGAAAACTCGTAACAAGCACACAACTTGACGCATCTGTCTATAAGACAATAACTTTGCCACAAGGTGTATATCTTGTTAGAAACGAACAAGACATAGAAAAAGTATTAGTAAAATAGTTGGTAAAAATGGTTTTCTCTTAAAGGAGCATTTCACTTTGAAGGCGAAATGCTCCCTTTTTATAAAATTCTTGCAAAATTGAGAAAAAAAATGTAAATTTGTAAAGTTTAATTCAAAAGTCTGGAAACAAAAAAAGATAAACAACAAAAAAGTTAAAAACTCTAACCCTTATACATTATGTTTGAAAATCAACCCAAAGGCTTATATGCCCTTGCACTTGCCAACACTGGCGAACGATTCGGTTACTACACCATGCTTGCTATCTTCACACTCTTCTTGCAAGCAAAATTCGGTTTCACAGAAGGTGTAACATCCAATATATTTGCTATTTTCCTCGCTTTAGTCTATTTCCTCCCGCTCGTAGGTGGTATCTTGGCTGACCGCTTCGGATACGGAAAAATGGTTACATCAGGTATTTGCATTATGTTTGTAGGCTATCTATGCCTCTCCATACCTGTTGGTAACGATATGAGTGGCATTGCCATCATGATAGGCTCGCTCTTCCTCATAGCACTCGGAACGGGACTCTTCAAAGGCAACCTGCAAGTGCTTGTCGGTAACCTCTACGACGACCCCAAATATGCAGACCGACGCGATACTGCCTTCTCGCTTTTCTACATGGCTATCAATATCGGCGCACTCTTCGCACCTACCGCCGCTACAAAAATTACACAATATGTAATGAAAAACGGTGGTTTTACCTACGACGGACAAATACCGGCACTCGCACACCAATATCTCAACTCAACTATAACACCCGAGAACCTGCAACGATTCACTAATTTAGCAAGCGCGCAAGGTGCAGACCTCAACGACCTTACCACTTTTGCTGATAATTATATTACAACCCTTTCAAGTGCCTATCACTGGGGATTTGCAGTGGCATGCGTCAGTCTGATTGTGTCAATGCTTATCTATGTATGCTTCCGCTCTACTTTCAAACACGCTGATGTCAATGTCAAGCAAGCAGCCAAAGCCAACATTCAGATCGAAGAACTCACTCCTCAACAAACCAAAAACCGTATCGTAGCACTGTTGCTCGTATTTGCAGTGGTTATATTCTTCTGGATGGCATTCCACCAAAACGGACTCACTCTCACCTTCTTTGCACGCGACTACACACAACACTCCGCTCACGGACTTACCCGTATCGGGTTTGATATTTGGAACCTTGTACTTGCTGTTGTCGGTGTGTATGGACTGTTTGCTATTTTCCAATCGAAAACCGGCCGCAACAAGTTGATAGCATCCATAGTTACAATACTGGCCGTTGGAGGTATTGCCATACGCTACTTACAGATGCCGTCGGAAATAGAAATCTTACCACAGATATTCCAACAGTTCAACCCCTTCTTCGTAGTAGCACTCACACCCGTCTCGCTCGCTTTCTTCGGAATGCTTGCCAAACGGAGCAAAGAGCCATCAGCACCTCGCAAGATTGGTATCGGTATGATCATTGCGGCAGTCGGCTTCCTTATTATGACGCTCGGCTCAATCGGTTTGCCTGCACCAAGCGAACTTGCAGCAGGAGCAGAAGTGTCGCTCGTATCGCCTAACTTGCTTATTTCTACCTATTTGGTACTGACCTTCGCAGAACTCTTCCTCTCACCTATGGGAATAAGTTTCGTCAGCAAAGTAGCACCACCAAAATACAAAGGTGCAATGATGGGATGTTGGTTCGCAGCAACAGCCATAGGCAACTACCTCGTTTCTATCATTGGAATGTTGTGGCAGCACCTGCCTCTCTGGGCGCTATGGACCATTCTTATCGTACTCTGCTCACTTTCAGCACTTTTCATCTTCTCCATTATGCGCAAACTTGAAGACGCAACCAAATAAAACACTTTCGTCAACTGCTTCGGGCGTAAGCCCGAAGTAAAAAAGAAAAACACTTTCGTCAACTGCTTCGAGCGTAAGCCCGAAGTAAAAAAAGGAAACCACTTTCGTCAACTGCTTCGGGCGTAAGCCCGAAGTAAAAAAGAAAACCACTTTCGTCAACTGCTTCGGGCGTAAGCCCGAAGTAAAAAAAGGAAACCACCATGTACGAAGAAATAAAATCAGCCATAAGCCGGATGCGTAGCGAACTTGACGCACTCCAACAACGACTTGACAACGAATTGTTGCAAATGCAGGCGGCCAACGAAGAAAAAGAAAAACAAATCAATGCCCTCCGCCTCTGCATAGAAGAGCAAAACAACAAGAAAACCGCACTTGAACAGCAACTTGCAGAAACACTAACGCTCATCGAAACCTACAAGCAACAGATACGCGACCTGCAAGACACTATTCATAACAACAAAACTGCCGCATACGACACAATAGAAACGGAAACGGAAACAATAGAACCCGAAACGGAAACGAAAGAACCGGAAACGGAAACAATAGAACCCGAAACGGAAACGAAAGAACCCGAACAAGAGCAAGAAGCAGTAGAACATGAGCCTGTGCAGCAGACACCTGTTTCAAGTGCAACACTCTTGCCACCTATAACCGACATACGCCGTGCAATGAGTATTGCCGACCGCTATCTGTTCCAACGCGAGCTGTTCAGTGGAGATGCAGAGAAAATGCTGCAAACCATTGACAAACTGAACAATATGAACTCGCTCAACGATGCTTTGGAATACATAAGCCGTAAGTTCCATTGGGATACCAACTCGCAGGCTTACGAACTATTCTACAACCTGCTCAAACGACGCTTCTAACACCCGAAAAAACAATCAGCAATGTTATATGTCGTACCCACACCCGTTGGCAACCTTGAAGATATAACGCTTCGAGCAATCCGTATTCTGAAAGAAGCCGACCTCATCCTTGCAGAAGATACGCGCACAAGTAGCGTACTTCTGCACCACTACGACATACACACACCTTGCCGCTCGCACCATAAGTTCAACGAACACGAGACAGTCGGACAAGTCATTGAACTACTCAAACAAGGCAAGACCATCGCTCTCATATCTGACGCAGGCACACCCGCCATCTCCGACCCGGGTTTCCTGCTTGTGCGTGAAGCCGTCAAAAACGACATCGAGGTGCAGTGTCTGCCCGGACCGACAGCCTTTGTTCCGGCACTCGTCAGTTCAGGACTTACCAACGACCGTTTCTATTTCGAAGGCTTCCTGCCACAGAAAAAAGGCAGACAAACACGTCTATCGCAACTCGCAACACTTGACCAGACATTCATTATCTACGAATCACCATTCCGACTGCTCAAGACACTTACACAACTTGCGGAGGTATTAGGACCAGACCGACAAGCCACTGTGGCACGCGAGATAAGCAAACTGCACGAGACACACCACCGCGGCACACTCGCCGAACTTACCAACTACTTCACTCAAAACCAACCAAAAGGAGAAATAGTTATCTGCGTCCAAGGAAAATAAGAAACGAAAAGAAAAAGAAAAACATGCAACCAACCTTCGTCAACTGCTTCGGGCATAAGCCCGAAGAGAAAAAAAACGAGCAACCAACCTTCGTCAACTGCTTCGGGCATAAGCCCGAAGAGAAAAAAAACAAGCAACCAACTTTCGTCAACTGCTTCGGGCATAAGCCCGAAGAGAAAAAAACGAGCAACCAACCTTCGTCAACTGCTTTGGGCATAAGCCCGAAGAGA